>JBKJLD010000014.1:0-12693 GCA_046597165.1 Nocardioides sp.
GCCCACTGCTCGTCGGAGCCCATGAACTTGTCCTTGGTGGCATCCCGGGTGGACAGCTCCAGGTAGAAGTCCTCGAGGCCGAAGTCCCGCAGCAGCCCCAGGACGAACGACAGCAGGTGCTTGACCTCAGCCGGCGCCTGCTCGGGCATGCAGTATGAATGCGAGTCGTCCTGGGTCAGGCCTCGCGGACTTCTACCTGGAGCTGTCCACCCGGGATGCCACCAAGGACAAGTTCATGGGCTCCGACGAGCAGTGGGCGACCGCGACCAAGGTGCTCGAGGACGCCGCCACCGAGACCGGGCTCGAGCTGGTCCCGGATCCGGGTGGTGCCGCGTTCTACGGACCGAAGATCTCGGTGCAGGCGCGCGACGCGATCGGCCGGACCTGGCAGATGTCGACCATCCAGTACGACTTCAACCAGCCCGCCGGATTCGAGCTCGAGTACCAGGCCGCGGACGGCTCACGCCAGCAGCCGGTGATGATCCACTCGGCCAAGTTCGGCTCCCTGGAGCGGTTCTACGGGGTGCTCGTCGAGCACTACGCCGGCGCCTTCCCGCCCTGGCTGGCGCCGGTCCAGGTGCAGGCGATCCCGGTCGCCGAGGCGCATGCGGACTATCTCCACGACGTGGCGAAGCGGATGCAGGTGCTCGGCCTGCGGGTCGAGGTCGACGACTCCGACGACCGGATGCAGAAGAAGATCCGCAACGCGCAGCTGCAGAAGGTCCCGTTCATGATGATCGCCGGGAGCGACGACCTCGAGGCGGGCGCGGTCTCCTTCCGCTACCGCGACGGTCGTCAGGAGAACGGCGTACCCATCGATGAGGCGATCGCCCGGGTGCAGGCGGCCGTCGCCTCGCGCGAACAGGTCTAGGCGACGGGGTTCACGTAGCGGCGGCACGGCGAGACGTACGTCGTGCCGCCGGCCGAGACCTCGTAGGGCAGGTCGCCCTGGTCGGCCCACCCCTGCCGCTCGTAGAACCGGCGGGCCCGAGCATTGCCGGCCACGACGGCCAGCCACGCGACCTCGTGCCCGGCGGCGGCCACTCGGCGCTCGCCCTCGTCGAGCAGGAGCACCGCGACTCCCGAGCCACGGTGGGGTGCCGCGACGAAGACCTGCTCCACCTCGGACCCGTCGGTCATGACGAATCCGGTGAGCTCGCCGTCCAGCACGGCCACCGTGGTGTCGACGACCCGCGCCGGGGTGCGTTCGTGGAACGCCGCCAGCGTGCGAGCCGCGGTCAGCCCGTCAGGGACGTGGCCGACGTGGGCGTCGTGCCACGCGGCGTGCCAGAGGTCTGCCACTGCGGCCATGTCGTCGGCGGTGGCGGGCCGCAGCGTCGGTGAGCTCATGGGTCCACCCTAGGATCGACCACCATGAGCGACGAGACGATCCGCCAGGACGGCGCGGGGACCGCGGACGACCTGGACCGGTTGTGGGCACCGCACCGGATGGCCTACATCCGTGGGGAGAACAAGCCGGCCGACTCGTCGTCGGGGGAGTGCCCCTTCTGCCGGATCCCCACCCTCGACGACGACGCCGGCCTCGTCGTACGTCGCGGGGCGCTGGCGTTCGTGGTGCTGAACCTCTACCCCTACGCGCCCGGGCACCTGATGGTCTGTCCCTACCGGCACGTGGCCGACTACTCCGACACCACGGACGAGGAGGCGGCCGAGATCGCCGACCTCACTCGAGCAGCCATGCGGGTCGTGCGGACCGTGTCCGGTGCCCAGGGCTTCAACATCGGCATGAACCAGGGGGCTGTCGCGGGTGCCGGCATCTCCGCCCACCTGCACCAGCACGTCGTGCCCCGATGGCCGGGTGACCAGAACTTCATGCCCATCATCGGACGCACCAAGACGCTGCCGGAGCTGCTCGGCGACACCCGCACCCTGCTCGCTGAGGCCTGGCCGTCCTGACTCGGCGCGGCTGACCGGACCTCAGTTGCGCGGGGCGGCGGCGGAGAGGAATGTGGGTCACGACCGGCGGTGCCGCTGGGGCGCCGCCCACGGACACGGAGGCACGTCATGCATGCACGCTCCATCACCCTGTTGGCAGATCCAAGCCGCCTCGACGACGGCATCGCCCACGTCCGCGACGAGATCATGCCGCGGATCATGGGGATGGACGGGGCGCTCGGGCTCTCGATGCTCGTCGACCGGGACACCGGGCACTCCATCATCACCAGCTCGTGGGGCTCCGAGGACGCGATGCACGCGAGCGTGGAGGGGCTGCGCTCCAGCCGCACCCGCACCGCCGAGATCATGGGCGGCTCGCCCCGGCCGACCGAGTGGGAGGTCGCGGTGATGCACCGCGACCACGCCGCACCCGAGGGCTCCTGCTGCCGGGCGACCTGGCTGCGCCTCAACCACCACGACACCGAGCGCGGGGTCGAGCTCTACCGCTCGGTGATGCTGCCGGAGATGGAGACGCTGGACGGCTTCTGCAGCGCCAGTCTCCTGGTGGACCGGGCGGCGGGCCGGGCGTGCAGCACCACGACGTACGACTCCCGTGCCGCGATGGAGGCCAGCCGTGAGCGCAGCTGGACCATTCGCGACGCGGGGGTCCGCGACGCCGGCGTCGACGTGATGGACGTGGTCGAGTTCGACCTGGTGCTCGCTCACCTGCGGGTGCCCGAGCTGGTCTGAGAGCAGCCGTCAGGCCACCAGGTGCGGGTGCGTCGCGGAGCGACCCTGGAAGGCCAGGATTGCCGGGTTGACGATCCGACCGGCGCGGATCTCGATCGCCCGCGACAGGGTCTCGTCGGCGTCCCACGAGGCGCCGCCCTCGAGGACCGGCCGCAGGAACGGGATCAGCGCCGCACTGTTCTCCCAGGTGGCGGAGTTCCACAGGTACGACGGGCTGTGGTCGACCGCGTAGTAGAGGACGTGGTTGCCCACCTCGAACGTGGGGTCGTCGAAGGTCGTCGGACGCGCCCAGCTGAAGCCCATCTCGAGGTCGCAGGAGACGTCGACGATGACACTGCCTGCCCGGAACACGCCGAGGTCCTCGGTGTGGAGGTAGGTGAGCGGACGCGCGGTGTCCTGGAGCGTGCAGTTGACGACGATGTCGTTCTCCGCGAGGTACGCCGCCAGTGGCTCGCGGCCCCGCTCGGTGATCACGTGGCTGAGGTGCTCACCGTCGGGCTCATGGTCGAACTGGCGGATCCGGACCGAGTGGATCGGTGAACCGACGGCGGCGACGCCGCGGTTGGTGAGCACCGCGACCTCGTGCACGCCGTGCGCGTTGAGTGCGGTCACGGCGCCACGCGCGGTGGCGCCGAAGCCGATGACCACGGCCGAGAGACGGCGCCCGTAGTCGCCCGTGATCCCGGCCAGCTGCATGGCGTGGATGACCGAGCAGTAGCCGGCCAGCTCGTTGTTCTTGTGGAAGACGTGCAGCCCGACCGAGCCGTCGCGGGTCCAGTGGTTCATCGACTCGAAGGCGATCAGGGTGAGCTCCCGGTCGATGGCGAGCTGGGTCAGCTCGGGGTCCTGGACGCAGTGCGGCCAGCCCCACAGCACCTGACCGGGTCCGAGCGCCGCGAGGTCGGAATGCTGCGGCTTGGGCAGGAGGACGACGTCGGAACTCGCCAGGATCTCCTCGCGGGAGGCGAAGCCGGCCACCACGTGGGCGAGATCGGCGTCCGAGGCCCCGAAGTCGTGCCCGTAGCCGTGCTCGAGCGTGATCCGGGCGCGCAGGTCCGCGTCGAGTCCGGCCAGGTGGCCCGGGTGCAGCGGCAACCGCTGCTCGTTCTCCTTGGCTGAGGTGCCCACCACGCCCAGGGAGAGGAGCGTCACTTCTTCTTCGACCCGACCTTGTCGGAGAGGCTCTCGTTGCCGCCGGTCTTGTCGCGCTTGTCGGCGCGCTTTTCCTTGATCGACTTGCCAGTCTTCTTCGTCATGCCCTGCCGCGGCGACTTGTCGCTCATGGGGGATTCTCTCTGAGAGGAAGCCTGAGTGGCTCCGTCTGGTGAGACTACGCCTGCTGCCGGTCGAGCACGGCGGCGCAGGCCTCGCGGTAGCGCGCCCGCACCGCGGGGACCTCGGCATCGTCGTGGACGCTCGCGCCTGCCTGCTCCCAGACGGGCGGTTCAGCGGACCCGGACCGGGCCCAGGCCGCCTGACGTGCCGCGCCCCGGGCGACGTACTCGTCCGGCGCCGGCACGTGCACGGGTCGCCCCAGGACGGTCGGGGCGATCCGGCGTACGGCGGGGGAGGCGGCCGCGCCACCCACCAGGAGGACGCGGGAGACGACCGCACCCTGCGCGACGAGGGCGTCGATGCCGTCGGCGAGGCCGCAGAGCAGCCCCTCGACCGCGGCGCGGGCGACGCACGCCCGATCCAGCGAGTCGAGGGTCAGGCCGTGCAGCGACCCGGTCGCGTGGGGCCGGTCAGGGGTTCGCTCGCCCTCCAGATAGGGCACGAGCACGGCGCCCCGTGACCCGGCGGGGGCGCTGAGGGCGAGCTCCGCGAGACCGGCGTGGTCGGCGCCCAGCAGCCGGGCGGTCCCGTCGAGGACCCGGGCCGCGTTCAGGGTGCAGACCAGGGGCAGGAAGTGGCCGGTGGCATCCGCGAAGCCGGCGACCGCCCCCGTGGGATCGGCGGCCGGGACCGACGAGACCGCCGAGACGACGCCGGAGGTACCGATCGACACGACGACGTCCCCGGGGCCTGCGGCCAGACCCAGCGCGGCGGCCGCGTTGTCACCCGTCCCGGCTCCGAGAAGCAGACCGCCGGCGGTGCTGCCGGGGGAGGCGGCGGGGCCGAGGACCCGCGGCACCACGGGAGTCGAGCCGAGCGCGAGACGCAGCAGGTCGGTGCGGTACTCCCCGTCGTGCGGCGCCCAGTAGCCGGTGCCGCTCGCGTCGCCGCGGTCGGTGCTCAGCTCCCCGAGGCCGGGAGCGCCGCGCAGCCGCCAGGTGAGCCAGTCGTGCGGGAGGCAGACCGCGGCGGTACGCCGGGCGGACTCGGGCTCGTGCTCGGCCAGCCACCGCAGCTTGGTCACGGTGAACGACGCGACCGGCACCGACCCGACCGCCTCGGCCCAGGCCCCGCCCCCGCCCAGCTCGGCGACCAGGTCGCTCGCGGCCCGGGCCGATCGGGTGTCGTTCCACAGCAGCGCCGGCCGGACGACGGCGCCGGACTCGTCCAGGCAGACCATGCCGTGCTGCTGGCCACCCACGGCGAGCGCGGCGACGTCGTCGAGACCCCCGGCATCGGCCACCGCCCGCTCCAGGGCAGACCACCACGCTGCGGGGTCCACCTCGGACCCGTCGGGATGCATGGCGCGACCCTGGCGGACGGTGCGCCCGGTGTGCTCGTCGACGACGACGACCTTGCAGGACTGGGTCGAGGAGTCGACCCCGGCCACCAGCGCCACGTCAGCCCCGCACGCCGTACAGGTGCTCCAGCGCGAGCTGGTCGAGTCGCTCGAAGCCCATGCCGCGCTGGCCGGCCGCCTCGGGATCGAAGGCCTCGCTGCGCAGCTCGGCGACGCTCTCACCCGCGGTCAGGGTCGGCACCTGCATCTGGTCCACGCGGGCCGCGGTCAGCGCCTGCTGCACCTCGGGATCGGCGCGGAAGGCGCGCACCTTCTCGCGCAGGATGAGGTAGTTGCGCATGCAGGCGTCGGCCGAGACCCAGACGCCGTCGATGTCCTCGGTGCGTGGTGGCTTGTAGTCGAAGTGCCGGGGGCCCACGTAGCCGCCGTTCTCGACGATGTCGACGGTCCAGAAGGCCCCGCGCGCGTTGCCCGCTCCGAAGCGGAGGTCCTGGTCGTAGCGGGGACCGTGCTGACCGTTGAGGTCGATGTGGAAGAGCTTGCCGTGCCACAGCGCCTGGGCCAGACCGTGGGCGTAGTTCAGCGAGGCCATCTCCTCGTGACCGACCTCGGGGTTCACGCCGACCAGCTCGGGGTGGTCGAGCTCGTTGATGAACGCGAGCGCGTGGCCGACCGTGGGCAGCAGGATGTCGCCGCGCGGCTCGTTGGGCTTGGGCTCGATCGCGAAACGCATGTCGTAGCCGCGGTCGAGGACGTAGGCGCCCAGCAGGTTGAACGCCTCGGCGTAGCGGTCCAGAGCGCTCTTGACGTCCTTGGCGGCACCGGTCTCGGCGCCCTCTCGACCACCCCACGCCACGAAGATCTTCGCGCCGAGCTCGGCCGCCAGGTCGATGTTGTCGAGCGCCTTGCGGAGCGCGAACCGACGTACGTCGCGGTCGTTGTTGGTGAAGCCGCCGTCGCGGAACACCGGGTGGGAGAACAGGTTCGTGGTCACCATGGGGACCACGAGCCCCGTCTCCTCGAGCGCCTTGCGCAGCGGCGCGAGGTGCGCCTGTTTGGCCGCCTCATCGGCCTCGAAGGGGAAGACATCGTTGTCGTGGAACGTGATGCCGTAGGCGCCCAGGTCGCTCAGCCGGTGGATCGCTTCGGCGGGGTCGAGCTCGGGGCGGATGGCCGTGCCGAACACGTCGACGCCCTGCCAGCCGACCGTCCACAGGCCGAAGGAGAACTGGTCGTCCCGGGTGGGGGTGTAGTCGGTCATGGCGTCCTCGTCTCCGCCGTTCGGTGAGGGGTCGCAGCAATTGGTTCCGCCAAACAACAAAACATGGCGTCAACCCCTTGCCGAGCGGCTTTCATGGTGAGTATGTTGTGAGCCGCAACATACACCGTGACGGTAGTCACACCACAAGGCCCGATCCCATGGAGGTCGAAGAATGTTCAGGAACAAGGGTGCGCGACTCGCCAGTCTCGCGGCGATCGCAACGCTGGCGGTCGGGTCGCTTGCGGCGTGCGGCGGCAGCAGTGACAGCTCCAGCAGCGACGGAGGTGGCGGCAACGCCACCGGCAAGGTCGGGGTGATCCTCCCCGACTCGAAGTCGTCGGTCCGCTGGGAGACGCAGGACCGCCCGAACCTCGAGGCCGCCTTCAAGGCCGCGGGCCTGGAATCGGACATCCAGAACGCCGAGGGCTCGGCCGACACGTTCGGTCAGCTCTGCGACCAGATGATCACCGAGGGTGTCGACGTCCTCATCGAGACCGACCTCGACCCCGACTCGGGCAAGGCGTGCATCGACAAGGCCAAGAACGCGGGCATCGCAGTCATCGACTACGACCGCCTCACGCTGGGTGGCGGCGCGGACTACTACGTGTCGTTCGACAACGTGAAGGTCGGCGAGCTGCAGGGCCAGGGTCTCATCGACTTCCTCACGGCCGCCGGCACCACGTCGGGGAACATCGCCTTCATCAACGGCGCTGCGACCGACAACAACGCGACGCTCTTCAAGCAGGGCTACGAGTCGGTCATCAAGGACGACGGCAGCTACACCGTCGTCGCCGACCAGACCGGTGAGTGGGACCCGGACACCGCGGGCAAGGTCTTCGACCAGTTCTACGCCGCCCACTCGGACCTCGTCGGCCTCGTCACCGCGAACGACGGCATGGCGGGCGGCGTCATCGCCCGTGAGAAGGCCGCCGGCGTCGAGGGCAAGATCCCGGTGACCGGTCAGGACGCGACGCCCGAGGGCCTCGCCAACGTCCTGCAGGGCTACCAGTCCGGCACCGTCTTCAAGGACACCTCGCTCGAGGCGAAGGCCGCCGCCGACCTGGCGATCGCGATCATCAAGGGCGATGACCCGGCGACGATCGCGACCGGCGCGGTGAACGACTCGGTGCTCGGCGTCGACGTTCCGTCGGTGCTCGCCATCCCGGTCTGGATCACCGCCGACACCGTCAAGGACGTCGTCACGGCCGGCCAGGCCAACGCGGCGGACATCTGCAAGGGTATCGAGGCCCTCTGCACGAAGTACGGAGTCGCGTGACCGCCCAGCGGTCTTCTCTACAAGCTTGAAACGCGGGGGCCCGTCCGACTGGGCGGGCCCCCGCTTCACCATCAAGACCCCCCAGGAGGGCGACGAATGTCGAGTGGAGAGCCGCTGCTGGAACTGCGCGGCGTTGAGAAGAGCTTCGGTGCCGTGCAGGTGCTGCGCGGCGTCGACCTGACCGTGCGACCCGGCCGCGTGACTGCCCTGGTCGGCGACAACGGCGCCGGCAAGAGCACGTTGATCAAGGGGATCGCCGGCATCTACCCGTTCGACGAGGGCTCCTATGCGTTCGAGGGCAGTGCCGTCCACGTGAAGAGTCCGCGCGACTCGAACGCACTGGGCATCGAGGTCGTCTACCAGGACCTCGCGCTGTGCGACAACCTCGACGTCGTCCACAACATGTTCCTCGGCCGCGAGCTCACCAAGAACGGCATGGTCGACGAGGACACCATGGAGGCCCGCGCCCGCGAGACGCTCGACGGACTCTCGGTCCGCACGCTGAAGTCGGTGCGCACCCACGTCGCCGCCCTCTCGGGCGGCCAGCGTCAGACGGTCGCCATCGCCCGCTCCGTCCTGTGGAACTCCAAGATCGTCATCCTCGACGAACCGACCGCGGCGCTGGGCGTCGCGCAGACGGAGCAGGTCCTCAAGCTGGTCCGTCGGCTCGCCGAGCGCGGCCTCGGGGTGATCCTCATCAGCCACAACCTCAACGAGATCTTCGAGGTGGCCGACGACATCGCGGTCCTCTACCTCGGCCAGATGGTCGCCCAGGTCGACGTCCACACCACGAGCCGCGAGCGGATCGTCACGGCAATCACGACCGGTCAGCTGAACGAGGGAGATGTGGCATGAGCGCCGCTACCGACGAAACCCCGGACACGGAGAGCGACGCCACGCTCGGCAGCCTCGGTAGGGACTATGTCGCCAAGCTCCGTGGCGGCGATGTCGGGTCGCTCCCGGCGATCCTCGGGCTGGTCGTGCTCGTCATCGCCTTCTCCGTCCTGCGGCCGGAGACCTTCACCAAGGCGTTCAACTTCGGCAACCTGATCCAGCAGTCGGCCGGCGTCACGATCATCGCGATGGGGCTCGTCTTCGTCCTGCTGCTCGGCGAGATCGACCTGTCGGCGGGATTCACGGGCGGCACGTCCGCGGCCGTCATGTCTGTCTTCCTCACCGAGCACGGCTGGCCGACGGCCCCGGCGATCCTGGCCTGTCTTGCCACCGGCGCGGTGATCGGCGCGACCATCGGCCTGATCGTCTCGCGGCTCGGCATCCCGTCGTTCGTCGTGACTCTGTCCGCTTTCCTCGCCCTGCAGGGAGTCCTGCTGTCGATCATCGGGGAGAAGGGGTCGATCGACTCCGGCGAGTTCGTCGCGAAGCTCAACAGCGAGAACATCCCGGTCTGGCTGGGATGGACCATCACGGTCGTGGTGGTGGCGTCCTACGCCGCGTTGACCTTCCTGAGCAACCGGCGTCGTCGGCGCAACGGCCTGACGAGTGAGTCGAACCTGCTCTGGGCCCTGAAGTCGGGCAGCCTCACCGTCATCGCGTTCCTGGTGGTCTTCTACCTGTCGATCGAGCGCAGCCCCAACGCGCACATCAAGTCGATCAAGGGCGTGCCGATCTCGCTCCTGATCATCATCGGGGTCGCCCTCGTGCTCAGCGCAGTACTCAGCCGGACCAGGTGGGGCGCCCACGTCTACGCCGTCGGCGGCAACGCCGAGGCGGCGCGCCGTGCGGGCATCAACGTCAAGATGATCCAGCTCAGCTGCTTCATGCTCTGCTCCACGGTGGCGGGCATCGGCGGCATCATGCTGGCGAGCTACAGCGGCGGCGTGAACAACAACAGCGGTGGTAGCACGATCCTGCTGTACGCCGTGGGTGCGGCCGTCATCGGTGGCACCAGCCTCTTCGGAGGCAAGGGTCGTATCGTCGACGCCCTGATCGGTGGCACCGTCGTGGCAGTCATCGCGAACGGCATGGGTCTGCTCAACCAGCCCGACAGCAGGAAGTACATCGTCACCGGGCTGGTGCTGCTGGTCGCTGCGAGCGTCGACGCGATCAGCCGGCGCCGCGCCGCGGCGACCGGTCGCGTCTGACAGGAGAGAGCAGTGGCCACCCCGACCGGCGTCGGCGCCGAGGAGCTGCGGCGCGCGAATCTGCGCACCATCCTCCAGACGGTGCACACGCACGGTCCGACGACCCGGGCTGTGCTGACCCGGCAGCTCGGCCTCAACCGCAGCACCATCGGTGCCCTGACAGGGGAGTTGCAGAGCCTCGGGCTGGTCTCGGAGGAGGCGTCCTCACTGGCCGGTCGCTCGGGGCGCCCGTCGCACCTGGTCGTGCCCCGCAAGGACAACGTCGTAGTGGCGGTCGACCTCGGGGTCGACTGGATCGCGGCGGCGGTGGTCGGGCTCGGCGGCGAGGTCCTGGACCGTCGCTCCCGCGGGCACCACCGCGGCGAGCACGACGTCGCCCACGTGGTGGAGTCGGTCGCGCAGATGGTCGAGGACCTCCTAGAGGGACACGCCGACCTGCGCTGTCTCGGTCTCGGCGTCGCCGTGCCAGGAGCGGTCCGTGCCGATGACGGCATGGTCCGCTTCGCGCCCAACCTGGGCTGGGTGGGGGAGCCGTTCACGGAGCTCCTGTCCAAGCGGCTCGGACGCCCGGTCGTGACCGGGAACGACGCCAACCTCGGGGTGCTCGCCGAGCACGTCCGCGGGGCCGCCGTCGGACACTCAGACGTCGCCTATCTCAATGCGAGCGTCGGCATCGGCGGCGGGTTCCTGATCGGCGGGGTCCCGCTCGCGGGAGCCCAGGGGTACGCCGGAGAGATCGGCCACCTGCAGGTCGACAGCCAGGGGCCGGTCTGCCGCTGCGGCACGGTCGGCTGCTGGGAGACCAAGGTGGGGGAGAACGAGTTGCTCCGGATGGCCGGACGGCTGCCCGGCGGAGGGCCGGTTGCGGTGGCCGAGGTCATTGCTGCCGCCCGCGAGGGGGACCACCGCGCCCAGGAGTCGATCAACTCGGTGGCAGACTGGGCCGGGGTCGGCATGCGGGCGGTGATCAACATCTTCAACCCGGAGATCCTGGTGCTGGGCGGCTGCCTGGCCCAGGTCTGGGAGGCAGCCGAGGAGCAGGTCGACGAGGCGCTCGGGCGCAGCACGCTGATGTCGCCGCGGAGCGAGGTCAAGATCAGGGCGGCTGCGCTCGGCCAGGACTCGCCGCTCATCGGCGCGGCCGAGCTGGCCTTCGCACCGATCCTGGATCGTCCCCAGTCGGTCCCGGAGGTCGGGTGAGCTCGCGTCCCCGCTAGCCTGAGCGCGCCATGATGGAACGTTTCCGCGCCTTCTGGACGAAGGTCATCTCCCCGGTCGCCCACCTCCTGATCAAACTTGGGGTGAGCGCCGATGCCGTGACGCTCGTCGGCACCCTCGGAGTCTGCGCCGGAGCGTTGATCTTCTTCCCCCAGGGAAAGCTGCTCACCGGCGTCCTGGTGATCACGGCCTTCGTGTTCAGCGACCTGCTCGACGGCTACATGGCCCGCCTGACCGGAAAGTCGAGCCCGTTCGGTGCGTTCCTCGACTCGACTCTCGACCGGGTGGGCGACGGGGCGATCTTCGGCGGGCTCGCGCTGTACTTCGCCGGCCCCGGGGACAGCCGCCTCTACCTCGATCTGGCCATGGTCTGCCTGGTGATGGGGAGCGTCACGTCGTATGCCCGAGCCCGCGCCGAGGGCCTCGGCTTCCAGGCCAAGGTCGGCATCGCCGAGCGCGCCGACCGGCTGGTCGCGATCCTCGTGATGACGGGCCTGGGAGCGATCTTCGACCTGCCGGTCCTGATGTACGTCACCCTGTGGGCGTTGGCGCTGGCCAGCACCATCACGGTGGGCCAGCGGATCTGGGTGGTGCGCCAGCAGGCGCTCGCGAGCGTCCCTGCCGATCCCGCCGTCTGAGCCCTCCCCGAATCACGTGCCAGCGCGTGGCGGTCGTAGGATTGACGGCATGGTTGAGACCTCCCCCGCAGACGGCATTCCCACCCCCGGCACCGGCACGACCCGCGTCAAGCGCGGCATGGCCGAGATGCTCAAGGGCGGGGTGATCATGGACGTCGTCAACGCCGAGCAGGCCAAGATCGCCGAGGACGCCGGCGCGGTGGCCGTGATGGCCCTCGAGCGGGTCCCGGCAGACATTCGGGCCCAAGGCGGCGTGAGCCGGATGAGCGACCCGGACATGATCGACTCGATCATCGAGACCGTCTCGATCCCGGTGATGGCCAAGGCCCGGATCGGTCACTTCGCCGAGGCGCAGATCCTGCAGAGCCTGGGCGTCGACTACATCGACGAGTCCGAGGTGCTGACCCCGGCCGACTACGCGAACCACATCGACAAGTGGAAGTTCACGGTCCCGTTCGTGTGTGGTGCGACCAACCTGGGTGAGGCGCTGCGCCGGATCTCTGAGGGTGCGGCGATGATCCGTTCCAAGGGTGAGGCCGGAACCGGAGACGTCTCCAACGCCACCATGCACATGCGGATGATCGGCGGCGAGATCCGCCGTTTGTCCTCGATGAGCGAGGACGAGCTCTACGTGGCAGCGAAGGAGCTCCAGGCGCCGTACACGCTGGTCAAGGAAGTTGCCGAGACCGGAAAGCTGCCCGTGGTCATGTTCGTTGCGGGTGGTATCGCGACCCCTTCCGACGCAGCCATGATGATGCAGCTCGGCGCCGAGGGTGTTTTCGTGGGCTCGGGGATCTTCAAGTCCGGCAACCCGGCACAGCGCGCTGAGGCGATCGTCAAGGCGACCACGTTCTTCGACGACCCCGACGTGATCGCCAAGGTCTCCCGCGGTCTGGGTGAGGCGATGGTCGGCATCA
>JBKJLD010000085.1:0-22699 GCA_046597165.1 Nocardioides sp.
CCGCCCGCGTCGCCCACGAGGAACGCACCGCCGCCGAACAGGCCGCCCACGAGCAGGCCGTCAACGCCGGACTCGCCGCCGCCGCCGAGGAAGCCGCCCACCGCGCCGCCGCCGAGCTAGCCGAGGCCACCGAGGTCGCCCGCGACGCCCGGATCGCCGCCGACGACACCGCCCGGGCGCACGCCGAGGCCGCCAGCGCCGCCCACGAGGCCCGCACCCGGGCCGAGGAAGTGGCCACCCAGCAGGCCCAGGCCCGCGCCACCGCCGAGGAGGCCGCCCGCGGACACGCCGAGGCCGCGAGCCAGGCGTTGGCGGACCGGACCGGCGCCGAGGAGGCCGCCCTGCGCGAGGCCGAGCGCGCCGAGCAGTCGCTGGCCCAGCGCACCGCCGCCGAGGAGCGGTTCCGGGAGCTCGCCGACGCTGCCGCAGCCGCCGCCGTGGCCCAACGGGCCGCCCACGAGAGCGCCGAACAGCTCGCCGAGGACGTCCGCCTCGCCCACGAGGCCCGCGCCGACGCCGACGCGGCCGCCAGGGAGCACGCCGAGGCCCGGTCTCTCGCCGAGCAGGCCGCCACCGCGGCCGCCGTAGCGCGCGCCGAGGCCGAGCAGGAGGCCCGCGGCCACGCCGAGCTGGTCGGGCAGGCCGCCGTCGAACGACGCGCCGTCGAGGTGCACGCCCGCGAGGTCATCGACGCGGCCGCGACCGCCGCCACCGAGCATGCCGACCAGCTGCAGGCCGCCACAGCAGCCCGCGCCGAGGCCGAGCAGGCCGCGGCCGAGCACGCCGAGGCCCGCGGGATCGCCGAGGAGTCCGCTGCGCGCCGCGCCATGGAGCGCAGCGCCGTCGAGGCCGCGGTGCTCCACCAGAGTGAGCTCGTCGAGGAGGCGGTCCGCGAGCGACTGGTCGCCGAGGAACGCGCCCGCGACCTGGCCGAGGCCCTCGCCGAGACCCGCCACCTGCTCCTGGACGAGGTCACCAGCGTGCGCAGCTGGTGGCAGCGACCCCACCCCGTCGTACTTCCCCCGCTGCCGGCGGACTTCCACGAGAACACGCACGGAGAGCCCCACGAGGTCGCGACCTTCGGCCCGCCGCGGCGGCACGCCGCGCTGAGCGGCGGCCTGGTGGCGGCCGCGCTGGTCGCCGTCCTCGTGACCGCCTGGGCGCTGCTGGCCCGGGCCGACCGACCCGCGACCGGATCCACCGTCGCGGCCGCCGCCGCGATCGCGGCACTGCTGCTGCTCTCCCTGGCCTGGCGGACCCGCCCGGTCTCCGCCCACGTGCGACTCGACCGCGGGCTGGTCGACATCGTGGCCGGCGGGCGGCACCACCGCTTCGACCTGCACAACGACAAGACCGAGCTGGAGCTGGTCGGCGAACCGGGGACGCGGCAGTGGAAGATGCTCTTCCTGCGCCGCAGCCTCGACCCGGTCGAGGTCGACGCGCGGATGGTCGACTCGGTCGCGTTCACCGAGGCGCTGCGCGCCTGGCGCCCGGACCTCTGAGCGGCTCCCGAGCCCGACGGCTCAGGCCAGGGCGGCCTTGAGCTTCGCGGCGATCTCGCCGACCGCGGCCCGTGAGCTGCGACCCACCCCCACGATGTTGAAGAAGCCGTGGATCTGGTCGGGGAACCGCTTCAGCTCCATCGGCACGCCCGCGGCCGACAGCTTGCGGGCATAGGCCTCGCCCTCGTCGCGCAGGGGGTCGAAGCCGGCCGTGGCGACGTACGCCGCAGCAAGGCCCGCGGGCAGGTCGTCGTGCAGCGGCGAGGCCCGCGGGTCGTCCAGCGGGGTGCCGGCCGGCAGGTAGGTGTCGCTGGCCAGGTCCATGAACGCCTTGGTCAGGTAGAAGCCCTCGGAGAACGTCTGCCGGCTGCCGGTCTCGGCGGTGAAGTCGGTGCCGGGGTAGACCAGCAGCTGGAAGGCCAGGGGCAGCCCCTCGCGGGCCGCCGCGATCGCCGTCGTCGCCGCCAGGTTGCCGCCGGCCGAGTCGCCCCCGACCGCCAGCCGGGCCGGGTCAGCGCCGATCGAGTCGGCGTTGGCGACGACCCAGCGGTAGGCCGCCAGCGCATCGTCGTACGCCGCGGGGAACGGGTGCTCGGGAGCCAACCGGTAGTCGACCGCCAGCACCCGCACGCCCGACCGCTCCGCCAGGAACCGGCAGGGTGCGTCGTGGGAGTCGAGGTCGCCGTAGATCCAGCCGCCGCCGTGGAAGAAGACCAGCAGCGGGCCAGGGGTGGCCACGTCGCTGGGGACGTAGAGCCGCCCCGGCAGGTCACCGACCGGCAGGTCGCGCACCGCCCCGACCGGCTGGGCGCCGCCGGTCATGCCCGAGTGGTGCAGCACCGCGGCGCGACCCTCGGGGATCGGCAGCGTCTCGGCGCCCACCTCACGGGCCAGCTTCTGCAGGCGCAGCATCAGCTGGACGTCGGCCGCGAGGGTCTGGCCGTCGCGGATGATCGGGCGGCCACCGAGCCGGCGCTGCACGCCCTCGGGAAGCGCCATCGTGCCGCGCAGGGTGGCGAGCTCGAGCAGGTGGACGGTGGCGGAGAGCCGGTCGCGGAAGGTCACCGCCGAAACCTACCCAACCCCTGGTCGGGTGCGGCAGGAGTTCACGAACGGTGCCGGCTCAGCCGCAGCCGATCGTGCCACGCCGGGGTCTCGGCGGCCTCGTCGAAGCCACGCGCGACGACCACGTCGGTCGAGGAGTGCAGCACGATCGAGAGCGCGACCGTGGCCGCGATGAGGTGGAAGAGCGACTCGGCGTCGTCGATGCCGGAGTCCAGCACCAGCAAGCCGTAGACCACCGACGCGAACCCCTTGGGGCCGAACCACATGGCGGCCAGCTGCTCGCGCACGTTGAGGCTGGCCCCCACGAAGGCCACGGCCAGGGCCGCCGGGCGTGCGGCGACCAGCGCCAGCACCGCGAAGGTCCATCCCGACCAGCCGAGGTCGCCCAGCAGGGCCGGTGTCACCAGGGTGCCGAAGACCAGCAGCGCGACCAGCTTGAGCAGCTCGGCGACCAGCTCCCCGAACTCCTCGAAGGCCTCCTTCTGCTGGTGGCCGTACGTTGCGACCGTGATGCCGGCCGCGAACGCGGCGAGGAAGAGGTTGGCGTGGGTGACCTCCGCCAGCCCGAGCACCAGGAGCCCGATCGCCACGGCGTTGAGCGGCTCGTAGCGCATCGAGGCCGACAAGAAGGACAGTCGCTCCAGCCACAGCGCGACGAGGGGTACGCCGATGCCGATCGCCACCCCGACCACCAGCTCCACGGCCACCTCACCGACGTGGACCTGACCGCTGCGGTCGGCCAGGGCGAGCAGCACGATCACGAACGGCAGGGCGAGCCCGTCGTTGACCCCGGACTCCACGTTGAGCAGGTGACGCAACCGTCCCGGGACCTTGTCGTTGCCGACCAGGGCGGCCGCGAAAACCGGGTCGGTCGGCGAGAGCACCGCCCCCACCAGCAGGGACGCCGTCCAGTCCAGCCCGACCACCCAGTGCGCGAGCGCGGCAGTGAGCAGCAGCGTCAGCGGCAGCCCCAGGGCCAGCGCGCGCCCCGGCAGCTTCCAAGCCACCCGCAGGTCCTGCCAACCGACCCGCATCCCATCGGTGAACAGGACCGTGAAGAGGGCCAGCTCGGCCAGCAGCGAGACGATGTCGTCGTCGGCGTGCAGGTGCAGGACGCCGGTCATCCCGTCTCCGAGGAGGAACCCGGCGGCCAGGAAGAGCACCGCCGTGGACAGGATCGTCCGGTGCGCCAGGCTCGAGAGGAGGACGGCGAGCAGCAGGGTTACACCGAAGGCGAGCAGGAGCATGCGCCCAGTCTCCCCTACGGCCGCCGCCGACGTCGTACGCCGTCGTACGCCGTCAGGTGGGCAGGCTCAGCCGGTGAACTCCGCCACGAACACGTGCCGGCCGCCCCGGAGCGAGTGCGAGGTGACGGTCAGCTCGACCTCCACCTCGTCGCCGTCGCGGCACAGCGCCGGCACCCGGACCGGACGACCCAGCAGCGGAGCCCGACCGTTGGCCAGATGCATCGTGAAGCCGGCCAGGTGGGCCTGGCGGTAGCGGGGCGGGATGACCACGACCAGGCGCCGACCCACCAGCTCGGAGGAATGGGTGTAGCCCAGCAGGGCCAGCACCGGGGCACTCACCGCGATGATCCGGTCGGTGTCGTCGGCGGCGATCAGGCCCACCTCGGCCCTCTCGACCGCAGCGGTGTCCCAGTCGACGGCGGGCCGCTCCGGGAGCTCGTCGGCGGCCATGCGTTCGTCCCACGACGTGGGGGCGGCACCGCCCGGCTGCTCGATGACCTCGCGGCAGAGCCAGTGCCGGAAGGCGCGGACCTCGGGCTGGGTGGGGGCCGTGAGCAGCTGGCCCTCATCAGCCAGGTGCAACGCCGCCGTCAGGGTCTCGTCGAGGATCCGGAAGTGCGGCAGCGAGGCAGCCGGGACCGGCAGCAGCAGGCGCGCCTGCGACACGCCGGGCTCGGTCGCGGTGGCCATCAGCTCCTCGGCGTCGTCACCGATACCGGGGTCCGGGAGGTGCTCGAAGAGCAGGGCGATCGCATCGCTGGCGGCCGCGTGGGCCTGCAGCTGCCGGTCGCCGTCCTCGTCGTCCAGGCAGTAGAGGAGGTACTCGCGCAGCAGCGCCTCGGCGTGCTGGTGCCAGGCCACGTGCAGCAGCAGCGGGACGTTGCGCAGCTCGACCCACACCGTGGTGTCGTCCAACAACTTCAGCCGGCCCTCGTGGTCCGGGCCCAGCGGAGCTGCCCGGTCGTCGCCCTCGTCGCGGTCGGCGGACGTCAGCTCGAACCACACCGTCTTGCCGTCGGCGTGGGATCGGACCCCCCAGCGCTCGACCATCTGGTGGAGCAGCCGCAGCCCGCGACCGGTGCCGGCCGTGGTCGCGTGGTGGCGCAGCGTCGGCATCGAGGTGCCGCCGTCGCCGATCTCGACGCGCAACCCGGCCTCGGAGACCCAGGCGCCCAGGTCGACGGGCGTCCCCGCGTGCAGCAGGGCGTTCGTCACGACCTCGCTGACCAGGAGCTCGGCGGTCTCCACCAGGTCGCTTCGGCCCGCGCGGGCGAGCTCTTCACGCACCAGTCGACGTGCTTCACCCACGCTCGAGGGATGGGGGCGCAGCCGTTGGCGCACCCCGGCGGGGCGATCGTTCACATTTGAAGTTCTACCCCATCTCGGCCCCGTCACTCCGAATCCGTGGCACGGATCTCGTCGCGTCGCGAATCACGTCCCACGTCCGGTCCTCGGGACACCCCTCGTTCACCATCCGGTGAGACACTCGGGGCATGAGCCAGGAGACCGTCCCCAGCCCCGTCGTCGTACCTCCCGACGACCACGCCACGGGCGAGACGTTCGACGTCGAGCCGCCGTACACCCCCCACGACGCGGAGCTCGCCGCGGTCGAGAAGTACGACGACCGCTTCCTCGACCGCGAGCTCTCCTGGCTGCGCTTCAACCAACGGGTGCTCGAGCTGGCCGAGGACACCTCGCTCCCGCTGCTGGAGCGGGTCCGGTTCCTGGCGATCTTCACCAGCAACCTCGACGAGTTCTTCATGGTCCGGGTGGCCGGTCTCAAGCGCCGGATCGCCGCCGGGGTGGCGGTCCGGGCCGCGTCGGGGCTGCTGCCGCGCGAGGTTCTGGAGCAGATCTGGACCACCAGCCGCGAGCTGATGCGCCGACACGCGCTGCTGTTCACCGACGAGATCGTGCCCGCCCTGTCGCAGGAGGGCATCGACCTGGTCCGCTGGGACGAGCTGGACCGTGAGGAGCAGCGCGCCTGCAAGCGGCTCTTCAAGGACCGGGTCTTCCCGGTGCTGACGCCGCTGGCCGTCGACCCGGCCCACCCGTTCCCCTACATCTCGGGGCTCTCACTGAACCTGGCCGTGGTGATCCGCAACCCCAAGACCCGCAAGGAGCACTTCGCGCGGGTCAAGGTGCCGCCGATCTTCGCCCGGTTCGTGCCCCTGGGCAACCAGCGCTTCGTGCCGCTCGAGGACGTCATCGGCGAGCACCTCAAGCGGCTCTTCCCGGGAATGGAGGTGCTCGAGGTCCACAGCTTCCGGGTCACCCGCAACGAGGACCTCGAGGTCGAGGAGGACGACGCCGAGAACCTGCTCGCCGCCCTCGAGAAGGAGCTCCTGCGCCGCCGGTTCGGCCCGCCGGTCCGCCTCGAGGTGGAGGAGTCGATCGCGCCCTCGGTGCTCGAGCTGCTGGTCTCCGAGCTCGGGGTCTCCGAGGACGAGGTCTTCAAGGTGCCCGGCCCGCTGGACCTGCGCGGCCTGCACGGCATCGCCGACCTGGGTCGTGAGGAGCTGAAGTACCCCGCCTTCGTCCCCACCACCCACTCCCGGCTGGCCGAGGTGGAGTCCGCCGCGCCCGTCGACGTGTTCAAGGCGATCCGGCGCAACGACGTGCTCCTGCACCACCCCTACGACTCGTTCGCCACCAGCGTGCAGCGTTTCCTCGAGCAGGCCGCCGCGGATCCGCACGTGCTGGCCATCAAGCAGACGCTCTACCGCACCTCGGGCGACTCCCCGATCATCGACGCCCTGGTCGACGCCGCCGAGGCCGGCAAGCAGGTCCTGGTGATCGTCGAGATCAAGGCGCGCTTCGACGAGCAGGCCAACATCCGGTGGGCGCGCAAGCTGGAGCAGGCCGGCTGCCACGTCGTCTACGGCCTGGTCGGCCTCAAGACCCACTGCAAGCTGGCCATGGTGGTGCGCGACGAGCCCGACGGGATCCGGCGCTACACCCACATCGGGACCGGCAACTACAACTCCAAGACCGCCCGAATGTATGAGGACCTCGGGCTGCTCACCACCAACGAGCGGATCGGCGAGGACGTCGCCCATTTGTTCAATAACCTGAGCGGCTGGTCGCGCAACGCGTCGTACGACCAGCTGCTAGTGGCGCCCGACTCGGTGCGCACTGGTCTGGTCGAGCAGATCCACCAGGAGATAGCCCACCACCGCGCCGGGCGTCCGGCGCTGATCCGGATCAAGGCGAACTCGGTGGTCGACGAGGCCGTCATCGACGCGCTCTACCTCGCCTCCCAGGCCGAGGTGCCGGTGCAGATGCTGGTCCGCGGGATCTGCTCCCTGCGCCCCGGGGTGCCGGGGCTCTCGGAGTCGATCGAGGTGCGCTCGGTGCTGGGCCGGTTCCTCGAGCACAGCCGACTCTTCTGGTTCGAGAACGGCGGTGAGCCGACCGCCTGGCTCGGCTCCGCCGACATGATGCACCGCAACCTCGACCGGCGCGTCGAGGTCCTCGTACGGCTGCCCGGCGAGGAGAACCTCCGGGCGATCGGACGCCTGCTGGACCAGGCCTTCGACCCGAACACCAGCGCCTGGATTCTGGACAGTGAGGGGAGCTGGACCCGCAACAACGGCGAGGTCCACCTGCAGGGGGCACTCGTCGACCAGCAGCGGCGTCGTCGTACGCCTGCCTGAGGGCCGGCCTGCGTGGCTGCTGGTTGCGCGGCGAAGCGCCGCAACCCCTAGCATGTTGGGCGTTCACTTCCTCCGCTCCAGGAGTTCCCCGTGGGTTTGAAGTTCCGCCCTGTCGACACCACGTTCTATGACTTGTTCAGTGAGGCGGCCAAGCACCTGGTCACCGGCGCCGAGCTGCTCGCGGAGATGCTCAGCGAGACGGCCGACCACGCAGACGTCGCGCGGCGCATGCGCGAGGCCGAGCACGCCGCCGACGAGACGACCCACGCGATCGTCAAGCGGGTGAACAGCACCTTCGTGACGCCCTTCGACCGCGAGGACATCTACGCCCTCGCCTCCGGGCTGGACGATGTGATGGACGAGATGGACGAGGTCGTCGACCTGATCCTGCTCTATGAGGTCAAGGTGCTGCCCCCGGAGCTCTCCGACCAGGTGGAGGTCATCCAGCGCTGCGCCGAGATCACGGCCGCGGCGATGCCGAAGCTGAAGTCGATGCGCGACCTGGACGAGTACTGGATCGAGATCAACCGGCTCGAGAACGTCGGCGACCAGAACCACCGGCGGATGCTGGCCCAGCTGTTCAGCGGCGAGTTCAAGGCGATGGAGGTGCTCAAGCTCAAGGACATCGTCGAGTCCCTCGAGGCCTCGATCGATGCCTTCGAGAAGGTCGCCCACACGGTGGAGCAGATCGCGGTCAAGGAGTCCTGAGCGGTGGAACTCGCGATCATCGTCGCGGTGGTCCTCGTCGCCCTCGTCTTCGACTACACCAACGGTTTCCACGACGCGGCGAACGCCATCGCCACCTCGGTGTCGACGCGGGCGCTGACCCCGCGGATCGCGCTGGTGCTGGCCGCGGTGATGAACTTCGTCGGGGCGTTCCTCGGCCAGAAGGTCGCCCACACCGTCTCCGAGGTGATCGCCCCTCCGGACGGCACCCACGG
This sequence comes from Nocardioides sp., assembly GCA_046597165.1. GTDB lineage: Bacteria > Actinomycetota > Actinomycetes > Propionibacteriales > Nocardioidaceae > Nocardioides. The sequence goes on from JBKJLD010000085.1 coordinate 8,412, forward strand.
GCTGATCATCGTGATGGCCGGGCTGCTCGGCGCGATCTCGTGGAACCTGATCACCTGGTACTACGGCCTGCCGTCGTCCTCCTCGCACGCGCTGATCGGCGGGCTGGTTGGCGCGGCCCTGATGTCGGGGACGTTCGTGGACTGGACCAAGGTGGTCGACAAGGTCCTGATCCCGATGATCGTCTCCCCGATCTTCGCCTTCGCCGCCGCCTTCCTGGTGATGCTGGCGATCATGTGGATCTTCCGTCGGGTCAACCCCGCCAAGGCCAACCGCGGCTTCCGGCTCGCGCAGACCGCCTCGGCCGCCGCCATGGCGCTCGGGCACGGCCTCCAGGACGCCCAGAAGACGATGGGCGTCATCTTCCTGGCGCTGCTCACCGGTGGGTACGTCGGCGCGGACGACGGGCTGCCCCTGTGGGTGATCGCCGCCGCGGCCGGCGCGATCTCGCTCGGCACCTGGTCGGGCGGCTGGCGGATCATGCGGACCCTGGGTCGGCGGATCATCGACCTCGACCCGCCCCGCGGCTTCGCCGCCGAGTCGGTCGCGGCCTCGGTGCTGTACACCACGGCGTACCTCTTCGAGGCGCCGATCTCGACCACCCACACCATCACCTCCGCGGTCATGGGCGTGGGGGCCACCAAGCGGCTCTCCGCCGTCCGCTGGGGCGTCGCCCGCTCCATCGTCATCGGCTGGGTCCTCACCTTCCCGATGGCCGGCCTGGTGGCCGCCGGGTGCTACCTGGTGCTGCGATACGTCTTCCAGCTGTACTGACCCGTCGAGGTCGTCTGCCCAGACCCCTCGGCAAGCGCCCGATCTTGTGTTGGCTCGGCAACCGTCGCCACCCTGGTGGCCGGCACGGGCACGGTCCTGAGCATCGCCAAGACACCGGACGGTAGCAACGTGCTGCAGGTGAGCGTCACGTGCAAGTGACCCGAGCCCGAGTCGGCGTGAAGTGTCGCCAACCTGAGGCCGAGTCGGCGCAAGTGGCGGCACTTCACGCCGACTCGGCGGATGTTCAGGGGCACTTCACGCCGACTCGGCGGGTTTTGGGTCAGCCGAAGCGGCCGGAGATGTACGCCTCGGTCGACTCGTTGTCCGGGTTGGTGAACATCTTCTTGGTGGGGTTGAACTCCACCAGGTGGCCGGGCTCGCCGGTCGCCTTGAGGTTGAAGAAGCCGGTCTCGTCGGAGACCCGAGCCGCCTGCTGCATGTTGTGGGTGACGATCACGATCGTGTAGTCGGACTTCAGATCGTGGATCAGGTCCTCGATCGCCGAGGTCGAGATCGGGTCCAGCGCCGAGCACGGCTCGTCCATCAGCAGCACCTGCGGCTCGACCGCGATCGCCCGGGCGATGCACAGCCGCTGCTGCTGCCCACCCGACAGCCCCATGCCCGGCTTGGTCAGCCGGTCCTTGACCTCGACCCAGAGGTTGGCGGCCTTGAGTGAGCGTTCGACGATGTCGTCGCCCTCGGACTTCTTCATCTTCTTGGCGTTGAGGCGGTTCCCGGCCAGCACGTTGTCGTAGATCGACATCGTGGGGAACGGGTTGGGCCGCTGGAAGACCATGCCGATCTGGCGGCGTACGGCGACCGGGTCGATCGAGGCGTCGTAGAGCGACTGCCCGTCGACCATGATCTTGCCCTCGACCCGCGCCCCCGGAATCACCTCGTGCATCCGGTTCAGGGAGCGCAGCATGGTCGACTTGCCGCAGCCGGAGGGACCGATGAAGGCGGTCACCGAGCGCGCCTTGATCGTCATGTTGACGCCTTGCACGGCGAGGAAGTCGCCGTAGTAGATGTCCAGGTCCGAGACGTCGATGCTCTTGGCCATGGTCTGGCTCAGCCTTTCTTGGGGGCGAAATAGCGGCCGACGAGTCGCGCCAGCAGGTTCAGGGCCATCACGATCACGATCAGCACGAAGGCGGCACCCCAGGCCCGCGCGATGCCGGGCGCCTCGCCGCCGCTACCCGCAGGTGCGACGCCGGGCTGGGTGAACGAGTAGTAAATGTAGACGGGGAGCGTGGTCATCCGCTCGTGGAAGAGGTTGAAGTTGGCCGAGTCGGTCTTGCCGGCGATGACCAGCAACGGTGCGGTCTCACCGATGACGCGCGCGACCGCCAGGGTCACCCCGGTGATGATGCCGCCCAGGGCGGTCGGGATGACCACCTTGGTGATGGTGCGCCACTTCGGCACCCCCAGGGCGTACGACGCCTCGCGCAGGTCGGCGGGAACCAGCCGCAGCATCTCCTCGGCCGAGCGGACCACGATCGGGATCATCAGCAGCGACAACGCCACCGAGCCGCCGAACCCGATCCGGACCTGGGGACCGAAGAAGAGCACGAAGAGGGCGAGGGCGAAGAGCCCGGCCACGATCGAGGGGATCCCGGTCATCACATCGACCAGGAAGGTGATCCAGGTGCCGAGCCTGGTGCCCTTGCCGTACTCCACCAGGTAGATCGCGGCGAAGAGCCCGATCGGCACCGAGATGACGGTCGCCGCCACGGTCACCAGCAGCGTGCCGATGAGGGCGTGGTAGATGCCGCCGCCCTCGCCGACCACGTTGCGCATCGAGTAGGTGAGGAACTGCATGTCGATCCGGCCGGCGCCGTCGTGGGCGACCTTGTAGACCAGCCAGGCCAGTGGGATCACCGCGACCCCGAAGGCGCACCAGATCAGGGCCGTCATCAGCCGGTCCACGGCCGCGCGGCGGCTCTCCACGCCGAGCGACCAGGCGGGCAGCGCGACCAGGAAGACCACCAGCGAGAGCGAGAGCCAGGCGATCAGGCCCCAGCCGAGCAGCATTGCCGGGAACCCGGCCGCCGCCAGCGCCAGGGCGATGACGAGCACGGGGGCCCACTGCGGCAGCCGGGCCTGGGTCATCGACATGGTCCGCGAGGCTCCGGGAGCGAGCTCTGTGGTGCTCATCGGGCCATCTTCCGTTCGTTGCGGCCCACGACCCAGCGGGCGGCGAAGTTCACCGCGAAGGTGACCGCGAAGAGCACGAGGCCGGTCGCGATCAGCACGTTCAGCTTCTCGGGCGTGGCCTCGGCGAAGCTGGAGGCGATATTGGACGCCACGGTCGCGGGGTTGGTGTTCGAGATGAGGTTCAGGGTGACGACGGGGCTGGCCGAGAGCACCATGGCCACCGCCATGGTCTCGCCGAGGGCCCGGCCCAGGCCCAGCATCACCGCGGAGACCATGCCCGAGCGGGCATAGGGGAAGACGGAGAGCCGGATCATCTCCCACCGGGTGGCGCCGAGGGCCAGGGCGGCCTCCTGGTCCAGCCGCGGGGTCTGGGCGAAGATCTCCCGCGAGATTGCCGTGATGATCGGCAGGATCATGATCGCCAGGACGATACCGGCGGTGAGGATGGTCCGGCCGGTGACGGACGCGGGGCCCTTGAAGAACGGCACCCACGAGGCGTGCTCGGCCAGGAACTCGTGGGCCGGCACCAGCCACTGGGCCAGCGACCGAGCACCCCACAGGCCGAAGACCACGGAGGGTACGGCGGCGAGCAGGTCCACGACGTACGCGACCGGGACGGCGATCCGACGGGGGGCGTAGTGCGAGATGAAGAGCGCGATTCCGAAGGCGAACGGCACCGCCATCAGCAGCGCCAGGATCGCCGCGAGCACCGTGCCGAAGATCAGCGGCCCGACGTAGCTCAGGAAGTCCGCGCTCGGCGCGTAGATGGCGGGCTTCTGCGTGAGACCCGGAATGCCCTCGATGGTGAGGAAGACGAAGACGCCGGCCAGCGCGGCCACGATCAGCAGCGCAGCGCCGCGCGACAGGCCCGAGAAGATCCGGTCACCCCGGCTGCGGGGGGTGCGCCCCGAACCGGTCGCGACCGGGGACTCAGTCAGTTGGGGGGTGGCTGACACGGTGCCTCTCTTGCTCCTCATACGGATGCGCCGATGCGGCGAACCGGTTTCCCGGTCCGCCGCATCCGTGCGTTACAACTGATCGTGTTACTTCGCGGCGATCTTGTCCACGATTCCGGCCGCCTCTTGCTGGAGGCTGGAGTCGAGCGGCGCGGAGCCGGCCTGGTCCGCGGCGGCCTGCTGGCCCTCCGCGGAGACGACGTAGGACAGGAATCCCTTCACCAGGGCCGCGTCGGACGCGGTGTCGTAGTGCTGGCAAGCGATGAGGTACGACGTGAGCGAGATCGGGTAGGAACCCGACTCGGTCGTGGTGCGGTCGACCTCGATCGCCATGTCGACCGAGGCACGGCCGTCGACGCGGGGCGAGCCGGCGAGCACCTGGGCGGCACCCTCGGCGGACGGGGCGCTGTACTCCTCGCCGACCTTGATCTTGGCGACGCCGAGGTCACCGGCCTGGCTGTCGTCGGCGTAGCCGATCGTGCCGTCGCCGGCCTTGACCGCGGCCACGAGGCCGGAGGTGCCGTCGCCGGCCTCGCCGCCCTTGATCGGCCACACGCCGTCGGAGGGGTACTTCCAGGTGCCACCGCTGGCCTGGGCCAGGTAGTCGGTGAAGTTGCTGGTGGTGCCCGAGTCGTCGGAACGGTGCACGGGGGTGATCGTGGTGGCGGGAAGCTGGGCCGAGGGGTTCTCGGCGGCGATCTTCGGGTCGTTCCACTTGGTGATCTTGCCGGAGAAGATGTCGCCGAGCAGGGGAGCCGAGAGCTGCAGGTCGGCGACGTCCTTGAGGTTGTAGACGACGGCGATCGGGCTGACGTAGGCGGGCACCTCGATGGCGTCCTCGCCGCCGCAACGCTGCTTGGCCTTGTCGACCTCGCCCTCGTCGCTGCTCAGGGCCGAGTCCGAGCCCGCGAACATGTAGGCGCCGGAGAGGAAGTTCTCGCGACCGGTGCCGGAGCCGACCGGGTCGTAGTTGACGGTCACGGCGTCGCCGTTGGCGCTCTGGAAGCCAGCGCGCCAGGCGGCCTGGGCCGACTCCTGGGCCGACGAACCGCCACCGTTCAGCGTTCCGCTGAGGCTGGAGTCGGTGCTGGACGTGTCCTCGTTCCCAGCTCCACACCCGGAGACAGCAAGGGCGAGGGCGGCAATTCCGGGCACGAAGGCCCGACGGATGGACGTACGCTTCACGGCGTTCTCCTGAGTTCTGGTGGTCATCACGTCAGCGAAGTTAGGGAGCCGAGGTGACCGGATCGGCGGGCCTCGGTGAACGCCGGGTGAACTCGAGCTAGCCAGTGGGCCACCGCCAGCCGTAACTGAGACGACCATCACATGAACGAACCTCCGCGAGGCCTCTCCCCCCTTGACTCAGGCGGTCAGATGGCGTTCGGTCGCGACAACCTTGCCACCCCGCAGATGGACGACCAGGAGTCCCCCGGGGTCGAGCGTCTGGTCCGGCACGCCCAGGGCGTCCAGGAGGCTGGGAATCACCGGACGGTGGGTGCAGAGCACGGCACCCTCGCCGCCGTGGACGAGCTCGTCGACCACCGCCAGGACGGAGCCGACGGTGGCGCCGTCCTCGCTGAGCCCCGGATCCTGCTCGAGCTTCCAGCCGGTGGTGTCGGCATAGGGCCAGACCGTCTGCACGCAGCGGATGCTGTCGGAGCTGACCACGCGGGTCACATCGTACGCCGCCAGGACGGGCACCAGCCGCTCCGCCTGGAGGTGCCCGGCCTGGAGCAGGGGTCGCAACCGGTCCTCGGGTCGCCAGGTCCTGCGGGAGCGTGCGGAGCCGTGCCGCAGGACGACCAGGGCGCGGGTCTTGCGGCGCAACGGGCGCGCCTCGCGCAGTGTGTCGCGGTCGTGCGGGTAGGTGAGCCGCTCGAGCGCCTCGTCGAAGGGAACCCACTCCACGACGTCGATCTCGTCGTTGACGGCGTACCCGCTGACGTCGTCGTCGCCGACCACGCGGCCGACCCAGTAGAAGACGGTCTTCATCCGAGCCCGGTTCGGACCGCCGTTGGGGTAGCGCTGCTGGGCCAGCGGTGGCCCCAGGCGCACGTGGACGCCGGTCTCCTCCGCGACCTCGCGCACGGCTGCCGAGGTGGCGTGCTCACCGGGGTCGAGCTTCCCCTTGGGGAAGGACCAGTCGTCGTAGCGTGGACGGTGCACGAGCAGCACCTGTTTGCCCGGCCGAAAGACCACGGCGCCGGCGGCGAGAACGTCTCGGGGCTGGGCCGGCGTGGGGACCGGCATCTGGACCATACGACTAGTCTCACACCACCGTCCCACCGACAGGAGAGCCCGTGCCGAAACGCCTCCGGATCGCCCTGTCCGTGGTGCTCGCGATGATCCTGGTGGGAGGGGTGACTGCCGGCGTCCGCTGGTGGCAGGACGCCCACCGCACCGACCTCCAGCGCGCAGCCGAGCTGGCCCCCTCCGACGCCGAGCGGCTCTCCTGGACCGACTGGGCAGCCGTCCGGGCCGAGCTCGGCGCCAAGCTGAGCGCGGCGTCGTCGGCCGACGACGTACAGGCGTTCCTCGACAAGGGGTACGACGCGGACCTGACCTCGACCTCCGCGCTCGTGCAGTCCGCACCGGTGCTCCAGACCAGGTTCGGGTTCTCCCCCGCGACCGCCGACTGGGAGCTGTTCAGTCAGTCGACGCGCGGTGCGGTGGTCCTGCTCCACCTGCCCGACACCATCGACTTCGACGACCTGGCGAGACGTCTCACGGAGCTCGGCTACACCCGGCCGAAGTCCGCGACCGGGGTCTGGGCCGGTGGTGGGGACGTGCTGAGCACGATCGGGGCCGACCTCACCCCGGAGCTGCAGTTCTTCGCCCTCGACGCGGGGCGCCACCTGCTGTTCAGCAGCGACGCCGCCGACTACCTGCCCGCCGTGGTCGCCGGCTCCGACTCCGGGCTGCCCGACCCGCTGACGCGGGTCGTCGACGCGTCCGGTGAGCCGCTCTCGGCGTCCGTCTACGCCGGTGACTACGTCTGCTCGGCACTGGCGATGAGCCAGGCCGATCCGACCGACCAAGCTCAGGGCGACGAGCTTCTCGCAGCCGCCGGCAAGGTGAACCCGATCGAGGGCTTCGCAATGTCGGTGCAGCCGGACCGGACCGTGCGCGTGTTGATGGGCTTCGCCAACGACGACCAGGCCCGCACCAACGCCGACTCGCGCGCCGCCCTCGCCGAGGGGCCGGCGCCGGGCCAGGGTGGCGACTTCACCGACCGGTTCGCACTCGGTCCGGTCACCGCCGACGGCCCACTGGTGCGGATGGACCTGCGCCCCCGCAAGGGGGCCTACGTGCTGTCCGACCTCAGCACCGGTCCGGTCCTCTTCGCCACCTGCTGAGGCGGGCTTCTGGGGATAGTCCGTGACGAACTGCAGGTTTTCGGTCGAAATTTCCTGCGTTCCGTCACGGACTATCCCGAGTTTTCCACAGCCTCCGAAATGGGGCCGACCCGCCGGAGGCGTGCTCCGGCGGGTCGGTCCTGGGTCTGGACCCCCAGTCAGGCGTCGATGACGATCGTGATCATCAGCGGGCTGCGGCGGAAGGCCCGGTGCGACCAGCGGCCGACGTCGCGGCTGATCATCTGCTCGAGCTGGTGCGGGTCGCCGATGCCCTCGCGGGCCGCGTGGGCGAGCGTCTTCTCGATGACCTGGACGGCCGGGTCGAAGGCGTTCGGCTCGTGCGCGAACCCGCGGACCAGGAAGTCCGGCGGGTCGGCCAGCTTGCCGGTGTCGGCGTCGACGATGGCGAGCACCGTGACGACGCCCTCCTCGGCGAGCGTACGACGGTCCTTGAGGTGCGTCTCGGTGACCCCGCCGACGGTCTGCGCGTCGACGTAGATGTTGCCCGCGGGCACCTTGCCGGTGATCTTGGCGTGGCCGTTGACGAGGTCGACGACGACACCGTCCTCGGCGATGACCACGTGATCGGCCGGGACACCGGTCGCGATCGCCAGGTCGGCGTTGGCCCGCAGGTGGCGCCACTCGCCGTGCACCGGCATCACGTTCTTCGGCTTGACGATGTTGTAGCAGTAGACGAGCTCGCCGGCGCTGGCGTGGCCGGAGACGTGCACCTTGGCGTTGCCCTTGTGCACGACGTTGGCGCCCCAGCGGCTGAGGTTGTTGATCAGCCCGGAGATGGCGTTCTCGTTGCCCGGTACGGCGGAGCTGGCCATCAGGATGGTGTCGCCCTCACCCACGCGGATCTTGTGGTCGCGGTTGGCCATCCGGGCCAGCGCGGCCATCGGCTCACCCTGGGAGCCGGTGCAGATCAGGGTCGCCTTGTTGGCGGGGAGCCGCTCGAGCTGGTCGAGCGGCACGATCAGGCCCGGCGGGATCTTGAGGTAGCCCAGGTCGCCGGCGATGCCCATGTTGCGGACCATCGAGCGGCCCACGAAGGCCACCTTGCGTCCGTGCGCGTGGGACATGTCGAGCACCTGCTGGATGCGGTGCACGTGGCTGGCGAAGCTGGACACGATGATCCGCCGCGGCGCCGTACGGAAGACGTGCTCGATGGCGGGCGCGAGGTCACGCTCGGGCATCGTGAAGCCGGGAACCTCGGCGTTGGTGGAGTCGGTCAGGAAGAGGTCGACCCCCTCCTCGCCGAGCCGGCCGAAGCCGCGCAGGTCGGTGATCCGCTTGTCGAGCGGGAACTGGTCCATCTTGAAGTCACCGGTGTGCAGGACCAGGCCGGCCTTGGTGCGGATCGCGACGGCGAGGCCGTCGGGGATCGAGTGGTTGACGGCGAGGAACTCGCAGTCGAACTCGCCCAGATCGGTCCGGTCGCCCTCCTTGACCTCGCGCAGCTCGGGACGGATCCCGTGCTCCTTGAGCTTCTCCTTGATCAGGGCCAACGTCAGCCGGGACCCGATCAGGGGGATGTCGGCGCGCTCGCGCAGCAGGTAGGGCACCCCACCGATGTGGTCCTCGTGGCCATGGGTCAGCACGACTCCGACGACCTTGTCGATGCGGTCACGGATCCAGGTGAAGTCGGGCAGGATCACGTCGACGCCGGGCTGGTGCTCCTCGGGGAAGAGCACCCCGCAGTCGACGATCAGCAGCGAGCCGTTGTGCTCGAAGACGGTCATGTTGCGACCGATCTCGCCCAACCCGCCGAGGCCGATGACCCGAAGGCCGTTCTTCGGCAGCTTCGGGGGCTTCTGGAGCTCGGGATGTGGATGACTCATGTTCAGTAATGTCCCTTCCGGGGGTGTACGCGTCGTGCTGAGGTTTGGGGGTCGAGCGATCTAGTCGCTGCTGGCAGGCAGGGCTTCGAGCACCACGTCGGGGTGGTCGCGGGTCACGGTCTTGGCGCGCCACTGGTCGGGGAAGAGCGCCAGGTGGGTGCCGTCCGAGCGGCTCAGCACCTCGACGTTGCGGATGCCGCGCAAGGCGTCCGCGCCGGCCGCGTCGGTACGACGAGCCACGGTGTAGGGCAGCGGCTCGAGCCGGACCGGGGCCTTGAACTCGGCCTCCATCCGGGCGAGCACGACCTCGAACTGCATCGGGCCGACCGCGGCGAGCACCGGCGTCTGGGCGCCGCGCAGGTCCGAGCGGAGCACCTGGACCACGCCCTCCTGGTCGAGCTGCTCGATGCCGCTGCGGAACTGCTTGTAGCGACCGGTGTCCACGGCCCGCGCGGTCACGAAGTGCTCGGGGGCGAAGCTGGCGATCGGCGGGTACTCCACCGGGTCGCCGGCGTAGATCGTGTCGCCCACCCGCAGCGAGGAGGCGTTGACCAGCCCGATCACGTCGCCGGGGAAGGCCTGCTCGACCGAGGACCGCTCGCGGCCGAAGACGGCCTGGGCGTACTTCGTGGCGAACGGGCGGCCGGTGCCGGCGTGCGTGACGACCATGCCGCGCTCGAAGACGCCCGAGCAGACCCGGGCGTAGGCGAGGCGGTCGCGGTGCGCCGAGTCCATGCCGGACTGGACCTTGAAGATGAAGGCGCTGAAGTCCCCGTCGACCGGGCGCAGCTGGCCGCCCAGGGCCGGAGAGTCCGACGGCGGCGGGGCCAGCTCGAGGAGCACCTCGAGCAGCTGGGCGACGCCGAAGTTCTGCAGGGCGGAGGCGAAGAGCACCGGAGTGGTCTCGCCGGCGAGGAACCGGGCCTGGTCGTGGTCGGCGTCGTCGGCGGAGAGCAGCTCGTGCTCCTCCTGGGCGGTCGTCCACACGTCGCCGGCGACCTCGGCGGCCTGCTGGGGGTCGAGGTGCTGCTCGGGCGCCCGGGTCGCGCCACCCGCCGTACGCGTGAATTGGATGAAGCCGCCGGTACGCCGGTCCAGGACGCCGCGGAAGTCGCCGGACAGGCCGACCGGCCAGGTCAGCGGCGTCGGCTTCAGCTTGATCTGCTGCTCGATGGAGTCCATGAGCTCGAGCGGGTCGAGGCCGGGTCGGTCCCACTTGTTGATGATCGTGACCACGGGGATGCCGCGGTGGGCGCAGACCTGGAAGAGCTTGAGCGTCTGCGGCTCGAGCCCCTTGGCGGCGTCGACGAGCATCACCGCCGAGTCGACCGCGGAGAGCACCCGGTAGGTGTCCTCGGAGAAGTCGGAGTGCCCGGGGGTGTCGACGAGGTTCACGACGTGGTCGCGGTAGGCGAACTGGAGGGCCGCTGAGGTGATCGAGATCCCTCGGGCCCGCTCCATCTCCATCCAGTCCGAGACGGTCCCGCGGCGCCCGGACTTGCCGTGCACCGCACCGGCCTCGGAGATCACCGCGGCGTGCAGCGCGAGGGCCTCGGTGAGGGTCGACTTGCCGGCATCGGGGTGGCTGATCACCGCGAACGTGCGTCGCGGTCGTACGTCGTCATGAACTGCCATCAAAGCCAATCTAGTGTTCCCCGGACCCGTGTTCTGAATCGGCGCGTTCGAGGGAGTGGTCGCGGGCGGCCTCGATCGGCCCCATTTCAGCGGAAGCGTCGCAGCCGGAGGCTGTTGGACACCACGAACACCGAGGAGAAGGCCATCGCGGCGCCCGCCAGCATCGGGTTCAACAACCCCGCGGCAGCCAGTGGCAGGGCCGCCAGGTTGTAGGCGAACGCCCAGAAGAGATTGCCCTTGATCGTGCCCAGCGTACGCCGCGCCAGCCGGACGGCGTCGGCCGCCACCAGCAGGTCGCCTCGGACCAGGGTCAGGTCGCTGGCCTCGATCGCGACGTCGGTGCCGGTGCCCATGGCCAGCCCGAGGTCGGCCTGGGCTAGCGCGGCGGCGTCGTTGACACCGTCGCCGACCATGGCCACGACGTGGCCCTCGGCCTGGAGCCTCTTGACGACCTCCACCTTGTCGGCGGGGAGCACCTCGGCGACCACCCGCTCGATGCCGAGCTCGGCGGCCACGGCACGGGCGGCGCGCTCGTTGTCGCCGGTGAGCAGGACCGGGGTGAGCCCGAGGTCGCGCAGGCGACGCACCCCCTCCACGGAGGTCGGTTTGAGTGTGTCGGCCACGACGAGGACCCCGCGGGCCCGGCCGTCCCAGGCCACCGCCACCGCAGTGCCGCCCCGGGACTCGGCCGCGTCCACGGCGGCGTGGAGCTCCTCGCCCACCTCCTGGGAGCGTTCGGCGAGCAGCCGCAGCCGCCCGAGCAGGACAGCACGACCCTCGACCTCGCCGCGGACCCCGAGACCCTCGACGTTGGCGAAGCCGGTGACCTCGGGCAGGGGCGCGTCGGCGCCGGCCACGACGGCCCGGGCGATGGGGTGCTCGGAGCCCTGCTCCAGAGCGGCGGCCACGCGTCGTACCTCCTCGACGGACTCGCCGGGGGCGGCGACCACGTCGACCAGCGTCATCCGCCCGGTGGTGACCGTCCCGGTCTTGTCCAGGACGACCGTGTCGACCCGGCGGGTGGACTCGAGGACTTCGGGGCCCTTGATCAGGATGCCGAGCTGCGCGCCGCGTCCGGTGCCGACCATGAGCGCGGTCGGTGTGGCCAGGCCCAGGGCGCAGGGGCAGGCGATGATCAGCACCGAGACCGCGGCGGTGAAGGCCGCAGTGGGCCCGCCACCGGCGAGCAGCCACCCGGTGAGGGTGAGCAGCGAGAGCGCGATGACGACCGGGACGAAGAATCCGGAGATCCGGTCGGCCAGCCGCTGCACCTCGGCCTTGCCGTTCTGGGCGTCCTCGACCAGGCGGGCCATCTGGGCCAGTTGGGTGTCGGCGCCGACCCGGGTGGCGCGAACGACCAGGCGTCCGCCGGCGTTGACGGTCGCGCCGGTGACGGCATCGCCCGGTCCGACCTCGACGGGGACCGGCTCCCCGGTGAGGAGGGCGGCGTCGACCGCGGAGGTGCCGGACTCGACCACGCCGTCGGTGGCGATCTTCTCGCCCGGCCGGACCACGAAGGTGTCCCCCACGGCCAGCTGGTCCGCGGGCGCCATCGTCTCGACGCCGTCGCGGAGCAGCGCGACCTCCTTGGCACCCAGGGTCATCAGGGCCCGCAGGGCGGACCCGGCGCGGCGCTTGGACCGCTTCTCGAACCACCGCCCGGCGAGCAGGAACGTCGTGACTCCGGCCGCCGCCTCGAGGTAGATGTTGTCGAGCCCGTCGGTCCGCTCCACGCTCAACCGGAAGGCGTGCGTCATGCCGGGGGTGCCCGCCGTACCCCAGAAGAGGGCGACGAGGGACCAGCCGAACGCCGCCAGTACGCCGAGCGAGACCAGCGTGTCCATCGTCGTGGTGCCGTGGCGCAGGTTGGTCCAGGCAGCTCGGTGGAACGGCCAGGCCCCCCAGACGGCCACGGGTGCGGCCAGGGTCAGGGAGGCCCACTGCCAGTTGGTGAACTGGAGCGCCGGCACCATTGCGAGCAGCACCACCGGCACCGTCAGCAGCGCCGAGACGATAAGCCGCTGGCGCAGGGAGTCCAGCTCGGGGTCGGCGTTCTCATCAGCGCCCTGCTCGGACTCGCGGCGTACGGGCTGGGGCAGCGTGGCGGCGTACCCCGCGGCGGCCACCGTGGCGAGCAGGTCGTCGGTGCTGACGGCGGGGTCGAAGGTGACCTTGGCCTTCTCGGTGGCGTAGTTCACCGTCGCACTGACCCCGTCGAGCTTGTTCAGCTTGCGCTCAATGCGGTTGGCGCACGAGGCGCAGGTCATCCCCGTGATGGCCAGTTCGACGTCGGTGCTCATCTGTGGTGCTCCTTGGTGGGCCGCGCGGCTGCGCCGGCCCGGGTCAGACCAGTGTGTAGCCGGCCTCGGTGACGGCGGCTTCGACGGCCGGCCGCTCGAGTGGGCTGGTGCTGGTGACGGTGACTTCGCCGGACTCCAGGACGACCTCGACGCGCTCGACGCCGTCGAGCTCGCCCAGCTCCTCGGTCACGGAGGCGACGCAGTGGCCGCAGGTCATGCCGCTCACGTGCCAGGTGGTGGTCTCGCTCATGGGATCTCCCTCGTGGGTGGGTGGTGCGGGTGGTCGAGCGGCGGGTCAGGAACGCACGAGCCGGGCAATCGCCTCGACGGCCTCGTTGACCTTGGCGCGGGCCTCGTCGTCGCCGGCCCGGGCGGCATCGACGACGCAGTGCTGCATGTGCTCCTCGAGCAGGCCGAGCGAGACGGCCTGGAGGGCCTTGGTCATCGCGGAGACCTGGGTGAGGATGTCGATGCAGTACTTCTCGTCCTCGACCATCCGTTGCAGGCCACGGGCCTGGCCCTCGATCCGCCGCAGGCGCTTGAGATAGTCGTCCTTGCGGTGGATGTAGCCGTGCTCGTGGTCGGACATACCCTCAGCATACCCCCCGAGGGTATGTCACTCAAGGAGGTCACTGGGGAGCCCGGCGGTCCGGGTCTGGGTCTGGGTCAGAATTCAGTGCGGACGGCGGGGCTGTGGAACTACCCCGAGAATGTCGTCGATCTGGCCGGCCGAGAGGTGCTCGTCGCACTCGCTCGCCGCGATGATCAGGTTGGTGGTGAGCTCCACTTCACCGAGAAGGTCGGCGTCCTCAAGGGAGACATCGAACTGGTCGTGCACCTGGCGGCTCCTCGCTCGGTTCGGTTCGGATTTGGCCTGTCCCCGCCTTCCAGCCTGCCCGACGCCGCCCGGCAGCAAACCCCGGGGGTCCAAATCTGACCCGTGTGGACGCTCACACACCACCCAGACGGAAACGAGGCCCCACCCGTTCGGGTGGGGCCTCGCCTGAAGACTGGTCAGACAGGTGCTGCCTGGGCCTTCTTTACTCGGTCAGACAGGACGAACGTTCTCCGCCTGCGGGCCCTTGGGACCCTGCGTGACGTCGAACTCGACCTTCTGGTTCTCGTCCAGCGACTTGTAGCCGTTGGTCTGGATCGCCGAGTAGTGCACGAAAACGTCGTCGCCGCCGTCCTCCTGCGCGATGAAGCCGAAACCCTTCTCGGCGTTGAACCACTTCACGGTGCCTTGAGCCATTGCTCGATACTCCTATATG
>JBKJLD010000083.1:0-24428 GCA_046597165.1 Nocardioides sp.
GTTCGCGACCCAGGTCCTGCAGCATCTGGCGCTGGACGCGCGCCAGCTTGTTGATGACCTCGACCATGTGCACGGGGATCCGAATGGTGCGGGCCTGGTCGGCCATGGCGCGGGTGATGGCCTGCCGGATCCACCAGGTGGCGTACGTCGAGAACTTGTAGCCCTTGGTGTAGTCGAACTTCTCGACCGCCCGGATGAGGCCGAGGTTCCCCTCCTGGATGAGGTCGAGGAAGAGCATGCCGCGGCCGGTGTAGCGCTTGGCGAGACTGACGACCAGGCGCAGGTTGGCCTCCAGGAGGTGGTTCTTGGCACGCTTGCCGTCCTCGGAGATCCACTCGAGCTCCTCGTGGATCTTGGCCGAGATCTTGCCGCCCTTGCCGAGCTTCTCCTCGGAGAAGAGGCCGGCCTCGATCCGCTTGGCGAGCTCCACCTCCATCTCGGCGTTGAGGAGAGGGACCTTGCCGATCTGCTTGAGGTAGTCCTTGACAGGGTCAGCGGTCGCACCGGCGACCATGACCTGCTGCTCGGGCTCATCGGTGTCGTCGGCGGCCGAGACGACGAACGTGGCGGACTTCTCGTCCTCGACGATCGTCGGGTCGGTCTTGACGTCCTTCTCGAACACGTCGTCCGGGATGTCCGGAAGGACCTTCTTGCCGTCGGCACCGATGACGACCTCGACCACCTCGTCGGTGGTCACCGCGGCCGCCTTCTTGGCCGGCGCCTTCTTTGCGGCGGCCTTCTTGGCGGGGGCAGCAGCAGCCTTGGCCGGAGCCGCGGCCGCCTTCTTGGCGGGGGCAGCAGCAGCCTTGGTCGGAGCCGCGGCCGCCTTCTTGGCCGGCGCGGCCTTCTTGGCCGACGCGGTGGTCTTGGCCGACGCGGTGGTCTTGGCCGTCGCGGTCTTGCGCGGGGCGGCGGCTGCCACGGCACGGCCGGTGGACACGGGCACGTTCACCGAGATGCCCAAGGAGCTCAGGTGTCCGAGGAGCGCCTTGAGGTGACGGGGCTCCACCTGGGCATCTTCACTGGCCTGACGCACCTCCTCCGGCGTGAGGCTGCCGGTGGGCGAGCCCAGGTCGATCAGGGCCGCGACGGCGGGGTGCGACAGCACCTCTGCGGGGAGCATCTTGCGTGGGTTCGAGGACACGAACACCTCTCGTCAACTGACATGGGGGCGCGGCAAGGCCCGGTAACGTCAAGAGCCGCGTCGGTCATTCTGCCACGCCCCGCCTGAGTGGTTGCCATTCCCCCCTGACTTCGAGGGTCGCTCGCCGGAGGCCTGGGCTCAACCTGCCTTGGCCGCGGCCTTCTTCTGCTTCTTGAAGTCGCGCACCTTCTGCAACGACTCAGGGTCGACCACGTCGGCGACCGACCGATGGCCCGGCTGTGCATAGTCCCCCACGGCGGCTTCCCAGCCGTCCGGCCGGACCTCGAGCTGCTTGGCCAGCAGGGCGACGAAGATCTGGGCCTTCTGCTTGCCGAACCCGGGCAGCTCCATGACCCGAGCCAGCAGCTCCTTGCCGGTGCTCGCCTGCGACCAGAGCCGGGCCGCGTCACCGTCGTACCTCTCCTCCACGAGCGCGGCCAGCGCCTGGAGACGCGCAGCCATCGAGCCGGGGAACCGGTGGATCGCCGGAGTGGTGGCGCAGAGCGCGGCGAACTCCTCGGGATCCGCCGAGGCGATGCGCGACGGCTCCAGGCTCCCGAAGCGGTCCAGCAGCTTGGCCGGACCGCGGAAGGCGTGCTCCATCGGGTACTGCTGGTCGAGCATCATCCCGACGAGCAGGGCGAAGGGGTCGTCGCTCAGGACCTGGTCGGCGACGTCGTCGCCGGTGATGTGGATGGCCATGGGACTCATCCTGTCGCACGCGGATCGGCGCGGTCGAGCACGTACTCGAGGCGAACCGGGTGCGGGGCAAGGAGGTCCGGGACACCGACCCGGTCGCCACCCGTCCCAGCTTCTCGTGGAACGCTCGCGCCCGGGCGTCGCCCTCGAAGACGCGGAGCCGGAGCCGGGTCAGCTCGCGCGGGTACGTCGCGAGGATCGCGTCGTGCGGCCAAGGGGCCGCGCCAATCCACCAGGTGTCCAGAGCGGTGCCGAAGTGCCGCAGCACGACCGGGTCCGCGAGCTCGTAGTGCCCCATGGGCCGAAGCGACCACCCCATGGTCAGCGACAGAGGTCAGTCGCCGGCCTTGACCGCAAGGACAGGGCAGTGCGCGTCGAGCAGGATCCGCTGGGCGTTGCTGCCCAGGATCAGCTTGCCGACCGGAGAGCGGCGCCGCAGGCCGATCACGATCAGGTCGGCGGAGTTGGCCTCGGCGATGCTGATCAGGTCCTCCGCGGGCTCGAAGCCACGCACCAGCTGGCGCAGGTCGTAGCTCACACCGGAGGAGTCGAGCTTCGTGCGAACCGCGTCGAGCTCCTCCTGCGCCTTGCGAGCGGCGGCTCCGTCGAACTCGCTGCCACCCCGGTGGGAGTTGACCACGACCAGCTTGATCCCGCGCAGCTTCGCCTCGTCGATCGCCTTGTCCAGTGCTGCCTCGCCCTCGGGCTTGGCCACGTATCCCACTACGACGGTCCCCATCGACCCTCCTCATGCTCGTCTCGTCGGGCCTGACGGCCCACGGGCACGCTATCGAATCCGAGGCCGCCGCGGGGGCTGTGGAGGAGCAATGCGGCCGGCGGCCCGGTCCGGCAGGCTGGCCGCGGGGTCGACGCGCGGCCCCCGCGAGCACGAGGGAGGTCGCGGTGGAAGGGATCCAGGAGCCGGTGGACCGAAGACTGCAGGTGGTCCTGCGGCGCACGGTGCTCGAGCACGTGGTCTCCGAGCGGCGCAAGAGCTTCATCCCTCTGCTCCACGTCGGCTGCCCCGGCGGCCCACAGACGGTTTTCGCGCCGGCGGACGAGCCGGCCGACCAGGGGCTGCGCACCGACGTCGTCGCGGCGCTGCTGCGACGTACGGCGCACGCCGGGCCAGCGGCCGCACCGAGTCCCCTCGCTGCGCCGCTCGTCTGGCTGACCCGACCCGGTGACCTCCTGCTGCAGGACCTCGACGTTGCCTGGCTGAGGGCGACCCTGGGCGCCGGGACCGAGGCGGGACGGTGCCTCGAGCTGGTCGTCGTCACTCGCCGCGGCTGGCGTGACCCCCGCAGCGGCGTCTCCCGGACCTGGCAGCGGCTCCGCGTCAGGTGAGCCTCAGTCCCAGGTGTGGACCGGTTCGTTGGTGTGCATCCCCTGGCGGTACTCCAGGAGCGTGGCGCGCAGCGCGTCGTACCTCTCCAGGTCGGCACGCTGCTCCATCCGGCGCACGAACCAGTCCGAGCCGGTCGTCTGGGTCAGGCAGCGCTGCTCGATGATGCCGAGCAGCCGGTCGCGCTCCTCGGGCGCCGCCCCCCACGCGTCGAGCCCCTGGTGGGCCATGGGCAGCAGCCGGCGCAGGATCAGCTCGGTGGCGCGCACCTGGCCCACCCCCGGCCAGTAGATCTGCGCGTCGACCCCCTGCTGCGCGGCGACGTGGAAGTTCTCCTCGGCGGCACTGAAGGACATCTGCGACCACAGCGGCCGTTCACTCTCCGCGATGGCTCGGACCAGCCCGAAGTAGAAGGCGGCGTTGGCCATGGTGTCGGCAACGGTCGGCCCCGCAGAGAGCAACCGGTTCTCGACGCGCAGGTGCGGCACCCCGCCGGCGACGTCGTAGACCGGGCGGTTCCAGCGGTAGACGGTGCCGTTGTGCAGGCGGAGCTCGGCGAGCGTGGGGGTGCGTCCGGCCTCCAGCTCCTCGAGTGGGTCCTGCTCCTCGGTGACCGGCAGCAGCGCCGGGAAGTAGCGCACGTTCTCCTCGAACAGGTCGAAGACCGAGGTCACCCACCGCTCACCGAACCAGACCCGCGGCCGCACTCCCTGGGCCTTGAGCTCCTCGCTGCGGGTGTCGGTCGCCTGCTCGAAGAGCGGGATCCGGGTCTCGGCCCACAGGTGCTTGCCCAGGAGGTACGGCGAGTTGCTGCCCACTGCCAGCTGCACCGCGGCGATCGCCTGCGAGGCGTTCCAGTACGCCGCGAACTGGTCCGGCGAGGTCTGGACGTGGAACTGGGTGCTGGTGCAGGCCGCCTCCGGCACGATCGAGTCCGCAGTGGTCTCGAGCCGCTCAGCACCCGAGATGGCGATCGTGATGTCCTCGCCGCGGGCGTTGAGAATCTGCTCGCTGAGCAGCCGGTAGCGCGGGTTGGCGCTGATGCTGGAGAGCCCCATGTGGCCCTCGGCGAGGGTGGGCAGGATCCCGATCATCACCATGTGCGCGCCAACGTCGGCCGACTTGGTCGCGGCGTCGTTGAGGCTGCGGCGCAGGTGCTGCTCGAAGGTGGTGAGCCCGCCCTCGCGCAGCTTCGCCGGGGGCACGTTGATCTCGATGTTGAACTGGCCGAGCTCGGTCTGGAAGTCGGGGTCGGCGATGGCCTCGAGCACCTCGGCGTTCTTCAGCGCCGGGTCACCACGGTCGTCGACGAGGTTGAGCTCGAGCTCGAGCCCGGTCATCGGGTCGTCGGTGTCGAAGCGCGCCTCGCGCAGCATCCGGGCGAACACGTCCAGGCAGCGCCGCACCTTCTCCCGGTGCCGCGTGCGGTCCGCCCGGGAGAACTCCTGCGCCTCGACCTCTTCGCCCATGCAGGAACACTAGGACACCCGCCCCCGGAGGGCCTCGCCCTAGCAGGTGAGCCACGACCGGTCGCCGTCGGAATCGCCCCAGATGTCGGGCGGCAGCGCCTGGGTGAGCAGCCCGGCGACGCACCCTGCGAGGCCGTGATCGGGCTCGGCGGCGAGACACCGGTCGACCGCGCACCAGGCCAGCGCACCGTTGCCGGAGAGCCAGGCGGCAAGGGCCAGCAGCGCCGCCGGATCCGCCACCAGCCCTGCGGGACTGCGCTGGACCAGGCCGGTCCAGAACGCCACGTGGACGGCTGCATCCACGCGCCCCACCCGCGACGAGAGCTCGTCGAGGACCTGCTCGTCGCGCATGGCGAGCAGCAGCCGGGCCACCTCCGCATCGCCCGGTCCGGTGTCGTGTGACAGATGGGCAGCGACCGTTGAGGCGGCCCACGAGATCTCGGTCTCGGGGTCCCGCTCCACGTGCCGTTCGGCGGCCAGCGCCGCCGCCACCGGAGCAACCAGATCGGGGAGACCGGTCAGGGTGGCAGCCAGGTCTGCGCGGGACCGGTGGGTGACCCGGCCGTCGAGCACGGCCTGGGCGGTGAACGGGTGCTTGCTCAGGTCGTACGACACGCCGAGACCCTCCGGGCGCCCGGGACGCATCGGGAACCACCGGCTCCCGTCGGCCCGAAGCACCTCGACCACCTCGACCCCGACCCCGGTGAAGGCGCGCAGGAGCGCCGCGAAGGCGACGGCCGCCACGGTCGGGTCGCAGGCATAGAGCACGAAGACGACCCTGGCCACCCGGTGCTCCAGAGCCGGCTCGAGCAGCGACGCCACGAGTCCAGGCACCTCGTCGGGGTCGTCGGGCAGGTCGACGCGAGCGTGGAAGGCGCGGCTGGCCCCGAAGGTCAGCATCGCCACCGACTCCTGAGGGACGAAGCCGAGCACGATGGGGACCAGCGCGAGCAGGTCCTCGGGGCAGCGGGCCGTGAGCTGGGTGGGTGCGGGACGGGTGCTGGTCATGCGAGAAGTCTCTCCGCGGCGGCGCACCGGCATCGCGGTCCCGGGTTCCGCTGGGGACAACGACGCCGGGGCCGTGAGCTGTGGACGAGGGACGGCCCGCCCGGCGGTGCCCGTCGGTGCCGCCGGGTAGTTTGCGCTCATGCAGTCCGGGCCGAGCTCAGCGCGCACCCGTCAGGACAGCTGAGTGCGCGCCCACGCCTCGATCATGCATCTCGACCTCGATGCCTTCTTCGCCTCCGTCGAGCAACGCGACAAACCCTCCCTGCGCGGCAAGCCTGTCGTGGTCGGCGGCGTGGGCGGTCGCGGCGTCGTCGCCACCGCGTCGTACGAGGCCCGCAAGTACGGCGTCCGCTCGGCGATGTCGACCCGTGAGGCCCGCTCCCGCTGCCCGCACGCGGCCTTCCTGACCGGCCGCTTCCACGCCTACCGGGAGGCCAGCGTGGCGGTGATGACCCTGCTGCGATCGGTCTCGCCCCTGGTCGAGCCGCTCTCCCTCGACGAAGCCTTCGTCGATCTCGCGCAGGCCGGACTCCCCGACCTCACGGTCGCGACCGTGGCCGCGCTCGCCGAGGAGCTCCGCGCCCGGGTCACCGAGGTCACCGGCGGCCTCACCGCTTCGGTCGGGCTCGGCACCTCCAAGTTCATCGCCAAGGTGGCCAGCGACCTCGACAAGCCCGACGGGCTCGTGGTCGTCGCGCCCGGCACCGAGGTCGCCCTGCTCCACCCCATGCACGTGAGCGTGATCCCCGGCGTCGGCCCGGCGACCGCCGAGCGGCTGCGCCGGGCCGGCATCAACACCGTCGCCGAGCTCGAGTCGGTCGACCTCGACGAGCTGGTGCGGCTGGTCGGCAAGGCCCACGGCCACGGCCTCTTCCACCTCGCCCGGGCCGAGGACGACCGGGCGGTCGTGCCGGAACGGGAGGCCAAGTCGGTCAGCGTCGAGGGCACCTACGACACCGACCTGACCGACCGGCGGCTCATGGAGGGACTGCTGGCCCGTCAGGCCGGTGAGGTCGCCGAACGGCTGCGCAAGCACGGCCTGTCCGGCCGCACGGTCACGATCAAGGTCCGCCTGCACGACTTCACGACGCTGAGCCGCTCGAGCACCCTCACCTCCCCCACCGACAGCACGGCGGCCATCGCCCGCACCGCCCGCGGCCTGCTCACCGACCTCGACACCTCGGGCGGTGTTCGGCTGCTCGGCGTCGGCGTCTCGGGCCTCGCCGACTGGATCCAGGAGGACCTGTTCGGCGAGACCACCGACCCTGCCGACGAGCTGCCCGACGAGCTCGAGCTGCCCGCCACCGACCGGCGCCGCACCTGGTCCCCCGGCATGGACGTGGTCCACGCCGAGCTCGGGCGCGGCTGGGTGTGGGGTGCGGGTCGCGGGGTGGTCACCGTGCGCTTCGAGACCGCCGAGACGCCGGCGGGGCCGGTCCGGTCCTACGCCGACGACGACCCCGAGCTCAGCGCCTGGCCACCACCGGAGCCCGAGTGAAGCGCACCGGCTCGCCCGGGCGCAGCTGCGCGCACTGCCAGAGGTCCGCCTCGTCGACGACGCCGATCACGGGGTAGCCACCGGTCGTCGGGTGGTCGGCCAGGAAGACGACCGGGCAGCCGTCCGGTGGCACCTGGACCGCCCCGAGGACCAGCCCCTCGCTGGCCAGCTCACCCGCCCGGACCCGAGTCAGCGGCACCCCCTCGAGCCGCAGCCCGATCCGGTTGGAGTCGTTGCCCACGACGTACGACGTGGCGCACAGCGCCTCGAGCGCCCCGGCCGCGAACCAGTTCTCCCGCGGACCGGCCCAGATGCGCAGTGGTCCCGGTCGGCTGGGCCGAGGGGTGTCGTGCGGCCGGGGAGCGCCGGTCGGCTCACCCACCGGCAGCTGGACTCCGACCTCGACCCGCGGCGGCCCGACCCAGGCCAGGGTGTCGGTCGAGCGGGAGCCGAGCACGGCATCGACGGTGAGGCCGCCGGCGACGGCGACGTAGCTGCGCACCCCGGTCGCCGGGGTCCCCAGCCGCAGCCCCGAGCCGGCCGGCAGCCACACCGCGCGGCCGTCGTCGCGGTCGCGTCCGTCCACCGTCACCGGTGCCGGCGCGCCCGTGACCGCGACCCATCGTCCCGTGTCGGTGCGCAGCTCGAGCCCGCCCAGGGTGACCTCGAGGAGCGCCGCCGTCTCCGGGTTGCCGACCAGGCGGTTGGCCAGGGCTGCCGCCGGCACGTCCAGGGCTCCCGCGCGCGGGACACCCACATGTGCGTAGCCGACGCGCCCACGGTCCTGAACCGTCGTGAGGGCACCGGCCGCCAGCACGGTGAGCATCACCGGGGCACGAACCTGACCCGGGTGCCCGGCTCGAGCAGCGCCGGCTGCGCGCGGTGCGGGTCCCAGAGCTCGGCATCGGTCGTGCCCAGGATCCGCCAGCCGCCCGGTGAGGCGGCCGGATAGACGCCGGACCAGGCCCCCGCCACGGCGACGGAGCCGGCCGGGACCCGAGCGCGTGGCGAGTCCAGGCGGGCCACTGAGAGCGACTCCGGCAACCCCGACAGGTAGGCGAAGCCGGGGGCGAACCCGCAGAAGTCCGCGACGTACTCGACGCCGGCGTGGGCGGCCACCGCCGCCTCGGGCGACATCCCCCACCCGGCGGCCACCGCGGCAAGGTCGGGGCCGTCGTAGCGGACGTCGAGCTCGACCAGCTCGCCGGGCGCGCCGGACTCGGTGCTCGACCATCCGGTCAGCCGCTCGGACAGCAGACCGACGTCGTGGACGCCGTCGAAGAGCACCGTGGCGGCGGCGGGCACGACCTCGTCCGCCTCGACCCCGGCGGCGCGGGCCCACAGTGCGAGCGAGCGGGCCTCGTTGGCGCCCGCGACCTCGACGAGCAGGGCACGGCGGCCGACGAGACGTTGCTGCATGCGCCCAGTCTGCGCCGTGCGGGTGGGAAATGGACGAGGGGCTCCCGGTGGTATGAGCACCAGGAGCCCCTCGAAACGACCGGAAGTGGTGACGCCCGATCCACCGAACCGGTCTCCGACCCCGCCGTCCCCGTCACCGGGCCGACGCCGCGAGTTGCCTCGTGGTGTGGATCCTCGAACCTGTCCGATCCCCGGTTCTCCACCTGCCTTGCGACCTGCGGTGATCCGGTAGGGAGAGTTCTACGGGGCGCGGCCGGGGCGGCGCAAGGGCTGGCGCGAGGATCCCCCGACATTCCTTCGGTCCCACAACCCCCTCCACAGAAAGGTCGGGTTCCTCCACAGATTGGGCCCGATCTCCACAGCAACTGGCCCAGACCTGTGGAGGAGTCAGAGTCCGCGCAGCGACCAGCCGGCGGCCTCCAGCGAGCGGCGTACGGCGCGGGCGGTGGTGACGGCTCCCGGGTGGTCCCCGTGCACGCAGAGCGAGTCCACCGACGCGGCGAGCTCGAGGGCCCGCGCGGCGATCTCGTCGGTCGCGGTGCGGACCGCCCCCGGCACCGAGCGGTGCAGCAGCCGCCCGTCGGCGCCGTAGGCCCGGTCGGGGAAACCTTCGCGCAGCACGGTGCGTCCCGCCTGCGCTGCGAGGAACGACAGGATCCCGCCCATGCCGAGCACCGGGAGCTGACCGGAGCCCGCGAGCACCGCCGCCGCCTGCTCCTCGTCGTCCAGCACCCGGTGGTAGAGCGCCCCGTGCGGCTTCAGGTAGCGGACCGAGGTGCCGGCTGCCGCGGCGATCTCCTCGAGCAGCCCGACCTGGTCGGCCACCTGCTGGGTCAGCACCCGGGGCAGGACGTCACGATTGATGCGGCCGAAGTTCTCCCGGTCCGCGTAGGACACCTGGGCGCCGACCGAGACCTCCCGCAGGACGGCCTCGGCACAGACCTCGCGCATCGTCGCCGGGTCTCCCGCGTGGTAGCCGCAGGCGACGTTCGCGCTGCTGACGATCGCCAGCAGGCCGTCGTCGTCCGTGATCCCCTCACCCAGGTCCGCGTTGAGGTCGACGGTGCGCAGGTCCACGACCTGACGGTATCTCGGCGGCCCTGCCCGGGAGCACACCTCGGCCCACCGATGAGCGGGCTCCCGAGGCCTCCCAGATAGGTTCGAGACCATGCAGCCTCCCCCCGAGCCGACCCCTGGCGCCCCTGGCGCCCCCGTCGCCGAACGCCGCCCGACCACCCGGGAGATCCACGGGGAGACCCGCGTCGACGACTACGAGTGGCTGCGCGACAAGGACTCTGCCGAGGTCCTCGCGCACCTCGAGGCCGAGAACGCCTACACCGAAGTCCGCACGGCTCACCTCGCCGACCTGCGCAGCCGACTCTTCGAGGAGATTCGCTCGCGCACCCTCGAGACTGACCTGTCGGTGCCCACCCGGAACCGTGACCACTGGTACTACGGCCGCTCCTTCGAGGGTCGTGAGTACGGCGTCAGCTGCCGGGTGCCGGTCCTCGACCCGGACGACTGGACGCCCCCACGCCCGGCCCAGGACTGCGCCCCCGACCAACCCGCCCTCCCCGGCGAAGAGATCCTGCTCGACCACAACGAGCTGGCCGAGGGTCACGAGTTCTTCTCCCTCGGCGGCTCCTCGGTGAGCCCCGACGGCACCCTGCTCGCGTACTCGACCGACGTCGTCGGCGACGAGCGCTACACCGTCCGGGTCAAGGACCTGACTACCGGGACGCTGCGCGACGACGAGATCGTGGGCGTGATCGGCGGCGCCACCTGGGACCGCGACGGGGTCAACCTCTACTACACGACCATCGACGACGCCTGGCGCGCCGACAAGATCTGGCGGCATCGCCTCGGGACCCCCCAGGCCGACGACGAGCTGGTCTTCCACGAGACCGACGAGCGTTTCTGGGTGGGCGTCGGGCGCAGCCGCAGTGACCGCTTCCTGATGATCGCCTCGGGCTCGAAGACCTCCTCGGAGTATCGCTACCTCGACGCCGACTCCCCCATGGCCGGGTTCCGCGTCTTCGCACCCCGGGCCGAGGACCTGGAGTACTCGCTCGACCACGCCGTCCTCGGCGGCCAGGACCGGTTCCTGGTCCTGCACAACCGCACCGGCCCCGACTTCGAGCTCGGCGTGGCCCCGGTCGCGCCGACCGAGCCGGCGCGCTGGGAGCCGTTGATCCCCCACGACCCGAGGGTCCGCCTGGAGGACGTCGACGCCTTCGCAGGGCACCTCGTCGTCCACCAGCGCAGCCGCGGCCTGACCCAGCTGCGGATCCTTGAGCTGGGCGACCAGCCGCAGGCCTCCGTGAGCGACGACTACCTCGTGGAGTTCGACGAGGAGATCTACACCGTCGGCTCGGGCGCGAACCCCGGGTTCCACCAGCCCGTCGTCCGGCTGGGCTACACCTCGATGGCGATCCCGTCGTCGGTCTACGACTACGACGTCCGCACCCGCGAGCTGACCCTGCTGCGGCGTACTCCCGTGCTGGGCGGCTTCGACCCGGCCGACTACGAGGAGCACCGCCTGTGGGCGCAGGCCCAGGACGGCGTCGAGGTGCCGATCTCGATCGTGACCCGCCGCGGCGCCCGCGGCGACGGCGACGAGACGCGTCCGGTCCCGGTCCTGCTCTACGGGTACGGCGCCTATGAGATGTCGATGGACCCCTACTTCTCGATCGCCCGCCTCTCGATGCTGGACAGGGGCGCCGGCTTCGCCATTGCCCACGTCCGGGGCGGCGGCGAGATGGGGCGCGGCTGGTACGACGACGGCAAGCTGTTCCACAAGCAGAACACCTTCTCCGACTTCATCGCCTGCGCCCGGCACCTGGTCGCCACCGGGTGGACCACCCCCGAGCACCTGGTCGCCGAGGGCGGGAGCGCCGGCGGCCTGCTGATGGGCGCCGTCGCCAACCAGGCGCCCCAGCTCTTCGGGGGGATCGTGGCTCAGGTGCCGTTCGTGGACGCGCTCACCACGATGCTCGACGCGACCCTGCCGCTGACCGTCACGGAGTACGACGAGTGGGGCAACCCCGAGGCCGACCCGTCGGTCTATGCCTGCATGCGCGGCTACGCGCCGTACGACAACGTGGTGGCGATGGACTACCCGCCGATCCTGGCCGAGACGTCGCTCAACGACACCCGGGTGCTCTACGTCGAACCCGCGAAATGGATCGCCAAGCTGCGGGCGACCGCCACCGGGCGGCGCGACTTCCTGCTGCGCACCGAGATGTCTGCGGGCCACGGCGGGGTGTCCGGCCGCTACAAGTCCTGGCACGACCGGGCCTTCTCGCTGGCGTGGATCCTCGAACGGATGGGGCTGGCCGAGGTCCCCGCACCGACGGCGGTCGAGGGTGCGCCGGCGGGTCCGGGCGACGTGCCGGCCTGAGAAGTCGCTGAGATTTCGCGCTCGGTGAAACTCTGACCAATCCTCGCGCGTCCTTGTCTACGAACACTCCATACATCCCACCGGGAATCTCCGGGTACGACGGGACGTTGGTAAGGACGTGTGGCGCTGCTGAGGCAGCGCCCATGAACAGAGGAGGGCGTCCCATGGCAGCACGCACCGCAACGATGACCCGCGAGATCGAAGGACGCGACAGCGTCGGTCTGTACCTCGACGAGATCGCCCGCACGCCCCTGCTCGACGCCGTCACGGAGGTGGAGCTCTCCAAGACGATCGAGGCCGGCCTGATGGCCGAGGCACTGCTCGCCGAGGGTCGCGTGGGACGTCGCAAGGGCGGTGCTCCCATGAGCGCCACCCAGGAAGAGCTGGAGTGGCTCGCCGAGGAGGGCCGCAAGGCCGTCGACATGTTCATCACCGCCAACCTGCGTCTGGTGGTCTCGATCGCCCGCAAGTACGGCCGGGCCCAGATGCCGATGCTCGACCTGATCCAGGAGGGCAACACCGGCCTGATCCGTGCGGTCGAGAAGTTCGACTACACCAAGGGCTACAAGTTCTCCACCTACGCCACCTGGTGGGTGCGCCAGGCGATCACGCGTGGCATCGCTCAGCAGGCCCGAGTGGTCCGCCTCCCCGTGCACGTGGTCGAGGAGCTCAACCAGGTCGGCGGAGCGCGTCGTACCCTCGAGCGCCAGCTGGGCCGTGACCCCGACCCCCGCGAGATCGCGGCCGAGCTCGGGATGGACGTGGACCGGGTCCTCGACCTGATGGCGTGGGGCCGCGAGCACGTCAGCCTGGACACCCCGCTCGACGAGAACGGCGACACTTCGCTGGGCGACCTGATGGCCCAGGAGACTGCCCCCGGACCGGACCTCTCCATGCTCGACGTCGAGGCGCGCGACCGGCTCAACGCCCTGGTCGGGCTGCTCGACGAGCGGGCGGCCGACATCATCCGGTCCCGCTACGGGCTGGTCGACGGGCGTCAGCACAAGCTCGCCGACATCGGCGCCAAGCACGGCATCTCCGCCGAGCGGGTCCGTCAGCTGGAGCGGGAGGCGCTGCAGAAGCTGCGCCGTTCCGCGGACCCGGACCTGGCTGCCTGACCGGCTGCGGCCGGGGCCCGCATCAGCGGGCGCCGCGCAACTCCTCGAAGACCTCCGTCACACGCTGACGGAGGTCTTCGCGCGTCCCGGTGTTGTCGATGACCTGGGTCGCGACCACGCGGCGCTCCTCCCGGCTCGCCTGCGCCGCGATCCGCGACTCCGCCTCGGCCCGGGTCCAGCCGCGGTCGCGAACCATCCGCTCGATCTGGACCTCGGTGGGGACGTCCACGACCAGGACCGCGTCGAAGGCTCCCGCCGCTCCCCCGCTCTCGGCCAGCAACGGGATGTCGTGGACGACCAGGTCGTCGGGTCCAGCCGCCGCCTCCAGCTCGACGCTTCGCGCCCGCACGCGCGGGTGGATGATGGCCTCGAGGGCTTTGCGCCTGGCCTCGTCCCCGAAGACGATTGCGCCGAGGGCAGGACGGTCGAGGTCGCCCTCGGGCGTCAGCAGCTCGGGACCGAAGACCGCCACCACCTCGGCCAGTCCGTCGCTGCCGCGGGCCACGACCTCGCGGGCCAACAGGTCCGCGTCGATCACCACCGCGCCCAGCTCGGCCAAGATCGCCGAGACCGTGCTCTTGCCGGACGCGATGCCGCCCGTGAGTCCCACTCGCATGGCCGAAGTCTCGCATCTTTCGTCTGAGCGAAGGTCCGCAGCAAAACTTCTCGAATATCCCACGCGTCACTCTGGCGCACCGACGTCACGGTGCTTAGTGTCGGGACACCGGCGCCCCGACGACCCACGTCCTCGCTCCGGCCTCATCCACCTTCACCATCACCGAAGGGCACACACGTGTTTCTTGGCAAGAAGAGATGGCTGGCCACCGCGGCAGTCAGCAGCACGGCACTCGCCGTCACCATGCTGGGACTGCCCAGCCTGGCCGCCGATCAGTCGCCGGCAGCCCGCAGCGGGAGCGACCTGCGCGGGCAGGCCCGCACCACTGACAGGACCCCGGGCTACCTCGATGCCCGTCAGCTGAGCCAGCGGGCCTCCGTCCGCTCCGACCGCGCACGGCTGACCCACCAGGGCCGGACGTCGGTGCGCTACGAGAAGACCCTCGGCGCCCAGGCAGTGCTCGACTTCGACCCGCTCACCGGAACTCCCCGCAACTACGGGCGCCTCGACGGGTTCCTCACCGCCCCGTCCTCGCGGCCGGCCAGGACGGTGGCCCTCGACTACGTGCGCTCCCACCTCGCCGCCCTCGGGCTGAGCTCTGGCGACCTGTCGACCCTGCGGTTCCGGGCCGACTACGTCGACGCCATCGGCGTCCACAACCTCTCGTGGAGCCAGGCCGTCGACGGCACCCCGGTCTTCGGCAACGGCCTCAAGGTGAAGGTCACCCGCGACGGCCGCGTGCTCGCCGTCCAGGGCAGCCCGATCTCGGGGCTCCGCCAGCTCGCCGCCACCGCGCCCCGGCCCTCCCTCGGCGCCACCTCGGCGCGGACCCGGGCCGCCTCCGACGTCGGCGCTCGCGCGGGCTCGGGCAGCGCCGTCCGGGTCTGGTTCCTCACGCCCTCCGGGCTGCGCCCCGGTTGGTCGACGTACGCCGGTTCCTACCAGCACGTCGTGGACGCCGCCTCGGGCCGGGTCCTGTTCCGCCGCTCGACGGTCGACCGGGAGAACGGTGACGCCGAGGTCTACGACAACCACCCGGGCGCGGCCCGTGGCGGGCAGCCCCGCGTCGTGAACTTCATCAAGCGCGGCTGGCTGACGCAGCACGACACCTTCCTCGACGGCGACTCCGTGGTCGCCTGGGCCGACGTGAACGACGACAATGCCGTCTCGGACAACGAGAAGACCCCGGTGCCCGGCACCCGGCACGGCGCGCAGTTCGCCCTGCAGCACTTCCACGCGGCTGCGTCCTCGCTGTGCTCGACGACCTACGTCTGCACCTGGAACCCGAACGTCGCGGGCTCCTGGAGGACCAACAAGAACGCCGACGTCACCCAGGCGTTCTACCTGGCCAGCAACTTCCACGACTACCTGGTCAAGAAGCCGTTCCGGTTCACCCCCAAGGCCGGCAACTTCACCGCGGCCGGCGGCGACCCGGTGCTGCTCAACGCACTGGACGGTGCGAACACCGGCGACGGCGGCCCCGACGGCAACCACGTCGACAACGCCAACATGAGCACCCCGCCCGACGGCACCCCGCCGACCATGCAGATGTATCTCTTCCACGCCACCGGGGCCACCGACGACCAGGACCCGTTCGTGCCCACCAGCTCGGCGTTCGACGCCGGGGTGCTCTACCACGAGTACACCCACGGCCTGTCGAACCGACTGGTCATCGACGCCGGTGGCAATTCGACGCTCAACAGCATCGAGGCGGGTTCCATGGGTGAGGCCTGGAGCGACTACTACGCGATGGACTACCTGGTGCACAAGGGGTTCCTCAAGGACAACAGCAACAAGGCCGGCCAGCTCCTGGTCGGCGACTACGTCTCCGCGGGCGCTCCCCTGATCCGGACCATGGCGATCGACTGCGCGCCGACGTCGAAGGCGAAGGGCTGCACCGACATCTACGGTGGCCGCGGTGGCTACACCTACGGCGACTTCTCGGACGTCGTCGGCGGTGCCGAGGTCCACGGCAGTGGCGAGATCTGGGGCCAGACCCTCTGGGATCTGCGCACCCGCCTCGGCCACGGGCTGGCCGGCCAGCTGATCACCCGGGCCATGTCGCTCTCGGCGGACGACCCGTCGTTCCTCGACATGCGCAACGCGATCGTCCAGGCCGACCTGGTCGCGCACAACGGTCGGCACATCAAGACCATCTGGAAGACCTTTGCCGCGCGCGGCATGGGCTACTTCGCCGGGGCGATCGACGGCTCCGACACCGACCCGGGTGAGGACTTCCACACGCCGCCGGCGCCGTACACCCCCCGAACCGCCATCGGCGGCACGGTGACCGACCCGGCCAGCGGGGACCCGGTCGCCGGCGCCCTCGTGCAGGTCGCGGGTCAGGGTGACCAGTTCTCCGATGTCACCAACGCGGACGGGGAGTACTTCATCTCCGGCCTCTACGCCGGTACCTACCGCAAGGTCGTCGCCTCGGCCCCCGGCTACTTCGCCCAGGCCAAGCCCGTGGACAGCACCCAGGACGCGCCGACCGACTTCGCCATCAACCGGGACTTCGCGGCGGCCTCGGCCGGCGCCGAGATCACGGACTTCACCGGGGCCGACTACACGGCCTACGGCTGCGGCCCGGTGAACGCGATCGACCTCAACCAGAGCACCGGCTGGGGCTCGACCACGGGCGACGACGACGGCACGCCGACCAACGTGTTCGTGCCGAAGTACCTCGTCATCGACATGCACACAACCGTGGACGTCACGACGTTCGGGGTCGACCCCAACGCCACGTGTGGCGACGGGGGTAGCGCCTCGACCGGCGACTACCGGATCGAGACGTCCACCGACGGGATCGTCTGGACGACCGCGGCCGAGGGCACGTTCACGCCTGCTGACCGCGGCACCATCAACGACGTCACGCCGACCGCCGGAGCCGCCGGCGTCCGCTTCGTGAAGTTCACGATGCTCAGCAACCAGACGCCGGACTTCGCGACCAACTGCCCCGACGGTGGCTATTCAGGGTGTTCCTACACGGACCTCTCCGAGCTGGCCGTCTTCGGGGCCGAGGCTCCGTAGCCGCACGTCTCCCTCGCACCACGGGCCGGTCCTCAGGGACCGGCCCGTGGTGCGTCCGGGCGGACGCTAGGGTCATCGCGTGGACCACGTCGAGCTGCACGAGGGGTCGCGAATCGCGCTGCTGCTCCCCGGCTCGGCGGCCTACCTCGACCTGGTCGGCTCGCTCCTGGCCGCGGGGATCTTCCCCGTCCCGCTGGACCCGCGGCTCACGGCGTTCGAACGTGAGCGGATCCTGGGCACCGTGCGCCCGCACCTGGTCGTCGACACCGAGGAACAGCTGGCCTCGATGGTCGCGAACACCCCCGACCGCTTCCGCGACGCCCCACCCCGGGCCCGTCCGATGCATGTCACCAGCGGCACCACCGGGACCCCCAAGGGCGTCGACAGCGGCCTGCTCTCGCCGAGCGCCGCTGCGGCACTGGTCGCGGAGGAGCGAGACCTGTGGGGCTTTTGCGTCGACGACGTCAACCTGGTCCTCAGCCCGCTCTACCACTCGGCGCCGCTGAGATTCGCGACCGGCACCTTGCTGGCGGGCGGACGGGTCGTCGGTCTCGACGGCCCGCCGGGCTTCGACCCGGCCCTGGTCACGGAGTGGATCGAGCAGGAACGCCCGACCACGATGTTCTGCGTGCCCACCCACCTCCAGCGGCTCTTCGAGCACTGGGACCGGGTCGGGACGCCTGACCTCTCATCTTTCCGCCTGGTCGCGCACGCCGGCGCGCCCTGCCCGCACGACGTGAAGCGTCGCCTGGTCGCGACGTTCCCAAAGGGTTCCACCTGGGAGTTCTACGGCGCCACCGAGGGCCAGTTCACCGCCTGCCGCAGCGAAGAGTGGCTGACCCGCCCCGGCACTGTCGGCCGGGCCCGCCCGGGCCGTACTCTCACCGTCGACGCCGACGGCACGATCTGGTGCGCGGTCCCCGAGCATGCCCGCTTCTCCTACTTCGGCGACCCGGCCAAGACGGCGGCCGCCTGGCGGGAGAGCCCGGACGGGCCGGCGTTCTCGGTCGGTGACCTCGGGCGCCTCGACGAGGACGGCTACCTCCACCTCGACGGTCGACGCGAGGACCTCGTCATCACGGGCGGAGTCAACGTCTACCCGCTCGAGGTCGAGCACACGCTGCGCGAGCACCCCGGCGTCCTCGACGTGGCGGTCTACGGCGTCCCCGACGAGCGGTGGGGCCACCGGGTCTGCGCCGCCGTGGTCGGCACGGCCGTCGAGGCGGAGCTCACGGCCTGGGCACGCGATCGGTTGGCGCCGCCCAAGCGGCCCAAGACCTGGGTCTTCCTCGACGAGCTGCCCCGCACGCTCACGGGGAAGGTACGCCGCACCGAGCTCCCCGGCGCCTGAGACGGGGGGTGGCTCAGCAGGCGAAGCGGCGGCGGTACTGCTGCGGGCTCAGGCCGCGGACCCGGCTGAAGTGGTGGCGCAGCGTGGCGCCGTTGCCGAACCCGACCGCGTCGGCGATCCACTCCACCGGCTTGTCACTCCGCTCGAGCAGCTCCTCGGCGCGCAGCACCCGCTGGCTGGTCACCCAGGCGTGCGGCGTGGTCCCGGTCTCGGCGCGGAACCGGCGCGCGAAGGTGCGCGGCGACATGAGGGACCGGCGCGCGAGGCTCTCCACGTCCAGCTCGTCCTGGAGGTTGGCCACGATCCACTCCAACAGCGGACCGAGGGTCTCGGCGTCGCAGTCGGGCACGCCCCGCGCGATGAACTGCGCCTGGCCCCCGTCGCGCTGGGGCGGCACCACCATCCGGCGGGCCACCGCGCTCGCGACACCAGCGCCGTACTCCTGGCGCCACACGTGCAGCGAGGCGTCCAGCCCGGCCGCCGTGCCGGCGCTGGTGATGATCTGTCCGGCGTCGACGTAGAGCACCTCAGGGAGCACCCGGGCACGGGGGAACCGCTCGGCCAGCTCGCGGGTGTAGCGCCAGTGCGTCGTGCACTCCCGGCCGTCGAGCAGGCCGGCCTCACCCAGGGTGAAGGCCCCCGAGCAGACCGACATGATCCGGGCTCCCCGGTCGTGGGCGGCGCGCAGGGCTGCGATCACCTCGTCCGGCACGATTCCGCCGCGGGGCATGGCGGGCACCCCGATCAGGTCGGCCTCCTCGAGTCGCTCGAGACCAAGCTCGACGTTGATCGAGAAGCCGGCCGACGTGGGCACGGGGCCGATCTCCGGACCACAGACGGCGAAGTCGAGGACCGGCAGGCCCTCGTCGGAGCGGTCGATCCCGAAGGCCTCACAGAGCACGCCCAGCTCGAAGGGGGCGACACCGTCGTAGACGAGGGCAGCCACGTTGGTCAGCACGGGCCCATCGTGCCAGAGTTCTGGCAGACAATCGATGAAGAGAGCCATTCCTGCCACTCGTGGCGCGATCATCTACCTAGATCGGCAACAATCGCATCGTCGCGCGCCCCAAACGCCTACCGTGACGTGGTGTCACGACTCCTGACCCTCGCCGTCCTGTGCCTCACCATCCCCTTCGTGGCCATGCCGCCGGTCCCCGCCGCGAACGCGCGGGCAGATGCCCCAACCCACGAGGTGAGCGTGACCGGAGACGGCGTCTCGACGTGGCCCGACTTCAGCCCGGACGTCGAGCGGTACGCCGTCCAGACGGACGGCGACACCGGCGGTGCGCTGAGCGTCCACGTCACGACGAGCGACCCGGCGGGCACGGTCACGATCGACGGCCGGCCGGTCGCCAACGACGTCGACACGGTCGTGAGCGGGCTCGTCAGCGGTGACGAGGTCAGCGTCGCCATCACCGATGGCGGCGGCACCAGCCATCAGGCCTGGATCTACCTGCCGGCAGGCTTCCCCACGCTCACGGCGACAGCACCGGCCGAGGGGCTCGCGCCCGGGTTCGTCTTCCTCGGACTCCAGAGCTTCCTCGGCCTGGGCCGCTTCGAGACCGTGGTCGACACCCAAGGCGTTCCCGTCGAGGTGGCCGACACCCTCGGCAACGACATGAAGCCCTCGGACGCAGAGCCCGACCACTACTCCGTCGCACGCGCCGATGTGAACGGCTACCGGATCGACGAGCTGGACAGCCGCTTCGAGGTCGTGCACAGCTTCCGGCTGGCCGGGGCCCTGGCCGGCGCCACCGACTTCCACGACGTGCAGCTCCTCCCCGGCGGGCGGGCCCTGCTCATCGGCTACGACTACAGCACCCACCACGGCGGTGACTGGGTCGACGCGGTCATCCAGATCGTGGATGGCGACGGGCAGGCCGAGTTCACGTGGAACAGCAAGGACCAGGTCGACCCGAGCCAGGCGTACGTCGCCCCCGCCCTACCCAACGGCTACCGCGACTACGCGCACATCAACTCGGTGCAGCTGCTCCCCGACGGCGATGTGCTCGCCTCGTTCCGCAACCTCTCGCAGATCATGCGGATCGCGACCACGTCGCACGACGGCTTCGCGCCCGGAGACGTGGTCTGGACCCTGGGCGGAGCCACTAACGACTTCGCGCTCGACGACCCGCTCGGCGGACCCTGCGCCCAGCACATGGCGCGGCTGCTCGACGACGGCCGGCTGCGAATCTTCGACAACGGGTCCCGCGACGACGGGCCGACCGCCCTGGGCGGTCAGACAGCCGACATGTGCCCCGACCCAACGAACCCCGACGGCCCGCGGGTCGCCCGCCCGCAGAGCCGCGTCGCGACGTATGAGCTCGATCTCACCACGTCCCCGCCGACCGCCACCATCGTGTCCGACTACCAGGTCCCGGGTCGCTATGCCGCCTTCGCGGGCAGCCAGCAGGTGCTGGACAACGGCGACCTGTTCGTCGGCTGGTCCCTCTCGGTCGACACGCTCGGCTCCCAGGGGCCCCAGCCCATGGCCACCGAGGTGAACCCGGACGGCAACGAGATCTGGTCGATCCGGGCTCCGGGCTACTTCAGCTACCGCGCCGTGAAGTACGACGCTCCCGACGCGATCCCGCCCGTCGTCGACCTGGTCGGCCCCCTCGACGGCGACGTCTACGTGCAGGGCGACGTGGTCGTCGCGGACTACGGCTGCACCGACCGCGGCGGTTCCACGCTCCAGGAGTGCACCGGCACCGTCGCCACCGGCCAACCTGTCGACACTGCCGTGGGCTCCCATGAGCTGACGGTCCAGGCCACCGACGGCGCCGGCAACACCACCACCAGCATCGTGCACTACCGGGTCCGCCCGACCTTCCAGCCCGATGCGGCCGTCCGGGTCCGCGGTGGCACCTGGATTGGCACCGGCCTCGTCGGCGGCGCCCGTCAACAACGGATCGTGATCAACGTCTGGCACCCCGGCGAGCGGCGCAGAGCGTTGGCCCGGATCACCAACGACGGCCTGCAGGCCGACCGCTTCGTCGTGACCGGCACACCAGGGAACGCGCGATACATCTTCCAGTACCGCTACGAGGGCAACGACGTGACCAGACGGGTCGTGTCGGGTCGGCTCCGGACTCCCAGCCTGCTCCCCGGGGAGTCCTACACCCTCACCCTGGTGCTGAAGCGCACCGCGAAGGCCGCGGACGGCAGCGACCGCACCGCCATCGTGCGCGCGGTGTCGACGCACGACGGCCTGCGTCACGACGCGGTGGGGGCACAGATCGTCGGACGCTGAGGCCGCGTCGGTCCGCGCCGGAGATCCCGAAAACCAGAACCGCCACACTCGTCAGCATCAGGCCATCGTGACCGATAGGTGGCAGGAAATCGACGGAACGGCCCTCTTCTGCCACTCACGGCAGCATATTGATGTGCGTATGATTACTGCCATGCCCTTCTACTGATTCTCCTCGCCATCGCAGTTGTCCTCAGCGTCCAGACTCTGCGGTTCGCGCTCCGGGACGGCCGCAGGCTCCAGAATCCCTCGAGCTCTCACTTCGAGGACCCCCGCTTCCGCTCTCCCGCTGTTCTCGACTGACGCTCCACGAAAATCGCCCGAACCGCCCGCACGCGCGGAGCTTCACCTACGTTGACGGAGTGTCTCGACCGCCTTCCTTCATTGCCCTGGCTCTGATTACCGCCGTGCTCCCGTTCGGAATCGGGAGCGCGCCCGCAGCACACGCGCTTGCCGCACCCGACCACACGATCACCATCGGTGGGTCGGGAGTCACCACCTGGCCGGTGTATGCGCCGGAGATCGACCGTTACGCCGTACGCCCGGATGAAACGACCGGAGGCGACCTGACCGTTACGGCCAGCACCTCGGACCCGGCCGGGACGATCCTGGTGAACGGTCGCCCGGTGGCGAGCGGAGATACGACGGCGGCGACCGGCCTCGACATCGGTGACGAGATCAACGTGTCCATCACCGACAGAAGCGGCACCACGAGCCAATCGTTCATCTACCTGGCGCCCGGATTCCCCGCGATGACGGCCACCAGTGCAGGTGCCGGTCCGACTCCGGGTTACGTGTTCTTGGCCCTCAGGCCGTCCCGGGGCGGGCCGAACTTCGAGGCCGTCGTGGACCGGTTTGGGGTGCCGATATACATCCGCGACACCCTCAATCCGCAGGACCTCAAGCTGCAGCCGAACGGGAACTTCTCGGTTGCCCGTGGCCGCACGAATGCCCTGGACAGCAGCTTTGACATCGTAGAACTCGACCCGCAGTTCGAACCCGTCGCCAGCTACACGACGCAGGGTCTCGAGGACACCGAATTCCACGACTCGATCCTCGAGCCGAGCGGTGGGCGGATCCTGATGGCCTACGAGCCCAACTCGACCACGGGAAAGATCGACTCGGTCGTCCAGGACATCGGGCTGGACGGAACCGTGGCGTTGACCTGGAACAGCAACGACCACGTCGACCCTGCGGTCGACGGGCTGACCAACCTCCGTGACTACGCCCACCTGAACTCGATCGACGTCATGGCCGACAACAATTTGTTGCTCTCGTTCCGCCACCTGAGCCAGGTGATGAAGGTCGACCGGACGTCCGGGAAGGTGATCTGGCGCCTCGGAGGGGTCCGCAGTGACTTCACTTTCCCCGACGACCCCTCCGGCGGACCTTGCGCTCAACACACCGCACGCGAGCTGGCCAACGGCAACATCGAGATGTGGGACGACGGGTCAAAGGTCACGCGCAGGACGCTGCAACCCATGTGCCCCGATCCGGCAGATCCCACCGGCCCTCGGGTCGAGCGGCCGTTCAGCCGGGTCGTCGAATATCGCCTCGACCAGGCGACCCACACCGCGCACCTCGTGCGGCAGGTCCTGACCGGAGAGTTCAGCGAGTTCGCGGGCTCTGCCCAAAGACTGGGTGGCCGCACCGCGCAGGACAACACCATGGTCGGCACCGCGGACGGACACGATCCGACCACCGGCATCGAGACTCCGGACGCGCTGGAGGTGGACGCGAACGGGAACGTCGTATGGAGCCTGTCGGTGCCCGACTACTTCAGCTATCGGGCGCTCAAGTACCCCGCACCGGACGCGATCGATCCCAAGATCAAGGTCACAGGGATGAGCCAGGATGCGGTCTACGACGAGGGCGAGACCGTCCCCGTGGAGGTGACCTGCAGCGACCGCGGCGGATCAAACCTGCAACAGTGCGAATCACCGAAGGCGCCCGACGGCCTGCTCGATACCCGCGCTGGAGCCCACACGCTCAAGGTCATGGCCTCCGACGGCGCCGGCAACACAGCCACCCGGACCTTCCACTACGTGGTGCCGGCGAATTTCCAGCCCGACGTCGAGATCAAGCGCGATGGGGGCTCCTGGATCGGCAACGACGTCCTCGGTGGTGCCACGAACCAGAGGGTCGAGTTCACTGTCTCGAAGCCCGGCACCAAAAAGATCGCCCACCTCCGGGTGACCAACGACGGCCTGTTCGCCGACAAGTTCCTGCTCACCGGCACGCCCGGCAACAAGGACTACGCGATCACCTACACCAACAGCGGGATCGACGTCACCGCCAAGATCGTCAAAGGGGCTTTGCGGACCCCGAAGCTGAAGCCGGGCGAGTCATACCAGGTCAGGGTGAAACTGAAGCGCACCCCCAAGGCTGTCGACGGGACATCGCGGACCGCGCGGGTCGAAGCCGTCTCCGTGACCGACATCGCCAAGCGGGATGCGGCCGCCGCGAAGATCATCGGGAACTGATCCGAGAGAACGCACGAGGGCCCGGTCACCACACGGTGACCGGGCCCTTCGTCGGGGTTCAGCCGGCTCGACGAGCGAGCCGACCGAGGTGGATCAGCTGGACCCGCCGGTCAGCTTCTCGCGGAGCGCCTGCAGCGCCTCGTCGGAGGCAAGGGAGCCACCCTCGGCCTGCGGGGCGGCGGACGACTCGTGGTCGTCGCCGTCGTCGCTGACGCCCGTGGCGGAGGAGTACGACGTCGCCTCGCCAGCCTCGGCCTCGGCAACCTTCGCCTCGGCCTGCTGCTTGACGTGCGCCTCCCAGCGGGTGTGCGCCTTGGCGTACTGCTCTTCCCACACGGCGCGCTGGTCGTCGAAGCCCTCGAGCCACTCGCCGGTCTCCGGGTCGAACCCGTCGGGGTAGACGTAGTTGCCCTGCTCGTCGTACGTGGCCGTCATGCCGTAGAGCGTCGGGTCGAACTCCTCGACGTCTGCGGCCGTGGCGGTCTCGTTGGCCTGCTTGAGCGACAGCGAGATCCGGCGACGCTCGAGGTCGATGTCGATGATCTTGACCATGACGTCGTCGTTGACCTGGACGACCTGCTCGGGGATCTCGACGTGA
>JBKJLD010000065.1:0-50547 GCA_046597165.1 Nocardioides sp.
CGCTCGGTGTCGACACCGAGCGCCTTGGCGTAGTCGGGGTCGAGCGCGTGCTCGGCGTCGATGAACGCCACGATGCCGCCGGCCGCCTGCGCGTTGGCCACCGCGTGCAGCGCGACCGTCGTCTTCCCGGAGGACTCGGGGCCGTAGATCTCCACGACGCGCCCGCGCGGGAGCCCACCGATCCCGAGCGCCACGTCCAACGCGATCGCACCGGTCGGGATGATCCCCAGGGCGGCCCGGGTCTCCTCGCCGAGGCGCATGATCGAGCCCTTGCCGAACTGCTTCTCAATGCCGGCGAGGGCGGCGTCAAGGGCCTTCTCGCGGTCTGCACCAGCCATGGTGTGTCCTCTTCTGTGTCGTGGGATTCAGGTACGTCGGCGACGTTAGGACGAGCCACCGACAGTGCCTGATCAGCGCCGTCGAAGCTGTGGACCACCTCGGCCCCACGTCGTACCTGTGGACACAATCTAACCCGAACACGTGTTCGAGTCAGGCAGGCGTGCCCGGCGTGTCGGCGACCGCCACGGCACTCCCGAGCGGCAGTCGCACCAGGAATCGGCAGCCGGGCACCCCGATGCCGACGTTCTCGACGCTGACGAGCCCCCGGTGCGCCTCGACGATCCCCTTGACGATGGCCAGCCCGAGTCCCGCACCCCGCGCGTGCGAGGCGTCGTCGGGGTCGGGGGTGCGCGCAGCGCTGCCCTGCCAGGCCAGGTCGAAGACCCGCTCCATGTCGTCGGCCGCGATCCCGCCGCAGCCGTCGGTGACGCTCAGCTCGACGCCCTCGGGCACGGCGCGGCCACGGATCTCCACGACGCCGTCCGAGGGGGTGTGCCGAATCGCGTTCATGATCAGGTTGGACACCACGCGGGACAGCCCGTCGGGATCGGCCGTCACCTCGATCCCCTCCTCCACGCTGCCGCCCAGCCGGACGCGGCGGGCCCGGGCCACCGGGTCGGCACCCGCGATCGCCTCACTGACCAGGTCCCCGAGCATCACCGTCTCGGGGCTCAGCCGCAGCACGCCGGCGTGGATCCGGGAGAGCTCGAAGAGGTCGTCGACCATCCGGACCATCCGGTCCACCTCGGCCCGGATCTGGCGGTGGTAGCGCTCGGGGTCCGGCGCCAGGCCGTCCTCCAGCGCCTCGGTCATCGCCCGCATG
Source organism: Nocardioides sp. (assembly GCA_046597165.1). Taxonomy (GTDB): domain Bacteria; phylum Actinomycetota; class Actinomycetes; order Propionibacteriales; family Nocardioidaceae; genus Nocardioides. The sequence goes on from JBKJLD010000065.1 coordinate 1,163, forward strand.
CCGGCCAGCGGGGTCCGCAGGTCGTGCGAGACCCACGACACCAGCTCACGGCGCGACTCCTCCAGCCGACCCTCGCGGATCCGCGACTCCTCGAGCCGCTCGCTGGTGCGGGTCAGCTCGTCCGAGAGCGCCTGGAGCTCGCTCGGCCCCCGACGCGGCGCCACGAACGTGCCTCTGGTGCCGAGCCTGCGGGCCTCCTCGCGCAGCGAGGCGGACCAGTGCACGATCACGGCCGCCAGGGCCAGCGCCACCGCGAGCGACACCAGACCGGCGACCAGAGCGACCAGGGCGACGACACTCCAGTCGTGCCGGGAGATGAACATCAGCTGGGCCGTGGCGACCACGCCGGCCAGCACGGAGGTGACGGCGACGACCGCGACCAGGCCGAGCTGCCAGCGGATCGAGCGGTGCCGCAGCAACCAGCCCGCGAACAGTCCGAGACCACCGACCGCGACCGAGCAGGCGGCCGCGACGAGGATGATGTGGACCTGGTCACCGGTCATGCAGACGCCTCCCAGCGGTAGCCGACGCCCCACACGGTGAGCAGGCGCTGGGGCCGCGTGGGGTCGGTCTCGATCTTCTCGCGCAACCGGCGCACGTGCACCGTCACGGTCGACCGGTCCCCGATCGACCAGCCCCACACCTGCTGGAGCAGGTCGTCGCGGGAGAACGCCTGGCCGGGGTGACCCATCAGGAACTGCAGCAGGTCGAACTCGCGCACGGTCAGCGCCAGCGTCTCGCCACCGCGGGTCACGACGTGCCGGGCGCCGTCGACCACCAGGTCCCCGTCGCTCAGGACGACCGGGGCCGGCGGGGCCGTGTCGCCCGTACGACGCAGCACCGAGTCGACGCGCAGGGCCAGCTCGCGGGGGCTGAACGGCTTGCTCACGTAGTCGTCGGCGCCGAGCTCGAGGCCCACCACCCGGTCCACCTCGCTGCCGAGGGCGGTCAGCATGATGACGGGCACGTTGCCCTGCTCGCGCAGGCGACGGCACACCTCGAGCCCGTCGATGCCCGGGAGCATGAGGTCGAGCACCACCAGATCGGCCGGGGTCTCCCGCATCGTGCGCAGGGCGCTCTCACCGTCGCCGGCCTCGAGCACCTCGTGCTCGTGCGCGCGCAGGTAGGACACGACCACCTCACGCACCGTGTGGTCGTCGTCGACGACCAGGACTCGGGCCACGCTCAGCCCTTCATGTCGGCGTGCTCCAGGTCGGCCCCGCGCCGGCGGCGCACCAACGTCGTGAAGAGTGTCGCGCCGAGAACGGCGAGGAAGGTCAGGCCGGCGAGGACCAGCCAGCCGGCACCGTAGCCGCGGTCGAGCAGGGTCGGGTTGTCGGGCCGGGCACCGAAGCGGCCCAGCACCGGAACCGCCAGCAGGGTGACCGAGCCCAGGACCACCAGACCGACGACCGCCGGCCCCCGACCGACGCGAGGCAGCAGTCGGGCCGTCAGCGCGAACAGGACGATGACCAACGGGGCGAGGACGAAGTCGTGGAGAACCACTCCCGTCACCAGCCAGACCGCAGCGTTGGTCAGCTGGTCGAGGTCCTGGCGGCTCAGCAGCAGGAACCCGCCGTACAGCGCGACGGCGACGCCGACGACGGCGATCGCGACCCGGGTCATGTCGCCACCTCGATCCGGCTGACCCACTTGGTCTGGAGGACGCCCGGGCGGTTCGGCGCCATCAGACGCGCGGGATAGCCGTGGTCAACGGCGAGCGGCTGACCCTCGAGCGCAAGGGCGAGCAGGGTGCGTTCGTCATCGGCGAAGTTCCCCTGCAGCAGCGTCTGGCGGTAGGGGCCGCTCTCCTGGAGCGAGACCACCAGCACGTCGCTGCCGCGGGGTCCGTCGACGAGGTCGAGCAGGTCGCGCAGTCGTACGCCGGTCCACGAGCCGCTGGCGCTCCATCCCTCGACACAGGCGATCGGCAGGGTGTGCGTCGTCTGCTCCATTGCGAGCAGCTCGTCACGGGTGAAGGAGACCTCCCGGTCACCGTTCGCGACGGTCAGCCGGTAGGCGGCGCTGGTGGCCGAGGCAGTCACCACCGCTGCCTTGGCCGACTTGTTGATCGGGATGCCGCCCGGACCGTCGCCGGAGCGGACGCCCAGCACCGAGACCTTGCGCAGCAGAGGGACGGTGCTCCCCGCGGTGGCCAGCACCGCCACGCCGGTCGCCAGCCAGGTGGTGCGCAGCAGGCCGCGGCGCGAGAGGACCCCTGGCCGGGTGGCGTCGGCACGGTCGTTGACGGTGCTCTCCACGTCGGCGCCCAGGGCGCTGCGCACGATCGGCAGCTTGACCGCGATGTGCAGGACGAGCGCGCCGATGACGATCCAGCCCATTGCGTAGTGAGTGGTTCGGAAGGAGAAGCTCCAGGGGTACCACTGGGCGGCGTTGGCCAGCCCGGAGGCGAGCTGGAAGACCGCGGCCGCGACCAGGACCCCGATCGAGGCACGCTCGGCCGCGTTGATCGCCAGCTTGCGCACGCTGCCGCGAGGGGGTCGCTCGAAGAGGCGGGGGTAGACCGTCCAGAGCTTCACCAGCAGCAGGGGCACCGCCGCCGTACCACTCGTGACGTGCAGCCCCTGGGTGAGCCGGTAGCCCCACGACGGGCTGGTCGGGAACGGGATCGGCTGATCGGGAACCTGCGCGTAGTGGCTGATCAGTCCGGTGACGAACGCGATGCCGAAGCAGACGCCCAGCCACAGGCCGACACGGGCGGTGACGGCTGCGCTGCGCAACCGGGAGGTGAAGTCGGACTCGGCGGGGGCTCTCACACGGGTTCCTCGAGGACGGCGCACCAGCGCGAGCGGTAGGCATGGGAAGCGGTCACGACGAGCCCGGCATCATGCGCGATCTCCTCGATGGCGTCGGCCCCGACCACGGACCAGCGGAAGGGGCGGCTGCGGTGCTCGCCGCAGTGCAGCTCCGCCCAGGACGAGCGCAGCCCGGAACCGGGTGCGGCCAGCTCGACCACCACGCGACCGCGCGGGTCGAGCACCTCGCGGACCCGGCGCAGCAGGGCCACCGGGTCGCCCCCGATGCCGACGTTGCCGTCGGCGAGCAGGGCGCTGCGCCAACGCCCCTCCCCGGGCAGGGCGTCGAAGACGTCCCGGACGATCGCGGAGACCCCCCGGTCGCGGGTCTGGCGGACCGCCTCGTGCACCACGTCGATGCCGAGGACGACATGGCCGAGCTCGGCGAGCCGGGCGCTGAGCCGACCCGGACCGCAGCCGATGTCGAGGGTCGGCCCGACGCAGTGGTCGAGCAGGGCGTGGTCCGACTCGTCGGCTTCACGGGTCCAGTCGCCCATGGGCAGCGGCTGCGGCTCGTCGGCGAGGCCGATCACCGAGCACGGGTGTCCCTGGAGCGCCCGGGAGAAGATCGCGGAGAACGAGTCCGGGCGCTGACCCGTTGGCACGTCGTACGGCTCGTTCCACGAGTCCTCGTAGGTGCTGGGCTCGACACTCATCGCGCCACCCCCGCGCGGACGGAGGCCCAGGCCTGGGCGAAGGCCGTCCCCGGGACGAGCCCGGCGACCGCGTCGGCGTCGGCGACCGTGTCGACGTCGCAGAGCGTGCCGGTCGTGGCCACCCGGAGCCCGGCCCCGACGAGGGCGCGGCGGGTGTCGTCGTGGGTGGTCGGGGTGGACATAGGTACGCCCGACAGCGCCCGGGCATCGGCCGGGCGGCGCAGGGCGAGCACCCACCAACCGCCGTCCTCGGCGGGGCCCAGAGCGGCGTCGTGCTCGTGGGTCGCGGCTGCCGCCTCGAGCAGCAGTGCGGGTGTCACCTGCGGGGTGTCCATGCCGACCTGGACGACCGGACCGGCGCCGGACCAGCCTTCGAGGTGGCGTGCGAGACCGACGTCGAGGTGGGCGTTGACGAGGCGCTCAGCGAAGTCGGAGCCGTGCTGGGCGTGGATCTGCCAGCCGGCGAGCATCCGGGTCAGCTCGTCGGCGCGCACGGCCTCGGAGAGCTCGCCGGCCAGCGAGAGGTGGCATTGCTGCGGGCCGACCGCCTCGCGGCAGGCCGCCAGGGTGTCGAGCAGCGAGGCCGCGGCGATCTCGGCCGCAGCGGCCGGGCCGATGTCTGCACCCAGGCGGGTCTTGACCAGCCCAGCCACCGGAGCCTTGGCCACGACGAGCATCCGGGCGGGCTGCCCGGTTGACCGGTGCGCGCTCACGAGAGCACCTTCCAGAAGTCGCGAGCGGTCCGGGCGGTGCCCGACACGGAGCCCGACACCTTGGACCGGGTGCCCTCGGCACGAGGGTGGTAGGCCACGTCGGTCTCGGAGAAGCGCCACCCGGCGCGGGTGGCCTTCTGCAGCAGCTCCACGGGGTAGCCGAAGCGCCGGTCACGGACGTCGAGCGCCAGCAGGTCGGCGCGCCGGGCGACCCGCATCGGTGCGATGTCGTGGGCGGGCATCGCGATCCGGCGGCGCAGCCAGGCCACGATCAGGGCGTTTCCGGCACGCGCGTGCCACGGCCAGACGCCACGTTGAACCGGTCTGCGACGGCCCACGGAGAAGTCTGCGCGCCCGGAGCGGACCTCCTCGAGCATGGGGAGCAGCTCAACGGGGTCGAAGGAGCCGTCCCCGTCCATGAAGGCAACGTAGTCGTGGCTGGCGGCGAGGAGTCCTGAGTGCACGGCGGAGCCGTACCCAGGAACGGCCTCCCTCACCACCCGGGCTCCGAGGCGCTCCGCCACGAGCGCGGTGTCGTCGACCGAGCCGTTGTCCACGACGATCACCGCGAACGCCTCCGGGACGAGCGGCAGGAGCGCGGTCAGTGCCGGTGCCTCGTCCTTGCAGGGAAGGATCAGGTCACACACGGGCTCCATGGTTCTCACCGTAGGGGTCTACCCAGAAATCGGCCCCCTTGAACTATTACGAGCACGTGACGTTGGCGAGCCGGGAGCGACTCGTGGGTCTCGGGTGCCCGGCCTGCCCCTAGCCTTGCTGGCATGGCGCCCCCGGACACCCGACTCGGCAGTCCCCGCTCCGCGTGGGTGGGCCTGTCCGTCCTCCTCGTGCTGATGCTCGCCGCCTGGGTCGTGCCCACGGCGTTCGGCTGGAACGTCCACGCCCGCGCCGACGCCGCCCAGGTCTTCCCGCCGCTGCACGGGTTCTGGCAGGCCAAGCTCGGCCCGGGGACGCTGCCTGCCCTGCTGCTGGCGCTGCTCGGCTGGCGCTACGCCGCCGCACTGGCCGAACGGCTCCCCTGGCGCCGCCTGCTCGCCGCGTCGTACGCCGCTGGCGTCGCGTGGCTGCTCGCGCTCGCCCACGTCGACGGCTCGTCGGGGATCTCGCGGGTGCTGGGCAACCCCGACGAGTACCTCAGGACGGTCCGGCAGACGACCGACGTCTCGGCGACGCTGCACGAGTACGTCTCTCGCATCCCCTACTCGGCGACTCCCGACAACTGGCCCACCCACGTGGCGGGACATCCCGCGGGCGCCCTGCTCACCTTCATCGGCCTGGACCGGATCGGGCTCGGCAGCGACTACGCCGCCGGTCTGGTCGTCACCCTGGTCGCCGCGACCACCGCGCTCGCGGTCCTGGTGACCCTGCGCGCCCTGGGAGCCGAGGCGATCGCGCGCCGGGCCGCCCCCTTCCTCGTGCTCACTCCCGCAGCCGTCTTCATGGCCGTGTCGGCGGATGCCTACTTCGCCGCTGTCGCCGCCTGGGGGCTTGCGGCCCTGGCCCTCGGGGCCACGCAGGAGTCACGCACCCGGGGCGTGGCCTGGTCGGTTCTGGCGGGGCTGCTGCTCGGCTACGCCGTGGAGCTCTCCTACGGACTGCCCCTGATCGGTCTGGTCGCCGTCGCGGTGCTCGTCGCCGCGCGCGCCTGGTGGCCGCTGCCGGTGGCCGGGGTCGCCGCCCTCGCCGTGGTGCTGGGCTTCGCGGCGGCCGGCTTCTCCTGGTGGGAGGCCTACCCGGTGCTGCGCCAGCGCTACTGGGACGGGATCGCCTCCGACCGCCCCGCGTCGTACTGGCTGTGGGGCGACCTCGCCGCCCTCGGTTTCAGCGCCGGCCCGCTGCTGGGCGCCGGGATCGGCCGCCTCGCGGCCCTGCGAGGCCGGGCCGACCGGGTGGTGCTGCTGCTCGCCGGCTCGGCGCTCGCGGCGGTCGTCGCCGCCGATCTCTCACTGATGAGCAAGGCCGAGGTGGAGCGGATCTGGCTGCCGTTCGTGCCGTGGCTGACACTGAGCCTGGTGCTGCTGCCCGAGCGCTGGCGTCGGTGGGGGCTCGGGGCCCAGCTGGTCACGGCGCTGCTGGTCCAGCACCTGCTCTACACCAGCTGGTAGCTCAGGCCCGCAGCGGCGCGGTGGCGAACTCGCGCAATCCGTCCTCGGGGCTGATCCGGGCCGCGAAGCCCAGCTCGGCGCGGGCCCGCTCCGGTGAGGCCACGATGTGCCGCACGTCACCGAGCCGGTAGCCCCCGGTGACCTCCGGGGCGATGTCCCGCGCGGTGCCGGCGGCGACGCGCTCGGCCACCTGCCGGATCCCGACCGGCTCCCCGGAGGCGACGTTGTAGGCCGCGTAGTGACCGCCGCGCTCCCCCACCACCGCCCGGATCGCGGCAACGTTGGCCCGGGCCACGTCGGCGACGTGGACGAAGTCGCGCATCTGGCCGCCGTCCTCGTAGACCTGCGGTGCCTCGCCGCGCTCGAGGGAGGAACGGAACATCGCCGCCACCCCGGAGTACGGCGTGTCCCGCGGCATCCCGGGGCCGTAGACGTTGTGATATCTCAGCGCGACCGCGGCGGCATCGGCCTGCCGGACCCACGCGTAGGTGTAGTGCTCCTGGGCGACCTTGCTGGCGGCGTAGGTGCTGCGCGGGTCGAGCCGGGCGGTCTCGTCGACGAGCTCCCAGCCCAGCGCCCGGCCGCAGAGTGGGCAATGGTTCTCGAAGTCGCCGGAGTCGAGGGCGGTCCGGTCCCTGGGAGGCGGGGTCTGGTCACCGTGCTCGGCACACGCGTAGCGGCCCTCGCCGTAGACGACCATCGACGAGGCCAGCACCAGCCGGCCGACGCCCGCCTCGTGCATGGCGGCGAGCAGCGCGGCCGTGCCGTAGTCGTTGTGGCTGGCGTAGTCGGGAAGGTCCGAGACCTTGACCCCGGCACCGACCACGGCGGCCTGGTGGCACACCACGTCGACCCCGGCCAGCAGGTCGGTCCAGCGGTCGGCGTCGCGTACGTCGAGCAGATGGGTGCCGGCGGGCGGACGGGTCTCGCCGTGGGCCATCTCGAGCATCAGGTCGACCCCGACGACCTCGTCGCCGTCGTCCTCGAGGGCGGACCGGATCGCGGTACCGATGAAGCCGGCGGAGCCGGTGAGCAGGATCTTCACGCGCCGCCGCCCGGAATGTCGTAGGTCAGCTCTATGCCCTCGGCCCACGTCGAGCACGAGCAGCCGGCCGGGTCGGGCAGGGCTGCGACGGTGTCGGTGAGCAGGCCCTTGAGTCGCTCGAGGTTGGCCTTGAAGAGCGCGAAGACCTGCTCCTGGCCGACTCCGGAGCCGGCTTCCGCACCGGCATCCATGTCGGTCACCAGCGCGATGGCGGTGTAGCACTGCCGCATCTCGCGGGCCAGTGCCGCCTCGGGTGCGCCGGTCATGTTGATCAGGTCCCAGCCCTGGGCGGCGTAGTTCCGCGACTCCGCCCGGGTGGAGAAGCGCGGCCCCTCGATCACGACCATGGTGCCGCCGGTCGTCACCCCGGCGTCGGCCGCGGCCACGGTGGCCGAGAGCCGCTCGCAGTAGGGGTCGGCGAAGGGCAGGTGCACCGCACCGGTCTCGACGTACGACGACGTGCGGCCGTGGGTGCGGTCGACCAGCTGGTCGGGCACCACGATGTCGCCGGGGGCGACGGTGTCGCGCAGCCCGCCGACGGCGCAGGGTGCGAGCACCTGGCGCACCCCGAGCGAACGCAGCGCCCACAGGTTGGCGCGGTAGTTGATCCGGTGCGGCGGGAACGCGTGCCCGGCGCCGTGGCGGGGCAGGAACGCCACCCGGCGCCCGGCGACGGTGCCGACGGACACGGGGGCCGAGGGGGCGCCGTACGGCGTGTCGACCTCGTGCTCCTCGGGGTCGTCGAGGAAGGAGTAGAAGCCGGTGCCGCCGATGACGGCCACGTCAGCTCTGGGGTCGGTGGGCATGGGCTCACTCTGCCAGCCGGTGCCTACGGGTTCCGAACCCGGCAACCACGACGAGCACCACCAGCAGGCTGGAGGTGAGCGCGAGCGTGCCGTAGCCCCAGGTGCCGACGACCAGCCCGGCGAGTGCGCTCGCCAGCGCCGCAGTGACCCCCATGACCAGGTCGGAGGCGCCCTGGACGTCGGTGCGCGCGTCGAGCGGGGCGTGGTCGGCGATCAGCGTGGAGGCGGCCACGGTCGCGAAGGACCAGCCGAGGCCGAGCAGGAAGAGGCCGACGAAGATCTGCCACGAGCTGCCCTCCGGGGAGCTGCTGCACAGCACCAGCGCCACGAGCAGCTGGAGCCCACCGGCGACGAGGACCGCCGGTCGGCCGTAGCGGTCGGCGAGGAAGCCCACCACGGGGGCGAAGGCGAACATCCCGAGCACGTGCACGCTGATCACGATCCCGATGACCTCGAGCTCCGCCCCGCCGTGCTCCATGTGCAGGGGCGTCATCACCATCACCGAGACCATGACGGCGTGCGCCGAAGCCAGCCCCACGACGGCCCACCCCAGCACCGGGATCTCGCGGACGGCGGTGCGCGCCCGACCCCACGAGGTGCCGCTCGGCGCCTCGAGCGGAGCGCCGGCGACCTCGCGGGCGAGCAGCAGGGGGTCGGGGCGCAGGAAGACGGCGAGCAGGATCGCGGCGCCGACCATCCCCAGGCTGCCGAGGGCGAAGGGGCCGGTCAGCTCGGGGATGTGCAGGCCGTGCGCCAGCGCGCCGGCCGGGCCGGTGAGGTTGGGGCCGACGACGGCGCCGATGGTCGTGGCCCAGACGACGACCGACAGCGAGCGGGCCCGAGTTTCCGCCGGGGCCAGGTCGGTCGCGGCGTAGCGGGACCCGCTGTTGGCGGCCGTGGTCGACCCCAGCAGGACCGCGCCGACCAGGAGCAGCGCCATAGACCCGGCGACCCCGGCGAGCACGGCCAGCACCGCCCCGGTTGCCCCGAGGAGGTAGCCGGTGACCAGTCCGAAGCGGCGGCCGCGCACCGACATCAGCCGGGCCAGGAAGTACGACGCGACCGCGGCGCCGAGCACCTGCGCGGTCTGTGCGAGACCCGCGAGCCGCTCCGAGCCGGACAGGTCGCGGGCGAGCAGGGAGGCGGTGGCGATCCCGATGGTGGTGCCGAGGGCGCCGACCACCTGGGCGGCCATCAGGGTGCGGATGGTGCGGCGCTGGGCGGCGACGACGTCGGGGGTCGCGCGCAGCGCTGTCACAGGTCGGTCGCCGGCAGGTCGAGGGCCCGCCACACCGCACGCCAGACGTGCTTGGGCTCCTCGCCGGCGTCGAGGGCCTCCGCAGCGGTCCGGTCCCCGAGGTCGCTCATCACGAACTGCCGCGCCCAGGATCCGGCGTAGGCGCGGCCGAGCGCCGCCTCCAACCGGGACCAGAACTCGGTGTGCCTCATGGCGCCATCCTCGCAGGGCTGACGTTCACGATGTGGGCGGAGCACCCGGCCGAGTCCGGGCGAGGTCGTGGAGGTGGTGGACCACGTCGTGCAGGTGGTAGCGGCCCAGGCTCTCGACGGTGAACCTGCTGCCGTCGCTGCGCAGGCCGGGGCGCTCCCACGCGGCGCCGGCCACAGCGGCGTACCGCTGGGCGGCCCGGGCCGCCGAGTCGAGAAGCTCGGGTGCGACGACGGCCGGGTCCTGGAGGTCGTAGCGCTGCTCCAGGGCCGTCTCGTCCTGGTCCCAGTTGGCGAACTGCGGGCTGTCCTCCCCGAGCATCCGGTCGACCCGGTCGGCGAAGACGCGGTGCACGTCGCGGACGTGGCAGGCGTACTCCAGGGCCGACCAGACGCGCGGCTCCGGGCGCACGGTGGCCCCCGGTCCGGCCAGGACCACGACCCACGCGGCGGCGTTGTCGGTGAACCGTCCGGCCAGCTCGTCGGCCGGCACCGACGACGCCTCGAAGTGGCAGTCCGGGCAGCGGGTGTCGAGCACCCAGGTCCAGTCCTTGGTGTCGGGCTCGGGGTTCTGGCTCATGCCCCCATGATCCCGGCCGGGGGCGGGCACTACCGCCGGGTTCCTGCCAACCTCGGGGAAGATGGCGCCAGGCTGGCCAACTCAGGTGAGCAGCAGCTTGTCGAGCCGGCGCCGCACGATCATCAGCCCGACCAGGCCCATCGCCACCAGGTAGACGACCGAGACCGCGGACGCCCAGGTGAGCGATCCGGTGGTCAGCTCGCGGCACAGCACCACGCCTCGGTAGAGCGGGGTCAGCTCGACCACCCAGCGCACGACGGCGGGGAAGGCGGTGATCGGGAAGAAGGTCGCCGAGAACAGGAACATCGGCAGCGTCGCGAGCGTGACGAACTCGAAGTCCTGCCAGGTGCGCATGTAGGTCGTCAGCGCCATGCAGACGCCCCCGAAAGCGAGCCCGATGAGCAGGGCGGCCGGCACGACCAGCACCGCCCACCACGAGCTGACCAGCCCCATCGCCACCATGATGAGCAGGAACCCGGCGGAGTAGATCCCGCCGCGCAGCAGCGACCAGCTCAGCTCACCTCGCGCGATGTCCATCGTGGTCAGCGGCGTGGCCAGCATCTGGTCGAAGAGCTTGTTGTACTTCAGCTTGAAGAAGAAGTTGAAGGTCGAGTCCAGCAGCGACCCGTTCATCGCGGACGCCGCGAGCATGCCCGGGGCGACGAACTCGGCGTACGGGATGGTCTGGCCGTTGAACTCGAAGCCGGTCACGAGCTGGCCGACCCCGACGCCGATCGAGAAGAGGTAGAAGACCGGCTCGAGGAAGCCGCTGACGAAGATGTACCAGGCGCGCCGGTAGGCCAGGTAGTTGCGGTAGAGGATCAGCCCGGTGGCCTCGCCGGCGGAGACCGGTGACGCGGCGGCGCGGCCGACGGACGCGGTGAGCATCGCCATCAGCTGATCATCCTTCGGCTCAGGCGGCGCAGGGACCAGAACCAGCCGGCGACGGTCAGGGTCAGCAGGTAGGCGACGTGGACCGCGACCATCGACCAGTCCGGCTGACCGAGCGTCAGCATCCGGGTGAGGTCGACGCCGTGCCACAGAGGCGTCACCTGGGCCAGCTTCTCCATCCACGAGTCGAGGTTGGAGACCGGGAAGAAGGCGCCGGAGAAGAGGAACAGCGGAATCATCCCGAGCCGGAAGACCAGGGCGAAGGAGCTCTCGTCCCGCAGCCCCGCGGAGAACGCGTATATCGGGGTGGCGAAGGCGGCGCCGATGAGGAGCTGGACGAAGAACGCCGCGACCACGCCCGGGAGCGAGGCGAAGACCCCGAACGGCACCATGACCGCCAGGAAGACCGCCGAGGTGAGCGCGACGCGGAAGAGGACGAACGTGAGGTGGGACAGGACCACGTCCGGGACGCCGAGCGGCGTGGCGGTCATGCCGAAGTAGGTCTTGTGCCACTTGACCATGCCCATGACCGGGTAGGTGACCTCGCCGAACACGGTGGTCATCGCGTGCGCGGCGACCATGCCCGGCGCGACGAAGGCGAGGTACGACGTGGCGCCCTCGAGCTTGGCCGGGTCTCCCTTGATGAAGCCGCCGAGCAGGACCCCCATCGCCAGGATGTAGAGCAGCGGGGTCACGAAGGACGAGATCGCGCTGCCCTTCCATGTGCGCTTGTAGGCAATCGCCCAGTAGTCGAAGAGCCGCGCGGCGCCCGCGAAGACGTTGGCCGGTGGCGGGACGTGGCTCTGGTCGAGGTCGCTCATCAGTCCACCAGCGTCCGGCCGGTCAGGCGCAGGAAGACGTCCTCCAGCGTGGAGCGGCGGACCAGGGTGACGACGGGCTCGAGGCCGCGCTCATGGACCTTGGCGACGACCTCCTCACCGTCGTCGCTGTAGACCAGCAGCCGGTCGGGCAGCACCTCGACCCGGTCGCCGAGGTCGGCGATCTTCTCGGCCACCGCCTCGTGCTCGCCGACGCCGAAGCGCAGCTCGGCGACCTCGCGGGTGGAGTGCTCGCGGATCAGCGTGAGCGGGGAGCCCTCGGCGACGATCAGCCCCTTGTCCATGACGACCAGCCGGTCGCAGAGCTGCTCGGCCTCGTCCATGTAGTGGGTGGTCAGCACCAGCGTCACGCCCTGCTGCTTGAGCCGGAAGAGCCGGTCCCACACGACGTGGCGGGCCTGCGGGTCCAGGCCGGTGGTCGGCTCGTCCAGGAGGAGTACGTCGGGCTTGTTGATCAGCGACCGCGCGATCGTCAGGCGTCGCTTCATCCCGCCGGAGAGGTCGTCGACCATGGCGGAGGCCTTCTCGGTGAGCTGGACGAACTCGAGGAGCTCGTCCACCCGGGCGCGGACCTCCTTGCGCGGCAGGCCGAAGTAGCGGCCGTAGACGAAGAGGTTGTCGCGCACGGTGAGCTCGGTGTCGAGGGTGTCCTCCTGCGGGCAGACCCCGATCCGGGCCCGGATCGCCGGGCCGTCGACGGCGGGATCCATGCCGAGGATGAGCAGGGAGCCGCCACTGATCGGCGAGACCGCTGCCACCATCCGCATGGTCGAGGACTTCCCGGCGCCGTTGGGTCCGAGGAAGCCGAACGACTCACCGCGTCGGACGTCGACGTCGATCCCCTTGACGGCCTCGAACTCGCCGAAGGACTTGCGGAGCCCGAGGGCCAGGATCATTGAATCGGGTTCAGCCACGTCCGGACCTTAACTTCTCGCCCCGACAGTCCTCAGCCTTTTTGTCCCCGCGTCATCCCTTCATCCCTGCGTCACCGGCGAGAAAGTCGATGAGGTCCTCGATGTCGTCGACCGTGGGCGGGGGGAGCGCCTGAGCGCCGTGCGCGAAGCCGATGCCCGCATAGACCAGCAGACCGGCCCGGAGCCGGGCCCCGTCGGCACAGATCCCGAGCTCGACGAGCGCCTCCTGGACGATCTCGAAGACGAACCGGTCGGCCTCCACGATCACCGCCTGGACCCGGGCGTTGCCGTGCGCCCACTCACGCAGGGCGCGTTCCACGCTGTAGGAGCGCTCGTCGACCAGTCGCAGCGCCATCGCCCGGAGCCGCTCGAGCGGCGGCAGGTGGTGGAGCCCCTGAAGCGCGCTGAGCGCCTCGCGGGTCTCCCGGGTCCAGCGCTCGGTGATTGCGGCCATCAGCGCCGCGAGATCGGCGAAGTGCCAGTAGAAGCTGCCCTTGGTGACGCCGAGGTCGGCACACAGGCGGCTGATCTTGATGGCGCCGACACCCTCGTCCATGAGCAGCGCCAGCGCACGCTCGGTCCAGTCGTCGACGCTGAGCCTCGTCGTCTGGCTCCCGGCGGCGCCCGGCCCGGTCCCTGTCCCCGTCACGGCGCCATCCTCCCAGACCGTGGTCGGCCCTTGCCGACGAACCACACCATACCGTACGGTATGGACGTGATCACCCAGCAGCGCACACCCAAGGCCTTTCGCTACTGGGAGGCCCGCGAGGAGCCCGCCTGGCAGCGCCGCGAGCGGTTCGTACGCCACGTCTTGCGCCACGAGCTCTTCCCGACCGACGAGCAGGCCCGGATGCTCTGCGACGACCTGTACGGCGGCGACCCGCTCGCCGAGCACTTCGTCGCCGAAGTGTTCTTCGGAGAGCTCGGCCACAAGCGCGGCCGCGAGCTGCTGACCACGGCCCTCGCCGAGGGCATCGATGCCGTGCCGGACGCCCCCGAGTCGATGCGCGCGCTGTTCGCGGACTTCGACACCGTTCCCGACTGGGTGGACCCGCACTCCGTCGAGCTGGGTGCCGAGATCTGGCGCCGCTGGGGCACCATGCTCTTCAACGTCGCCGGTGTCATCACGCTCGAGATCTACACCGAGAGCGGCGTCGCCACTCCCCTGTCCCTGGCGGGCGGCTACGCCGGCGACAACGCGCTGCGCCGTTTCCTGGAGTCGGCGAAGTTCTGGATCGACACCTCAGAGGAGGGCGGGCTCTTCCGTCCCGGCTCCGAGGGTCGGACCACCGCGATGCTGGTCCGCGTCATGCACGTGGCCGTGCGCAAGCGCGTCGAGGAACACCCCGAGTGGGACGCCGAGCAGTGGGGGCTGCCCATCAGCCAGACCTACATGATGCTCACCCAGATCGGCGGCAGCGTCGCGCCCGCGCTCGCCCTGTGGGTGCTGGGTTATCAGACCACCCCGAAGGAGATGCGGGCGCTGCTGCACTTCAACCGTTACATGGGGCACCTGCTCGGCGTGAAGCCGCAGTGGATGCCCGAGACCGTCCGCGAGTGCCTGCAGGTGCTGGCGCTGTCGACGGCGGCGCGCTCCTACGACTCCGGCCGGCACGGCACCGAGCTGATCGAGTCGTTCCCGGCCGCGTTCGCTCCTCGTGAGGGCCAGCGCGGGCTGGCCCGGCTGCGGGCGGCGTACAACTACCGGATCATCTCGGCCTACTGCGCGATCTGGATGGCGCCCGGCACCCGCGCGGGCTACGACCTGCCGCGCGCGTTCCCCTGGATCCTCATCCTGGTGGCGCGCTGGCCACTGGTCACCGTCACCGAGCTCCTGAGGAGGCTTCCGATTCTGCGTCAACTGCACAACCGGCTGATGGTCTGGCACCGGCACAGCTGGTGGCAGGCGCAGATGGAGGGCCGCGAGGCCGCATTCGACGCCAGCTCGGGGCTGCGTCGATGAGCGCACGGATCGTCGAGGCCTGGAACGGCCCCGGAGCCCGCGACGCCGAGCTGACCACAGTGCAGCCCGGCGACCACGGCCTGCACGTCACCGCCCGCAAGCGGGCTTTCGAGCACTGGTACTTCGACGCCCGCCTCGACACCGGCCACACGATCGTCGGGTTCCTCACCAAGCGCCGACCCGAGGAGCGGGTCGGCAGCGACCCGTCGGTCGAGCTGATCATCTACGCCCCCGACGGCACCAAGCGTCAGGTGAAGCGCTCCTATCCCAAGTCCGAGGCGAGCTTCGCGACCGGCGACGTCGACGTGCGGGTCGGGCCCAACCGCGCCTGGGTGGACCGCTCCGGGCCGCTCCCGGTCCACCACGTCCACCTGGTCGAGGAGGACGTCGTGTTCGACCTGGCCTTCCACAACGAGCTGCCCGCCTGGATGCCCGGCGGTGGCGAGACGCACTACGGCGACGTCGACCACTTCGGCTGGGCCGTCCACGCCCCCCGCGCCCGCATCACCGGCAGCGTGGGCGTCGGCGGCGTCGCGCTCAACGGGGCCGGCATCGGGTACGCCGACCACAACTGGGGCGTCGGCGACATGAAGAGGATCATCGACCGCTGGCACTGGGGGCGGCTCTACGTCGAGGACTACTCGGTCCTGTTCGCGAACGTGATGACCCAGAAGCGGTTCGACCACCACCGCTCCCAGCCGGTCATGCTCGCCCACCGCGACCGGATCGTGCTCAGCACCGGCGAGGTCGAGCTGACCGAGGGGCCGATGGTCTTCCACAAGGGTGCCAACCGCGAGCACCCCACCTGGCTCCGGATCCGCGTTCCCGACCGCCTCGACCTGCGCCTCGACGTCGAGCGCATCATCGACGCCCAGGACCTCCTCGACGAGGTTCCGATCGCCCGCAGCCGACTCGTCAAGCCGCTCGTCCACCGCCTCGTGGGACGACCGGGCTACTTCCGCTTCGACTCGCGCTTCGAGCTCACCGTGGTCCAGGACGGGGTCGAGGTACGTCGTACCGGCTCCACGCTGCACGAGATGGTGGCGCTGAGCTGAGGCCGGCCGGCCGACACGGTCGGCCCGGCACGGCGGCGACGGCTCGTCCCCCCGACAGGGATACTCAGCAGATGACACGTACTCGCTGCTACCGCGCGGGAGCCCTGAGCGACGAGGACTTCCCGATCGACGAGGTGTCCGAGCACCTCGCGGACCCGTCGGCCGTGGTGTGGGTGGATCTGTGCGCCCCGGGTCTCGTGGAGCTGCAGCAGGTGGCCGACGAGCTGGGGCTGCACAGGCTGGCGGTGGAGGACGCCGCACAGGGTCGACAGCGGCCCAAGCTCGACCGCTACGAGGGACATGACTTCCTCAATGCCTACTCGGTCAGGCTCGACGTGGAGAGCGGCCAGCTCGTCACCGGTGAGATCTCCGCATTCATCACCCCGACCGCCCTCGTCACCGTCCGGCGTGACGACGCGTTCCCGATCGAGGAACTGCTGACCCGGTGGGACGACGAGGCCGACCTCACCAGGTTCGGGGTCGGCGCCCTGGTCCACGGGTTGCTGGACTTCGTCGTCGACGGACACTTCGAGGCAGTGGAGTCGCTCGACGACCAGATCGAGCAGCTGGAGGACCTCCTCTTCGACGACCGGCCGCACGACCAGGCCGTCCAGCGCCGCAGCTTCGAGCTGCGCAAGAGCCTGGTGCAGCTGCGCCGCGTGGTCCTGCCGATGCGGGAGGTCGTCAACACGCTGATGCGACGCGACATGGGGCTGGTCCACGACGACCTGATGCCCTACTTCCAGGACGTCTACGACCACGTGCTGCGCGCGACCGAGTGGACCGAGAGCCTGCGCGACCTCGTGAACACCATCCTCGAGACCAACCTGACGATCCAGGGCAACCGGCTCAACATCATCACCAAGAAGGTCACGAGCTGGGCTGCCATCATCGCTGTGCCCACGGCGATCACTGGCTTCTACGGCCAGAACCTGCCGTACCCGGGGTTCGCCCACCAGTCGGGATTCGTCACGTCCTCGTTCCTCATCATCGCGCTGTCGGGCGCTCTCTACCTCACCTTCAAACGCAGGGACTGGCTCTGAACGAGCCGGGGTCGCGGAGGACCCCGAGCTGTTCCTCTTCGACTTCGACGAGGTGATGGCTCAGGACGCCGGGACCGTTGCCCGGAAGTGCCAGAGCTCGGTGCCGTTGCCTTCGTCGCCGTTGTCGGGCGCGGCCCACAGGTCGATGGTGTTGCCGTCGGCCGCGAGCTTGAGCGGGTTGCGGGTCATCACGTGGCCGGCGGTCGACCACTGCTGGAACGGCACCTCATGCAGGATCTGATGCGTCCGCAGGTCGGTCAACGTCATCCCACCGAGCTCGTAGCTCCCCGTGGCGCCGGGGGCCTGCGGCAGGTTCGTGACGCCGCCGCAGATCATCTTGGCGGACTCGACGTATTGGCAGTCCTGGGCGTCGACGACGTGGCTGGGGTTGAGCCACTCCCCGGTCTGTGCGCCGTCGAGGGTCCACGAGTAGAACCGCCGCGAGCCCCAGGTGTTGCCGACGAGACGGTGCGTGGTCGGGTCTAGGACGATGCCCCCGATGTGGTCGGCCACCTCGAACTGCTTGCTGACCTTCAGGTTCCTGGCGTTGACCTTGTACATGATTGCGCTGCTGTCGGGACGGTACTGCGCGACCGGGACCCAGATGTTGGTGCCGTCGTAGTCGATGCCACCCGGGTGGTACATGTCGCCCTCGCCGAGGGTGATGTCCTTCTGCAGGTGACCTTCCCGGTCCATCACGAACAGGTGCCCCACGCCCTTGCCCGGGGTGCGGTCGTAGCCGCCAACCGGCGAGGGGTACTTCTGGGTCGGCTCGATGATCTGCACCGAGGATAGGAAGATGTGGTCGGGCGTGATCGCCAGTCCCTCGGTGTGGTAGGTCGGGAAGTCCAGGTGGAGTTTGTCGACCTCGCTCCACGCGGTGTTCCGGTCGACCTTCATGAACGAGGTGGCCAGGTCGCCGTCGGTGGTGGCCGGTCTGGCCGAGGCGGTCGCGACACCGCCGAGGACGACGGCGAGGGCACAACCGCCGAGGGCAAGTCGCTTGAGGGTGGGGCGCATGCGGGAGCTCCGTCCGAAAGGGGGCGTGAGCCCACGAACGTAGACAAGGGCGGGGCATCCGAGTTGAACGGACGCGAGATCGTGGATGAACGGGATCCGTGGACCGGCTCGCTAGGGTGGCCGCGTGACGCGCCCCTGCAAGGTCGGTGTCCAGCTTCCCGAGGTCGAACGGTCCGTCCCGTGGCCGGAGTATCTGGACCTGGCGCGGCGAGCGGAAGCGGTCGGCTTCGACTCAATCTGGGTGGGCGACCACCTGGTCTACGACCGGCGCGTCTCGCGCTTCTAGGAGGCGCTGGCGATCATCGCGCCGCTCCTGCGCGAAGGGCGGACCACCTTCCACGGTGAGTTCTACGACGTCGACGACTGCGTGCTGGACCCACGTCCTGTCCGGGAGGGCGGCCCACCGATCATGGTGGGCTCGAACAGCCCGCGCATGCTGAGCATCGCGCTGCCGGTCGTGGACTCCTGGAACGTCTGGTGGAGCATCTACCGAAACTCCGTCGAGCGGTTCCCGGAGCTCAAGGCCGAGGTCGATGCGGTCACGCCAGCAGGGCCGCGGATCGAGGCGAGCGCCGCGGTCCTAGTCACGCTCCCCGAGGGCAGTGGCCGGCTGATGGGCGCGACGTACGACGGGCAGGTCACCACGGTCACGCCCGGCGAGCTCGGCGACCACGTGCACGGGCTGGCCGAGGCCGGAGCCACGCACCTGCAGCTCGTGCTCGACCCCATCACGGCCGAGAGCATCGACACGATCGGGGCGGTGCTGAACGATCTCGAGAGCTGAGCCGGGGTGGGTCAGGTCGCCCCGTCGGCGATGAACTCGCGGAGCACGCGCGCGAAGCGGTCCGGGTCGTCGAGGTGCGGGAAGTGGCCCGCCCCCTCGAACAGCTCGACGCGGCAGTCGGGGAGCGCACGCTCGACGCTGCGCGCGTGCGAGGCCGGGATCATCCGGTCCTTGGAGCCCCACACGATCAGGGTCGGGATCGGTAGAGCGCCCTCCAGGTGGTCGTGTGCGCTGATGCTCTGCCCACCGAGGTCGATGACGGCGCGGGTGGTGGCGAGGAAGGCGCGCCGACTCTCACGGTCCTGCAGCGAGCTGAACCCACGCCAGATCGCGCCGATGTCTGCGCCGGGTCGCCAGCCGACCTTCGACGCGCCACGACCCAGTGCCTCGACACGCGAGAGGACGGGTGCGGAGGCAAGAACGCTGAGCACCTGCGCGGCGCCGGGCAGGGTCGCGGAGCGCAGGACCAGGTTCACTTCCCGTCCCAGGCCGCCACTGGCCACCAGCACGAGGCGATCGACGCGCTCGGGGAAGAGGTAGTAGAACTGCATGGCGATGCCACCACCGAGCGAGTGCCCAACGAGCGTGACCCGCTCGATCCCGAGATGGTCGAGGAGATCGCGCATGGTCGCGGCGTGCGCGCTGAGCGAGTAGTCCCCCATCGGCTTCGCCGACTCACCGTGACCGAAGAGGTCGGGCACGAGCACCCGGTGGTCGTCATCCATCTTGTCGACCAGGTCGGCCCACTGCCGTTGCGACCCGAGGATCCCGTGGATGAAGAGCACGACCGGGCCGGAGCCGCTGTCGACGTAGGAGAGCTCGTGACCGTGGAGCACGACCGTGTGCGGAGCCAAGCGCGCCATGGTGATCATCCTCGAAGTGGTCGTTGGACCGGGCAGGCCCAAGGTATCCCTGCCCGCCTCCAGAGCCGCGATCCAGGCTTCGCCGGTGACGTGGGCCGTCTCGTCGGGCGGTGGCATGTCGCCTCGGCCGGGATACGCTCCAGAGCCGGGCTCTTCATCGGAGGGGCGAGACAGTCCTCGAAGCAAGGAGTTCGTCAATGAACAGAAGTGGTATTCGTGCGGTCGCCGTCACGACGGTCGCGCTCGTGCTTGGCGGTTTGAGTGTCTCGGTCCCGGCGCAGGGAGCTGCGGCTCCTACCTGCATGGGACAGACGGCAACGATCGTCGGCACCGGTGGCATCGACACCATCAACGGGACTTCCGGTCCCGATGTGATCGTCGCGTATGCAGGCGCCGACCTGATTCGGGGCCGCGGTGGAAACGACAAGATCTGCAGTGGGGCTGGTGCCGACGTGATCCGCGGTGGCGCCGGAACCGACCGGATCGCGGGCGAGGTCGGTGCCGACGTGATCCGGGGCGGGGCGGGTGACGACCGGCTCTGGGGCGGAATCGGCGCCGACGTGATCTACGGCGGCCCCGGGGCCGACCGGATCCGAGGCGGCTCCGGAAACGACACGTGCTCCAGCCCGAAGCACGCGCCAGGCTGCGAGCACTAGACGAGTGCGGGTTGGTCAGGCCGGGATGTGGGAAGGACACTCGTGGTCATGGAGAGTCTCAACAGCTTCGCCGATCAGTTGGCCGATGCCGCACGCTCGATGCAGGGATCGTCGAACACCCAACAGACACTCGAGAAGGTCGTCCTGATCGCCACCGAGATCATCTCGGGGTGCGACCTGGTGGGGATCTCGGTGGTGCACAGTGACGGGATCGACACCCCCGTCGGGAGCGACGAGACGCTGAACCGGATCGACGAGCTCCAGTTCGTGCTCAAGGAAGGGCCTTGTTTCGACGCGCTGCACACGAATGAGGTCGTGCACAGCCGCGACCTGGCCAATGACGAGCGTTGGCCCCGGTGGGGGCCTTTGGTCGCGAAGGAGACCGGTGTCGCCTCGATCGTGAGCTACCGCCTCTACACGACCCAGGACACCCTCGGGGCGATGAACCTCTACTCCACCGAGTTCGATGCGTTCGACGCCGACGACATCTACAACGGACACGCGCTCGCCGCCCACGTCGGTGTGGCATGGGCGGCGTCACAGAACGTCGAGAACCTGGAGATGGCGATCAGCAACCGCACGGTCATCGGTCGGGCCGAGGGCATCCTGATGGAGCGCTTCGGCATCCCGGCCGATCAGGCGTTCGCGGTCCTCCGGCGCGTCTCACAGAGCCGCAACGTGAAGCTGAACCGCGTGGCCGAGGAGCTCGTCGTCACTGGCGAGACGCCCACGTAGCGGGCGATCTCCCTCACGTCATCTCCTGCGGGACCCACCTGTCATCGGGTGTCCGCCGGCTCGGGGAAGCCAGCTCCCTCAGGTACGCGTCGACAGCTTCGCGTTCGTGACGTCTTCTCAGCAGCTTCGAAGCGGCCTCGGCCGCGTTGGCGCGGGCGGTCTTCTGGCTGAGGAGTTGCCTGAACGTGCGGTCCATGCGAAGGATGCCGAGCCTCCTGGGGGTCATCGAGATGGGTGGCGGGCGCAGCGCGGCGGGCCCAACGTGGGGGTGGCGTGGAGCAGGGACGCGCGCTGCGTGAGTCGCGCGCCCCTGCACACCCCCGATCCGCGCTCAGTCAGAGCGCGGGGTCTCAGGTGCCGGTTCGAAACCGGGCCGGTGGCGACCGGAGCCGTGTACGCCGGGATCGCCGTCGCGAAGCTGCGCCTCGAGCCACCCCATCAACGCCGGTTGTCGGGCTGCGGTCTGCGGATTGCCTTCGCAGTCTCCGCGCAGAAGCGTGTGGGTGATGGTGTCCATGGGGGTACAGGAAGTCCGCGCCCAACCGAGCAGCAGCGCGAAGGCCTGGTGGGAGTCGACCCCGTAGTGCAGCATCAACGCGCCCTTGGCCTGCTCGATGAGGGCGGGCCTGGCATCGATCGCGTGGGACCGGGGAGCGGACAGGTCGGTGGGCATGCCGAGACCTCTCGAGGAGAGCCGTCACGGCAAGCACAAACTGCCGAGGGCTGCGCTCCCAACCACCAACAACGAACCTAGGCGACAAACGCGACCTTGTCTACGCTCGCAGCATGCGCCCGCCGTGTCAGCCGAGGAAGAGCGTCGCGAGCTGACCGGCGAGGATCGCCGCGCCGAGCGTGCGTCGGAACGGGCTCGCGCCGCGAACGACCTCGTCAAGCGCCCACACGAGGAGTGCTCCGTGGCGGATGCCGGCGACCGCGTCAGCGTGCGAGACCGACAACTGGAACCAGCCGAGGACCACCGTGACCAACCAGACGCACAGCGCCGGATTCGGCCATTGCCACAGGGTCAGGTGCCCGTCCGAGGAACGGAACCACCAGGCGGCGGAGCTCGGGCGGACAGGGCTGGGATCGGTCGTCGTCGAGGAGGTCACGTGGAGAAGAGTGCCCCTCCTCGAGACCTTCAACCCGCTCATGACTGTGACTCGCGGCTCGCGGAGCTTGTCGCGACCACCCTCGGCCTCCCCGCGGCCTCCCCGGGGAGGGCACGCAGGGACCTTTGGCACTGCTCCGCCGCGACATCTCGTGGTGGTCTGGACCGGACCCCCAGTTCGACAACCCCCCGGAGCCCGCATGCTGTCCCCCGAGTCCGCCCAGGTCGTCAAGGCCACCCTGCCCGTCATCGGCGCCGCCATCGGCGACATCACCCCTGTCTTCTACCAGCGCATGTTCGCAGCACGCCCCGAGCTCGAGCGTGACCTCTTCAACCGGGGCAACCAGGCCCAGGGCGACCAGCAGAGCGCCCTGGCGGGTGCGATCGCCGCCTACGCCACGCTCCTGGTGGCCGAGGACGGACGCGACCCGGTCGAGGTGCTGGCCCGGATCGCGCACAAGCACGCGTCGCTCGGCATCACCGAGGACCAGTACCAGATCGTCCACGAGCATCTGTTCGCCGCGATCGTGGAGGTGCTCGGCGACGCGGTCACGCCCGCGGTCGCCGCGGCCTGGGACGAGGTCTACTGGCACATGGCCGCGGCCCTGGTCGCGATCGAGAAGGGCCTGTACGCCCAGACAGGAGTGGGTGACGGGGACGTGTGGCGCACCCTGGTCGTCCGTCGACGCCTGCAGGAGTCGCCCGACACCGTCTCGTTCGTGCTCGGCACCCCGGACGGCAGCCCGCTGCCGGAGGCCCGGGCCGGCCAGTACGTGTCGGTCCAGGTGACACTGCCCGACGGCGCCCGTCAGATCCGGCAGTACAGCCTCACCGGCGCCCGGGAGGTCGGCGAGTGGGGCATCTCGGTCAAGGCCGTCCCGGGCGGGGAGGTGTCCAACTGGCTGCACCACAGTCTCTTCGAGGCTGACGAAATCAGGGTCTCGGCTCCCTTCGGCGAGCTGGTGCTCGAGGACTCCGAGGCTCCGCTGGTCTTCGTCTCAGCCGGCATCGGCATCACTCCGATCATCGGCATCCTCCACCACCTGGCCGGAACCCGCTCGACGCGCGAGGTGCTGGTCCTGCACGCCGACCGCTCCCCGGCCCGGCACGCGCACCGCCAGGAGCTCAAGGAGCTGGTGGCGGCGCTGCCCGCCGCGACCCTGCACCGGTGGTACGAGGACCTGGGCGTCCGGCCGACCCGTGACGCTCTGCGCAGCGGTCGGGTCGACCTCGGAACTGTGAAGATCCCGACCGACGCCCAGATCTACCTGTGCGGACCGCTGCCCTTCATGGAGTCCGTGCATCGCAGCCTGATAGATCAGGACGTGCCCGCGTCGGACATCCACTACGAGGTCTTCGGGCCCGACAAGTGGCTCGCCTCGGCCTGAGCAGGGCCGCTCAGCGCAGCGTCTGCGCACCGCGCGGCAGCGACGAGTCAGACTCGTGGCAGCCGATGTCGTCGGGGAGGATGCTGTAGTGGAAGTCCGCCGGGGAGCGCCACTCGGACACCGGCAGATAGCCCTGACGGCAGGGTCCGGGGCCGGTGCCGCCGACGAACGTGAAGTGGGCGCGTCCGTCACGGCCGGGGGTGATCGCGCTGGCCAGGGCGTACGGCATCGCGACCAGCCCCTCCTCGAGGCCGTCGCGGTGCCGCGTGG
The DNA here is from genome assembly GCA_046597165.1 of Nocardioides sp. Lineage (GTDB taxonomy): Bacteria > Actinomycetota > Actinomycetes > Propionibacteriales > Nocardioidaceae > Nocardioides. The sequence continues at coordinate 24,877 of JBKJLD010000065.1, forward strand.
TGATCGACGAGATCACGACCAGGCGCGAGAGCAGGTCGGGCAGCACCGGCGCGAGGCCCTGGCCGAGCTGGTCGAGCTCGTGGGCCGAACTGGTGGCGTCGCGCAGGATCCGCCGCAGGGCGGGGTCGTTGACGGCGACCATCCGGGTCACCCCGTCGAGGTCGCGCAGGTAGGCGTCGATGGTGCCGGCCTGCCGGTCCTGGGTGAGCAGCACCGTGTGGCCCGAGCGCAGCAGCGTCCGGGTCGCCGGCAGCACGCGGCGGGCGACGTCGAGGATGACCCGGCTGTTGCCGAGCAGCCGGCCCAGGTCGCGGCCGCCACCGGACAGCGCCCGTCCGGACTCGTCCACGACCGTGCGCAGGTCACGGGTGTCGACCGAGCGCAGCAGCCGGTCGGCGCTGAGGATCAGCTCCTCCTCGTCCAGCGGGGTGGAGGTGTCGGCCTCGTCGATCACCGATCCGGCAGCGAGGTAGGGCCCCGAGTCGGTGCGCGGGACCAGGTCGAGGTACTGCTCCCCCACCGCCGAGCGGTTGTGCACCTCGGCCATCACGTCGGAGGGGATCTGCACGTCGTCGTCGATCGCCAGCATCGCGTCGACGCCGTCGGTGCGGAACTCGAGACCGGTCACCCGTCCCACAGTCACGCCGCGATAGGTCACCTCTCCGCGCTCGAAGAGCCCACCGCTGTCGGCCAGGTGCACGGTCACGGCGTACGACGCGGGGAAGAGCCGGTCGGTGATCCCGGCGTAGCGGGCCCCGGCGTTGATGACCGCGAGTCCCCCGACGACCAGGAAGACGAGCAGCCGGATCCGGCTCGCCCGGCTCATCGGAGCACCCCCGCGACGGGCGGGCTCAGCGGCCGCGGCGGCAGGTCCTGCAGGCTCTCGCCGTCCCCGGTGACGTTGCCCGCGATGATCAGTGGCGAGAGGTCCATGAGCACGTCGAGGTTCACGTAGTCACCCTTGACGGCGTTGAGCACCTCGTCGGGGAACGGGAAGCTGAGCACCGTCTCGATCACGCGCGGCAGGTCGCGACCGGCGCGGTTGAGCTGGGTCAGCACCGGCTGGAGTGCCACGAGATTCGCCCGCAGGTCGTCGCCCGAGGTACGGACCACGTCGCTCGCGACGGTCGAGAAGCGGTCCAGCGCGCCGAGCATGCCGACGAGGCGGTGGCGCTGCTGCGCGAGCCGACGCACGGCGGGTGCGATGTCGTCGATCGCGCGCTCGACGACCCGACGGTTCCGGGCGATCTGCCCGGTGAGCCGGTCCACGTTCTCCAGCGCCGAGACGATGGTGGAGCGGTTGTCGTCGAGGAGCGTCACGAAGTCGTCCAGCTCGCGCAGGAACCCGCGCGTGGTCGCGGTGTCGCCGAGTGCGTCGTCGAGCTCGGTCGTGATGGTCTGGAGCTGGCCGATGCCGCCGCCGTTGAGCAGCAGCGAGAGCGCACCCAGCACCTCCTCGACCTCGCGCCCGCGGCTGGTGTCGGCGAGGGCGATCTGGTCGCCGTCACCGAGACGACCGGTGCTGCCGCCGCGGACGGGCACCTCCAGCTCGACGTACTTCTCCCCCAGCAGGCTGGTCTGCGCCACCCGTGCGCGCACGTCGCGCGGGACGGGCACGTCGCCGCGCAGCCGCAGCGTGACCGCGGCGTGCCACCCGTCGCGGCCGATCGACTCGACCCGGCCGATGGTGACGCCGTCGAGCTTGACGGTGGAGTTCTCCGCGAGGCTCAGGACATTCTCGAACTCCGCGGTCACGGCGTAGGAGTGGTCACCCACGTCCGGGCTGCCCGGGAGGGGGAGGTCCTGCATGCCGCGGAACTCGCAGCCGGTGAGCAGCACGATGCCGAGCAGCAGGACCAGAGCACGGCGCAGGACGTCGGGTCGGCTCATCGGGCTCGCCTCAGCCCGATCGGGGGCAGGCCGGGGACTCCCGGTGCAGGCAGGTCGGGCAGCTGGTGCACGACGTCCTGGAGTGCGCCGCACAGCGGGCCGAGCGTCTCCTCCTGGCCCTTGGTGATCTCCTGGCAGACCACCTTGTCGATGGCCCGCAGGATCTCGGTGAAGTTCGCGCGCGTGCGCACCGCCTGGGCCTCGGGGTCGTAGGTCTCGACGAGGTTCGTGAACGCCAGCGGCACGATGCCGAGCAGCTCGTCGAGCGAGCTCCGCTCGGCCACGAGCGCGGACGCGACGTGGGAGACCCGGTCGAGGTCGGTGGTCAGCTGTGCCCGGTTGTCGTGGACGAACGCCCCGACGGTGCCCAGCGTGCGGGCCAGCGAGCGCAGCATCACCGAGAGCCTGCCCGAGTCGGCCGCGAGCACCCCGGAGACCGAGGCCAGGTGCCGGTTGAAGGCGCGGACGTCCTCGTCGTACGCCGCGAGGGTGCCGCTCACCCGGGCCAGGTGGCGAACCGTGCCCCCGGTGTCCTGGGCCCCCTGGGCCAGCACGTCGGTGAGATCGGCGGCGTCGCCGAGCGTGTTGCGGGCGTCGGACCCGGTGCCGTCGAGGACCTTCGCCATCGTGTGCAGGGCGTCCGCCAGGGCTCCGTGCCGGTTCGCGCCGTTCGGTCCGAGCGCCGAGAGGACGTCGTTGGTCACGGCCAGTGAACGGTCCAGCTCGACCGGCACCTGGGTCCGGTCCGGTCCGATCACGGCGCCGGACTCCAGCACCGGGCCGTCGACGTAGCCCGGCGTGAGCTGCACGAACCGGTCCGCGATCACCGAGGGCGCGATGATCACCGCGGCGACGTCGGCGGGCAGCCGGTAGTCCGCGTCGTACTCCATGTCGACGCGCACCGAGGTCCCGCTCGGCGCGATCCGCGTGACCTCGCCGACGCGCATCCCCATGATCCGCACCTCGGAGCCCTCGAAGAGCCCGACGGTGCGCTCGAAGACCGCGCTCACGGAGCGGGTCTGCGGGCCGCCGAGCAGGTGCACCAGCCCGCCGACGGCGAGCGCCAGCACGACGACGGGCACGAGGATCCGGGCAGCTCGCCCCACGGGCGACGTCACTTGGGGTCCTCCAGCTCGAGGGAGTTGGGCGCGTTGGCGATGTAGGAGTCGAACCACGGGCCACCCCCGACGGTGTTGACGAAGACCCGGGCGAACTTCGTGACCTCGCGCATGGTGGCGCGCAGCCGGGTCTGACGAGCCTCGAGCTGCCCGGCCACCTCGCCCAGGTCGCGCAGGGCCGGGCCGATCTGGTCCTCGTTGTCACGCACCAGCCCGCGGAGCTGCTCGGCGAGCTCGCGGGTGTGCACGATCAGACCGTGCACGGCCGCGCGGCGCCGGTCGACCTCAGCCAGCAGCAGTCCTGCGTCGCGGGCCAGCGCCGCGAGATCCTGGCGGCTCCCGTCCAGGGTCCCGGTGAGCTGCTCGGAGTGGTCGAGCAGCCGGGACACCTGCTGGTCACGTGAGGCGACCGCGCGGGACAGGGTCGAGAGCCCGCGCAGGGTGGCGCGGACGTCGTCGCCGGAGCCGTGCAGGGTCGAGGTGATGGCGTTGAGGGCGTCCTCGAGCTGGCCGGTGTCGATCGGGTCGAGCGTCTTGGTGAGGTCGCCGAACGCCGCCGTCACGTCGTACGCCGGGTGGGTGCGGTCGAGCGGGATCGGGTCGGCCAGGACTCCCCCACCCGCCGGCTCGATGTCGAGGTACTTGCTGCCGAGCAGGTTGCTGACCTTGATCCGCACCCGGGTGTCCGCGCCGAGCTCCAGCGAGTCGGCGACGGTGAAGGCGACGGTGATGAAGCCTCGACCCATCGCCAGCCCCTCGACCCGCCCGACGCGCACGCCGGCCACCTCGACGCGGTCGCCGACCTCGAGGCCGCTGGTGTCGCTGAACTGCGCGTGCAGCTCGCGACCGCCCGTGCCGATCAGGGGCAGCCGACCCGCGTTCATGGCGAGGGCCACGAGCAAGACGGTCGCCATCAGTCCGACCACGCCCGCGCGGGCGTTGCTGCGCCGCCTCACGACGTGCACCGCTTCGAGGTGTCGACGAGGTGGATCTTCTCGAGTATCCGGGCGACCTCGGGGTCGAGCCCGTCGACGCCGGCGCCGGTCGTGAGCCGGACCCCGCAGACGTAGTAGTTGAACCACGAGCCGTAGCCGGCGGTCGCCTGCAGCTTGCGCAGCTTGACCGGGAGGTGGTGCAGCGCATGCTCGATCTCGGCGCGCGCCTCGGGGGTTGACAGGATCGCGGCCAGACGTCGTACGCCGGCGAGGTCGGCCTTCGTGCTGGGCCGGATCTGGCGCAGCAGCTCGGCGGTGAGGCCGGTCATCGTGTCGAGGTGACCGATCGCGTTGGTGATGTCGTGCCGGTCTGCTGCCAGCCCGGAGGTGAGCACCCGGAGCCCGTGCACCAGCTCGCGGAGCTGGGTCTGGTGGGCGGCGACGGCGCCGACCGAGGTGTCGAGGTTGTCGATGACGCTGGTGATCAGCTGGTCGCGCGCGGCCAGCCCGGTGGTCAGCGAGGCGGTGCGGGCCAGCAGGTGCCGCACGGTGCCGCCGTCGCCCTGGAGGGTGCGGACGATGTCGAGAGTCAGGTTGTTGACGTCCTCCGGAGCCAGGGCGACGAGCAGCGGCTTGAAGCCGTCGAGCAGGTCGTCGAGGTCGAGCGCCGGGCTGGTGCGGTCGACCGGGATCACGTCGCCCGCGGGCTGAGCAGGCGCCGGCGTGCCCGGATCGACGAGCGCGACGTAGCGGTTCCCGGCCAGGTCGAGGTAGCGGATCTCCACCCGGGTCCGCTCGGTCACCGGGAGGTCGGAGGAGACGCTGAAGCTCACCCGGGCGTGCGCGTCGTCGGTGAGGCCGACCTCGTCGACCTGACCGACCCGGACACCGGCCACCCGGACGTCGTCACCGGGCTCGAGCCGACTGGCGGAGGTGAATTCCGCCGCGAAGCGGGTCTCGTCCCCGCCGGTGCCGAGGGGGCGGATCGTCGCCAGGATCGTCACGGTGACCAGCGCGGCGGCAATTGCGAAGCCGACCAGCTTGAGGCTCGGCGCGAGCCGGGGTGTCTTGCTCATGGCGTCCCCCCGTGGACCCCGTCGTCGAGGTGGATGCCCGGGTAGGGCACCGGAGGCCCGGGCAGACCGCGGCAGGCCGGGCCGGTGCCGAGGTCGCCGAGCCGCAGCCGGTCGTCGGTGGTGTAGCCGTTGCGCTGGGCGCCCATCGTGAAGTAGCCCTGGAACGAGTGGTCGCGGATCTGGGCAGCCGAGGAGGTCTCGACGTCGAGGAATCCCTGGATGAGGCAGGGGAACTCGGGTGAGTAGTCGGCGAGCAGCTGGGCCGTGGGCCGCGACAGTCGCAGGCTCTCGGCGATCCGGCGCTGGTTGGCCCGGAGCAGGAGGTCACCGGTGTCGGCGGCGTGCGTGATCGACCCGAAGAGCGCCGAGAGCACGTCGGGCTGGTCGAGGCTGCGCGAGGTGGTGCCCATCTGCCGGGCGGTGGCCAGGATGCTGGGCCAGCGGTCGGCGTACTGCCCGGCGACGCGGCCGAGCAGTCTCAGGTCCCCGACCAGCAGCGGCCCCTGTCCGTTGAGGGCGCGCAGGTAGCGACGTCCGTCGGCCATGGTCGCGTGCATCTCGGCGCCGCGGCCGTCCAGCCCGTTGGCGAGGGCGGCCAGGGTCGCCGCCAGCGCCTGGGGGCGAACGGCCGTCAGCACCGGGTCGAGGTCGTCGAGCACGTCGGTCAGCTCGACCGCCTCCGCGGAGGTGTCCTCGGCGAGGGTGTCCCCGTCGTGCAGGCCGCCGCCGCTGACGGTCGACGCGGACCTGAGCTCGACGTACTTCTGGCCGAAGAGGGTGGTCGGCAGGATCCGCACGAGGGTGTTGTCGGGGATCCGCAGGGCCGCGTCGTGGTCGAGCTGCAGGCTCACCAGGGCGCCGGGGTGGCCGGGGTCGGTCTCGACGCCGGACACCCGGCCGACGATCGCGCCGTTCATGCGGACGTCTCCGCCCACGTTGAGCTGCTGCCCGGCGTCACGAGCGCGCACGGTCACGGTGACGTGGTCGTCGAAGGCATGCTGGTAGGCCGCGATCGAGAGCCAGACGAGCCCGGCCAGGATGGCGGCGTACCCGAGGCCGAGCAGCCGGAGCCGCACCGCCTCGCCGCGCGAGGTCGCGAGCCCGGGCCTCATCCGGTGATCCGCACGGTCGTGTTGGAGCCCCAGATCGCGAAGCTGATGAAGAAGTCGCTGACCACGAGGGTGAGGATCGAGGCACGGACGGCGTGCCCGACCGCGACCCCGACACCGGCTGGTCCACCGTCGGCGAAGTAGCCGTAGTAGCAGTGGATCAGGATGATCACGATCGCGAAGACGATGACCTTGAGGAACGACCACAGGACGTCCTGCGGGGCGAGGTACTGCACGAAGTAGTGGTCGTAGGTGCCTTTCGACTGCCCGAAGTAGCCCGTGGTCACGGAGCGAGTCGCGAGGTAGGAGGCGAAGAGCCCGATCGCGTAGAGCGGGACCACCGCGATCACCGCCGCCAGCATGCGGGTGGTGACGAGGAACGGGATCGACGGGACCGCCATCACCTCCAGCGCGTCGACCTCCTCGCTGATCCGCATCGCGCCGAGCTGGGCGGTGAAGCCGCAGCCGATGGTCGCGGCCAGGGCGACGCCGGCGATCAGCGGCGCGGCTTCGCGGGTGTTGAAGTAGGCCGACAGGAACGCCGAGAAGTTGGTGGCCCCGATCTGGTCGAGGGTGGAGTGGGACTGGAGGCCGACCTCGGCGCCGACGGCGTAGGACAGCGCGATCATCACGCCGACCGTGCCGCCGACCACGGCCAGGCCGCCGCTGCCCAACGCCACGTCGGCCAGCACCCGCAGGGTCTCGCGCCGGTAGCGGACCAGGACTCGCGGCGACCAGCGCACGGACTGGCCGTAGAACCGGAGCTGGTGGCCCATCTGCTCCAGGGTGCGCAAGGGTCCGGCCACGTCAGGCGCCCGACGGGACGAGCTGGAAGTAGGCCACGCTCATCAGGTAGTTGGCGGTGAAGATGAGCAGGAAGTTGATCACCACGGACTCGTTGACCGCCTGGCCCACGCCGCGCGGGCCGCCCTGGGCGTGCAGCCCCTTGTAGGACCCGACCACGGCCGCGATCGCACCGAAGACGAGCCCCTTGGCCAAACTGGCGTAGACGTCCGGTGTGGTCGCGAGCGCGCGGAAGGACTCGACGTACACCCCGGAGGTGCCGTGCTGGAGGACCACGTTGAAGAAGTAGCCGCCGGAGATGCCGACCCCCATCACCACTCCGGTGAGCAGCACCGCGACCAGCATGGCGGCGAGCACCCGGGGCACGACGAGCCGCGGAACCGGGTCGATGCCGAGCACCCGCATGGCGTCGATCTCCTCGCGGATGGTCCGCGAGCCGAGGTCGGCGCAGATCGCCGACCCACCGGCACCGGCCAGCAGCAGGGCGGTCGCGAGGGGCGCGCCCTCGCGCAGGATCGAGACGACGGAGGCGGCGCCGGCGAAGCTCTGGGCACCGAGTTGCTGGGTGAGGCTGCCGACCTGGAGCGCCACCACCGCACCGAGCGGGATCGAGACGAGCGCCGTCGGCACGATGACGACCCGGGCGAGCATCCAGCCCTGCTCGACGGCCTCAGCCGTCTCGAAGGGGCGTTTGCCGAAGCCACGCAGCACGTCGGCGACGAACCAGGAGAAGCGCCCGAGCTGGTCGAGGCCGGCCGACAGGCGGGTCGCGATGGCCGTCATGTCGCTCCTCGAGTTTGGCAGGGGCGGAGTCCGGTGACCTCCACCACACGTCAACGACGAACCGTACCTTTGGGTACGGGGCCTCGCAGGACCAGGCGGCCAGCTCGATCCGCACCGGACTGTAGTAGAGCTCGGGGGACAGCGACCCAACGGGCGGAGGTGACGTGGTCACCGTGACGGACCGGGGTGTTGCACCACGGGGTGTTGCACCCGGGGTGCGGCAGGTGACGGTGCAGCACTGTCGGTGCCATAGGCAAAGATGGACGACGTGTCCGACGCATCACCCCACCCGCTGGCCCGCTTCAGTGAACCGACCCGCACCTGGTTCGCGGCGGCCTTCGCCGAGCCCACCCCGGCGCAGGCGGGCGCATGGGCGGCGATCGGCAACGGCAAGCACGCGCTGGTGGTGGCGCCCACGGGCTCCGGCAAGACCCTCAGCGCCTTCCTCTGGTCGATCGACCGGCTGCTCACGACGCCGCGTCCCAAGGAGAAGACGCACCGCTGCCGAGTCCTCTACGTCTCCCCCCTCAAGGCGCTCGCCGTCGACGTGGAGCGCAACCTGCGCGCTCCGCTGACCGGCATCCGGCACACCGCCGACCGGCTCGGCTCCGCTGTCCCCGAGGTCACGGTCGGCGTGCGTTCGGGCGACACCAGCGCCGCCGACCGCCGCAGGCTGGTCACCACTCCCCCGGACATCATGATCACCACCCCCGAGTCGCTCTTCCTGATGCTCACCTCCCAGGCGCGCGAATCGTTGCGCGGCGTGGAGACTGTGATCATCGACGAGGTGCACGCCGTGGCGGGCACCAAGCGCGGCGCCCACCTCGCGCTCACCCTCGAGCGCCTCGACTCGCTGCTCGAGCGTCCCGCTCAGCGGATCGGCCTCTCCGCGACCGTGCGCCCGCTGGAGGAGGTGGCGCGCTTCCTCGGCGGCGTCGCCCCCGTCGAGATCGTCGCTCCCGCCTCGGTCAAGCAGTGGGACCTTCGGGTGATCGTCCCCGTCGAGGACATGACCGCCCCCGACGAGTACGACGAGGAGTCCGGCGACCCGAAGCGTGCCAGCTCGATCTGGCCGCACGTCGAGGAGCACGTCGTCGACCTGATCGAGGCCCATCGCTCGACGATCGTCTTCGCCAACTCCAGGCGGCTCGCCGAGCGGCTCACGGCCCGGCTCAACGAGATCGCGGCCGACCGCGCCGAGGGCAGACCGGCCCCCGTCGAAGGCGGCTCACCCGCCGAGATCATGGCGCAGTCCGGAGCGTCGAACGGCGCGGCTCCCCTCCTGGCCAAGGCCCACCACGGCTCGGTCTCCAAGGAGCAGCGGGCCCTGATCGAGGACGACCTCAAGCGCGGTCGGCTGCCGGCCGTGGTGGCAACCAGCAGCCTGGAGCTCGGCATCGACATGGGTGCCGTCGACCTGGTGATCCAGATCGAGTCCCCGCCCAGCGTCGCCAGCGCCCTGCAGCGCGTGGGCCGGGCCGGCCACCAGGTCGGCGAGGTCTCACGCGGCATCCTGTTCCCCAAGCATCGCGGTGACCTCGCCCAGACCGCCGTCTCGGTCGAGCGCATGCTCTCGGGTGCCATCGAGTCGCTGCGGGTCCCGGCCAACCCGCTCGACGTCCTCGCCCAGCAGGTTGTCGCGATCACTGCCCTCGATGCCGTGGACGCCGACGTGCTCTTCGACCTGGTCCGGCGCAGCGCCCCGTTCACCCAGCTCCCCCGCTCGGCGTACGACGCCACCCTCGACCTGCTCAGCGGCCGCTACCCCTCCGACGAGTTCGCCGAGCTGCGTCCGCGGATCGTCTGGGACCGGGTCACGGGCAGCCTCACCGGCCGCCCCGGCGCCCAGCGGCTCGCGGTCACCAGCGGCGGCACCATTCCCGACCGGGGCCTCTTCGGCGTCTTCCTCGTGGGTGGTGAGGGACCGGGCAGGCGCGTCGGCGAGCTCGACGAGGAGATGGTCTACGAGTCCCGGGTCGGGGACATCTTCGCCCTGGGCACCACCAGCTGGCGGATCGAGGAGATCACCCACGACCGGGTGCTGGTGACCCCCGCCCCCGGAATTCCCGGGCGACTGCCGTTCTGGAAGGGCGACACCCTCGGCCGCCCCGCCGAGCTCGGCGCCGCGATCGGCGCCTTCAACCGCGAGCTGGGTGCGCTCCCGGCCGCGAAGGCGATCGCCCGCGCCCGTGAGAACGGGCTCGACGAGTGGGCGGCCGGCAACCTGGTCACCTACCTCACCGAGCAGCTCGAGGCCACCAACGTCCTGCCCAGCGACACCACCCTGCTCGTCGAAAGGTTCCGCGACGAGCTCGGCGACTGGCGCCTGGTCGTCCACTCGCCGTACGGCACGCCCGTCCACGCGCCCTGGGCGCTGGCGATCAACGCCCGCCTGCGCGAGCGCTACGGCGTCGATGGCCAGGCGGTCGCCTCCGACGACGGCATCGTGATCCGGATCCCCGACACCGATGCCGAGGCACCAGGCGGCGAGACCATCGTCTTCGAGCCCGGTGAGATCGACGACCTGGTCACCCAGGAGGTCGGCGGCTCGGCGCTCTTCGCCTCCCGCTTCCGCGAGTGTGCCGCTCGGGCCCTGCTGCTCCCCCGGCGCGACCCGGGTCGCCGCTCCCCGCTGTGGCAGCAGCGCCAACGCTCGGCGGCGCTGCTCGAGGTGGGCTCGCGCTACCCGTCGTTCCCGATCGTCCTCGAGGCCGTGCGCGAGTGCCTCCAGGACGTCTACGACCTGCCGTCCCTGACCGCGCTGATGGGCCGCGTGGACCGGCGCGAGGTGCAGGTCGTCGACGTCGCCACCCAGCAGCCGTCCCCGTTCGCCCGCAGCCTGCTCTTCGGGTACGTCGCGCAGTTCGTCTACGAGGGCGACTCCCCCATCGCCGAGCGCCGGGCCGCCGCCCTCTCGCTCGACCAGGGGCTCCTGGCCGAGCTGCTCGGCCGCGCCGAGCTCCGCGAGCTCCTCGACCCCGAGGTCCTCGCCGAGGTGGAGGCCGAGCTGCAGCGGCTCGCTCCGGACCGGCGGGCCCGCGACGCCGAGGGTGTGGCCGACCTGCTGCGGATGCTCGGTCCGCTCACGGTCGAGGAGATCACCGCGCGCAGCACCGACCCGGAGGCGGCCAGCGAGTGGCTCGCACCGCTGGCCCTGGCCCGCCGGGTGGTCGGGCTCCGGATGGGCGGCGAGACCCGCTGGAGCGCGATCGAGGACGTCGGCCGACTCCGCGACGGCCTCGGCGTCCCCGTTCCGCCCGGCACTCCCGAGGCCTTCACCGACCCGGTCGAGGACCCGCTCGCCGATCTGGTCTCCCGCTTCGCCCGCACCCACGGGCCGTTCACCACCGAGCAGGTCGCCGAGCGACTCGGGCTCGGTGCCGCGGTGGTTCGACACACCCTGCAGCGGCTGGCAGCCCAGGGCCGGGTGCTGGAGGGCGAGTTCCGTCCGATGGGGTCGGGCTCGGAGTGGTGCGACGCCGAGGTGCTCCGCAAGCTGCGCCGCCGCTCACTCGCCCGGCTGCGCAAGGAGGTCGAGCCCGTCGAGCCGCAGTCACTCGGCCGCTTCCTGGCCGCCTGGCAGCACGTCTCGACCGGGTCCGGTGGCCGCGGCGGCCTGCGCGGGGTCGACGGCGTCCTCGCCGCGATCGACCAGCTGGCCGGCTGCCCCGTCCCCGCCTCGGCACTCGAGCCCCTCGTCCTGGGCGCCCGCGTGCGCGACTACGAGTCCTCCTACCTCGACGAGCTCACGGCCGCGGGCGAGGTCCTCTGGGCCGGCCACGCCGCCCTGCCCGGCGCGGACGGCTGGGTCTCCCTCCACCTCGCCGACCAGGCCCCGCTGACACTGCCCGCACCGCTGCCGTTCGAGCACGGCGAGCTTCACCAGTCCGTGCTCGACGCACTCGCGCCCGGGGGCGCCTGGTTCTTCCGACAGCTGTCCGAGGCCGTCGGGGCCACCGACGACACCGCGCTCTCCGCCGCACTGTGGGAGCTGGTCTGGGCGGGTCGGATCAGCAACGACACGCTCACCCCCCTGCGTGCGCTGACGCGCGCCGGCACCCCCAGCCACCGCAGCAAGCGGCCGCCGCCGCGACTGCGGATGTCGTCGACCACCGGTGGCCGCGCCCGGATGCCGGCGCGCACCGGCCCCCCCGAGAGCGCCGGCCGCTGGGCCCTGCTGCCCGGGATCGACCTCGACGTCACCCGGCGAGCCCACGCCACCGCCGAGCGGATGCTCGAGCGCCACGGCGTGGTGATCCGCGGAGCCGTGGTGAGCGAACGGGTGCCGGGCGGCTTCGCCGCCGTCTACAAGGTGCTCTCCGCGTTCGAGGACGCGGGCCGCTGCCGCCGCGGCTACTTCGTCGACGGCCTGGGCGCCGCCCAGTTCGGCACCGCCGGGGCCATCGACCGGCTGCGGACCTTCGCCGAGCTGTCCCCCGACGCGAAGCCCGTGGCCGTGGCCCTCGCCGCGACGGACCCCGCCAACCCGTACGGTGCGGCGCTGCCCTGGCCCGAGAGCACCGGGCACCGACCGGGGCGCAAGGCCGGCGCGGTCGTCGTCCTCGTGGACGGCGCGCTGGTGCTCTACGTCGAGCGGGGCGGCCGCACCCTCCTCACCTGGAGCGACGACGTCGACCTGCTGACCCCGGCTGCGGCGGCGCTCGCCGAGGCGGTCCACCGGGGGTCGCTCGGGCGGCTCACGGTCGAGAAGGCAGACGGCGAGCAGCTCCTCGGCGGCGGCTCGACGCCGCTGCGACTGGCGCTGCAGTCCTCGGGGTTCGTCTCCACTCCCAAGGGGCTGCGACTCCGTGCCTGAGGGGGACACCGTCCTGCGGGCGGCTCGGCTGCTCGACCGCTCCCTGTCGGGCCAGTCGTTGACCCGCACAGACTTCCGCGTGCCCCAGCTCGCGACGGTGAACCTCGCGGGAGCCACCGTCGCCACGACGGTGGCTCGCGGCAAGCACCTGCTGACCCGCATCGACGCCGCGTCCCCCGGTGGGCAGGACTGGACCCTGCACACCCACCTCAAGATGGAGGGCGCCTGGCGCGTGCACACCCCGGGACAACGCTGGGCGCGCCCGGCCCACCAGGCCCGCGTCGTCCTCGAGACGGACACCAGCGTCGCGGTCGGATTCTCGCTGGGCGTCGTCGAGCTGCTCCCGCGCGACCTGGAGCAGGAGGCGGTGGGCCACCTCGGCCCCGATCTGCTCGGCGCCGACTGGGACGAGTCCGAGGCCCTGCGGCGGCTGCTGGGAGACCCCACCCGGCCGATCGGCGAGGCGCTGCTCGACCAGACCCTGCTCGCCGGCATCGGCAACATGTACCAGGCCGAGCTCTGCTTCGTCAGCGGCGTGCACCCCCGGACGCCGGTCGGCGAGGTCGCCGGTTTGGCCCGCCTGCTGCGCCGGGCTCGTCAGATGCTCGAGCTCAACGCGGAACGCCCCGTCCAGTCGACGACCGGCAACCTGCGCGAGCGCGAGCGGATGTGGGTCTACCGGCGCGACCGGCAGCCCTGCCGCCGCTGCCGGACCCCGGTCCGCGTGACGATGGCCGGTCCACCCGGCCGCGAGCGGGCGTCGTACTGGTGTCCGTCCTGCCAGCCCGGCGGCTGACCCGTCACGGGCTGCTGAACAGCCCCAGACCCTCGATCCGGATCGGCCTGCGCCCGAGCGACCTGATCGTGAGCCGTCCACTCCTGGCGTGCCGGAACGTCTTGACCGACACCAGCACGGCGCCGTGGCGCCGCCCGGACGCGAGGTCAACCTTCCCGATCCGCAACCCGTCGAGGAAGACGGCCACCTTGCCGTAGCCCGGGCCGGTCCCGACCACCAGCGCGACCCGGTCCACGTTGCTGACCTGCGCGCGGAGCGTGGCACCCTTGGCGGAGGCGGTCAGGTAGCTGCCGCGATAGGCGCCGCCCGATCGGCGCTGGTGCCAGTCCCGGGTCACCCGCTCCAGTGCCCCCGCGGCGAGCGGGGTTGCGAAGGCCCGCGTCGCCGGAGTCGGGTCGAGGTTCCCGTTCGAGTCGACGGCCGCGACCGTGAACAGGTGGGTGCCGAGCTTCAGTCTCGGCAGCCGCACCCGGTCGTCTCGGCACGGCACCTTCACGTCGTCCAGGAAGCAGCGGAAGGTCGAGCCCTCCTCGGTGGCGGCGTAGCGCAGCGTCGGCCGAGCGGCCAGCACGAAGCTGCCCTCTCCCGGTCCGCGGGTGATCGAGGTCTGCGGCGGCGTGGTGTCCGTGCTGTCGCGATGCACGGTGACGGTGACGTCGTCGGCCGCGTCGTCACGCAGGTAGCGGCCACCCACGACCGTGCCCACGGTGTACGCCGTCGTAGCACCGCTGCGGGTCAGCGGGGCGCTGCAGGAGGCGGTGCCGGTGGTCGGCCCGCCGGTGACCGGCGCGGCGCACAGGGTGTCGCCGGTGCCGCGGTTGACGAAGCGCACGGTCGCGTTGGTGATCTGACCGGCGTCGGGGTCCACCGCATCGACCACGGTGGCGCTGAAGAGCACGCTGGCGCTGGTCCCGCCCTCGGTGACTGCGTCGGTCTGGCCGTCGTAGGTCACGGTTGCGTCCTCGGCGACCACCGTCACCGTGAACGTCCGGGTGGCACTCGCCCCGCCGGACGGCTCGCTGACCTGAAGGGTGACGGTGTGCGCTCCGACGGCGTCGGTGACCGGACCCGAGACGGTGAAGGTCGCGGTCCCCGGACGGGTGCCCGGGTCCGAAGGCGAACTCCGCGTCACGACGAGGCCCGCGACCCCCGCCACGTTGGCGTTCAGCTGGTCGCCGTCGACGTTGTCGGACGAGGCAGTCACGGTGAGGGGCGCGGCGAAGGGATCGCTGTACTGCACCGACCGGTTGCCCGGCTGGCTGACCGAGAGCGACGAGGCGATCGAGAAGTCGGCGTCGTTGAGGTCGAAGAAGTAGTTGCCGACGGCCGACACCTTGATCCGAGCGTGGTCGGTCGTGACTCCGGGGAGGGGCACGTCGGCCGAGCCGTCGTTGGGCGTCGACGCGGCGAGCACGTAGGGGAAGCTCTGCCCGCCGTCCGCCGACAGGCTGATCATCACGTTGGGCGCCAGGCCAACGGCCGCGGTCCCGTTGACCGCCCAGGTCACCGTCTCGATCGCGCCGGCGGCGCCAGTCGCTCCCGGCGTGGCCCGTGAGGTCACCAGGAACGGTCCGGCGTTGTGGTCGACGCTGACGACGACGTCGTCGTAGGCCGTGCCCCCGCCGGCGCCGAAGCCGTCGCGCGCCGTGAGCCGGAAGTCGAGCTTGCTGGACAGCGCCGTGCCGTAGTCGGCGGTCGGCAGGAACTCCGAGAAGCAGTCGACGACCGCCGCAGGTACAGGCTTGGTCGTGTCGGCCGGCGCCGCGGGGCACGAGCCGGTCTTGGCGTTGGTGGTGCCGGCGAGGATCTGGGCCAGGTCCGGGAAGGTCCGGCTCGGATCTGCACCGGCCAGGTTCTCCCCGGGTGAAGGCGACTGGAGGCTGTCGTCGAGGGAGACCTGCGCGGAGGTTCCGAAGACCCGGAAGAGCGGGCCGTCCCGCTTGGTGTTGTCCACCAGCCCGGTACCCGCGGTCGGCGAGGTGCCGCCGGTGTCGTTCTGCTCCCACAGGTAGGTCAGCGGGTTCCCGTCGCTGTCGGTCCCGGACCCCGTCAGGGTGAAGGGGGTGCGGATCGGGATCGTCTTGTCCGCGGGTGCCGTCACGGCCGGCGCGTGGTTGCCGGAGGCGTTTGCGGTGCCCTGATTGGTCTCGGGCCCGCCCTGCTGCTGCACCCCGACGTACGCCGTGACGCCGCCGGTGGTCGCCCCGATGCCGATCCTCGGGACATCGGTGCCCACGGCGCTGCTGCCCGGCCCGAAGGTGAGCTGGAAGCCACCGTCGTTGAGCGCGACTCCGCCGTCGTAGCCGGCCACCCGCGGCTGCTTGCCGGTGAGGGTGGCCATCTTGGCGGTGACCTGGAGGTTGGTGTAGTTCGAGCCGCGGGTGATCACCACGGGGTCGTGGCCCGGATAGGTCAAGGTCACCGAGTCGCCGTCGGTGTCGAAGCCAGCCAGAGTGATCGTCTGCACCTCGTCGACCGTGCCCGGTGCGGCCGTCACGTCGGTGGTGATCTCGTCGATGCTGCGCTGGGAGAAGTAGGGGTCCGTGTGCGGCTGCAGGTCGTCCTGGTCGCAGATGCCGGCGTAGGCCATCACCGAGGAGCCCGAGCCGGGCTCGACCGAGGTGTCGCCGTTGCGGTTGGTGAGCGAGCAGTTGTTCTCGGTGCCGTTGAAGGTGTGGTTGCCGCCGAACTGGTGCCCCATCTCGTGCGCCACGTAGTCGATCGCGTAGAAGTCGCCCTTGGGAAACGGCAGGCCGGTGCAGCCATCGGCCTTGCTGGAGGTGCCCACGACGCCGAGACCGGCGATCCCGCCGCCGTTGACGCCGAGCCCGATGTGCCCGATGTCGTAGGTGTCGGCGCCGACCAGCTGGCCGAGCACCCACTCGTTGCGGGTGAGGGTGCCGCCGCCGCAGGAGGCGAGCTGCGCGGGCGTGAAACAGGCGTGCGCGCCGCACGGCCCGTCGACCCCGACCGCCTTGGCCTGCGTGTCGAGGTTCAGCGTGTCGGTGCCGTCGATGAGCTCCAGGCGGATCGCCAGGTCGTCGTTGTAGATCTGGTCGACCCGGTTGATCAGGGTGACCTTCTCGGCCAGCACGTTGGCGGTGCCGAAGTAGGCGGCGTACGACGGATCGGTCACGAAGGCGAGCCGGTAGGTCCGGCGCTGGACCTCGGCGTTCGGGGCGGTCGCGGCGGCCGCCGCGGCGCTTGAGGCTGCCTCGACGCTGTCGGCCAGCTCACCCTCGGCGAACGGGGCGTCGGGGCGCGCGACCGCGGCGCCGAAGTAGCTCAGCAGGGTCGTGGCGCCGCGACGGTTGTAGGCCGGGTCGACGTACCACGCGCGCCCGGCACCGGGGCTGCGCACGGAGGCGTGGAACCCCATCGGGGTCAGGTCCAGGCGGATGGTCCGGGTCGGGTCGTCGATCCCCCGCCCGGCGTAGGTGTGGATCCCGGGGTGCCGGGCCTGCAGCCCGGGCTGCAGGATCGAGTCCTCCGCGACCCGGAAGCGGACCGGACGGCCCGCGGGGTCCGGCACCGTGAGGATGCCGGGCGTCCGGCTCAGCGTCTGGCGCAGGGTGCGCAGGTCCAGGCGGTAGGCGGCGTAGTGCGTGGGTGCGACCCGGGTCCGGGGGCTCAGGGTGAGCGCGAACTCGGGCAGCCTCGTGAACGGGGAGGCGACGTCCGCGACCCTGCGCACGGGTCCTGCGGCTCCGGCCGGGGCCGAGCCGAGCGCCGGCAGCACCACGACGGCCAGGGCCAGGGCGAGCAGGCGGCGGGTCAGGGACGCAACTGGCCGAGCTGTCATGGATCCACCTCATGCAACGGCGCCCGAGCGCAAACCTGACACGACGGCGATCGCCGTCACACCCCGAAGGGGTCCAGTAGATCGCGTGACGGCGCTGCTTGTCCGCCGAACATGCCGTGAGACCGGCGCTGGTCGACTCGCTCAGGCGGCGGAGGCGACGACGTCGCTCGAGCGGGTCCGGACCGAGATCGGCGTCGCGGCAGCGGCCGCCTCTTCCAGGGCGATCGCGTCGGACACGTCGCGCAGCACCACGGAGAGCGGCAGGTCGAGAGCGGAGCAGAGCGAGGCGAGCAGCTCGGAGGAGGCTTCCTTCTGGCCGCGCTCGATCTCGGAGATGTAGCCGAGACTGACTCGGGCCTCCTTGGAGACCTCGCGCAGCGTCATGCCACGCTGCATCCGCTGGTCGCGAAGCACATCACCGAGAAGCCGACGGAACAGCACCATGCGCTTCTCCCTTCCGATGGTTCCTGACCTGGGTGGCCTGTGGGGGTCAACGCTACCCGAGAGGGGTTTCTTCCCTCGCGAGGATCGCGGCAAGTGCCTCGAGCGCCCGCTCACAGGTCTGGTCCTGGATCTCTTGGCGGCCGCCGTCGAGGTCCAGGGCGAGCACCTCCAGCAGCCCGGGTCCGCTGATCCCCACGAAGACGGTGCCGGGCTCCTGGCCGTCCTGACCGTCGGGGCCGGCCACCCCCGTGGTGCTCAGCGTGTACGTCGCACCGGTCAACGCCCGGACGCCGGTGGCCATCGCCCGCGCGCACTCGGCCGATACCACCCCGTGCCGGTCGATCACCTCGTCCGGGACGTCCAGCAGCGAAGCCTTGAGCTCGGTCGCGTAGGTGACCACCCCACCCAGGTAGACCTGTGAGGCCCCCGGGACGTCGGTGAACCGGACCGCCAGCCGGCCCCCGGTGAGCGACTCCGCAGTGGCCACGGTGTGCCCGCCGTCGCGCAGGAGCAGGTGGGTGCGCAACGAGAGGCTGGTCATGCCCACATCGTAGGCAGCCAGCCGCCTGCACCATTGTCTCCGTCCCCGTAGCCTCGCGGAATGGCCCAACCCATCGAGGACTACGCACTCATCGGCGACCGGCGCACCGCAGCCCTGGTGGGGCGCAACGGTTCCATCGACTGGCTGTGTCTGCCCCGCTTCGACTCCGCCGCCTGTCTCGCCGGGCTCCTGGGCACCGACGAGAACGGGCACTGGCAGCTCTGCCCGGTCGGCGACTTCGACGTGGAGCGCCGTTACGTCGGCTCATCGACGGTCCTCGAGACCACGTTCACGACCGGGACCGGCGTGGTTACCCTCACCGACCTGATGCCGCGAGGCGACGATCGCGCCGACGTCGTGCGAGTGGTGCGGGGGGTCAGCGGCACGGTGCGCCTCCGGCACGAGTGGCTGATCCGCCTGGACTACGGGAAGATCCTGCCCTGGGTCCGGCGCGAGGTCATCTGCGGCGAGCACGTGATCACAGCGATCGGTGGCCCCGACAAGTTGATCCTGCGCGGACCACGGCTCCCCGTGGCCACCGACCATCGCCACACCGACGAGTTCGACGTCGGAGCCGGCGACGAGCTCACCTTCTCGACCACCTGGCTGCCCTCGCACGTGGAGCTCGACGAGCTGGGCGAGCTCGAGGGGCTGGTGGCGACCACCGTGGCCGCGGACGAGGAGTGGGCGGCCGGGTGCCGCGCGGACGTCCCCCACGTCGACCTGGTGACCCGGTCCCTGCTGACCCTGCGCCTGCTCACCCACGCGGAGACCGGCGGAATCGTCGCCGCCCCGACCACTTCGCTGCCGGAGGACTTCGGCGGCGAGCGCAACTGGGACTACCGCTACTGCTGGCTGCGGGACGCGGCGCTCACCCTCGGGTCGCTCATCGAGGCGGGATACACCGAGGAGGCCCGGCTCTGGCGGGCCTGGCTGCTGCGGACCGTCGCGGGCGACCCGAGCGACGTGCAGATCATGTACGCCGTCGACGGGGCGCGCCGCCTGCCCGAGTACGAGCTGGATCACCTGCCGGGCTACGCCGGATCACGCCCGGTGCGGATCGGCAACGCCGCGGTCGCCCAGCGGCAGGCCGATGTCCTGGGTGAGGTGATGATCGCTCTAGAGCACGCCCGACGAGCCAGCGGCGACGCCTACGCAGACGCCTGGTCCCTGCAGCAGACGCTGGTCCAGGACCTGGCAACGACGTGGCAGGAGCCCGACAACGGCCTGTGGGAGATCCGCGGGCCGCGGCGACACTTCACGCACTCGCGGGCCATGGTCTGGGCCGCCTTCGACCGGGCGGTCCGCGCCGTCGAGGAGTTCGACCTGCCCGGCCCGGTGGACGAGTGGCGGCGGCTGCGGGACGAGGTGCGCGCCGAGGTCCTCGAGCGCGGCTTCGACCCGGTCCGCAACACCTTCACCCAGCACTACGACACCACCGAGGTCGACGCGTCCCTGCTCGTCCTGTCCGAGATCGGCTTCCTCGACGGCGACGACCCGCGCATGCTCGGCACGATCGCCGCCGTCGAGGAGGACCTGCTGCGCGACGGGCTCGTGCTCCGCTACCGCACCGCCTCGGGGGTGGACGGCATTGCCGGGGACGAGCACCCGTTCCTGGCCTGCTCGTTCTGGCTGGTCACCGCCTATGCCGCGGCCGGCCGCACGACCGACGCCCACGCCCTCTTCGACCGGCTGGCCGGCCTGGTCAACGACGTGGGCCTGCTCTCCGAGGAGTACGACGCGGCGAACGGCCGAATGGTCGGCAACTTCCCCCAGGCGTTCAGCCACCTGGCGCTGGTGCAGGCCGCCTTCCGGCTGGCCTAGTGCCCGGGCCCGTGCGCGTGCGGGTGGCCGTGCCCCGGCCGTGGACGCACCATGATGTCCGCGCTGGTCGACGAGGGCTCGGTGACGTCATCGCCGAGGTAGTCCACGTGCACGGTCCGGGTCCCCGCCGATGTGAAGGGACGCAGGCGGACCTGCGCCCTGCCGTGGCGCAGCGTCGCGTCGTACGTCGTGCCGTCCACCACGACCCGCACGGTGCCGGTGGGCCGGTCACCGGCGCTCCGAACGCGGAGGTGGAGCTTGACCCGGGTCTGGCCCTCGGTGACCGTGCGCGGCGTCGCCCGGACGTCGACCTCGGAGGCGGCCGCCTGTGACTCGACCGGGAAGCCGGGCACGTCGATGCCGACGATCTCCGGGTCGCGGTCGGGGGGTCCGCCACGGACCGGCGACGTTTCGCCGAACGCCGGGAGTCACGCAGGCGTCAGCGCGCCGCGAGGCTCTTTCGCTGGCGGGCGACATCGCGGAAGAACTCGTAGCCCGACCACATGGTCATCGCCACGGCCGCGGCCAGGAAGACCTGGAAGACGTAGAAGAGCACGTCACCCGGGGTGTCGAGGGCACCGCTCACCTGACGCAGCGGCAGCACGAGTCCACCGAGCGCGAGTCCCTGCAGCGTGGTCTTGACCTTGCCGCTCTGGGCTGCCGCGATCACGACGTGGCGCAGGATCGAGAGGCGCAGCAGGGTGACGCTCCACTCGCGCAGCAGCACCAGGACCGTCACCCACCACCACACGTCGCCGACGAGGGAGAGACCGACGAAGGCCATCCCGGTGATCGCCTTGTCGGCGATCGGGTCGGCGATCTTGCCGAAGTTGGTGACCAGGTTCCGGGCCCGGGCGATGTCACCGTCGACCTTGTCGGTGATCATCGCGACCACGAAGATGGCGTAGGCGACGAAGCGCCACAGCACCGAGTCACCGCCGTCCATGAGGAGCGCCCAACCGAAGAAGGGCACCATCACGATGCGCAGCGTCGTCAGGGCGTTGGGCAGGTTCCAGTTGTTGACCTTGTCCTCGGGGATGCTCACCGGCCGGCTCCCGTCGACGCGAGCTCGGCGACGAGGTCCACGCCGTCGGTGCCGGTGACCGTGACCGTGACCAGGTCCCCGATCGAGGTGCCGGCCGGGACGTTCTCGATGGTGGTGGTGCCGTCGACCTCGGGACCCTGGTGGGCACCGCGGCCCTCCGCGGTGGAGCCCTCGAGAGACTCGATGAGCACCTCGACGCGCTCGCCGATCCGCTCCTCGGCGCGCTGGGCGTTGAGCTCCTCGACCAGGCCCGTGACGTGCTCGGTTCGCGCGCGGACCTCGTCCTCGTCGATCTTGTTGTCGTACGACGCGGCCTCGGTGCCGTCCTCGTCGGAGTATCCGAAGACGCCGGTCACGTCCATGCGTGAGGCGACCAGGAAGTCGCAGAGGGTGGCCAGGTCGTCCTCGGTCTCTCCCGGGAACCCGACGATGACGTTGGCGCGGACCCCGGCAAGCGGGGCCAGGGCGCGGACCCGCTCGAGCAGGCCCAGGAAGCTCTCCGGGTCGCCGAAGCGGCGCATCCGGCGCAGCACCGAGGCACTGGCGTGCTGGAAGGACAGGTCGAAGTACGGCGCGACGCCGGGCGTGGTCGCGATCGTCTCGATCAGGCCGGGTCGCGTCTCCGCGGGCTGGAGGTAGGAGACCCGGACCCGGTCGACGCCGTCGATGGCAGCGAGCTCGGGCAGCAGGGTCTCGAGGAGCCGGATGTCGCCCAGGTCCTTGCCGTACGACGTGGAGTTCTCACTGACCAGGAAGAGCTCGCTGACACCCTGCTCGGCCAGCC
This sequence comes from Nocardioides sp., assembly GCA_046597165.1. Taxonomy (GTDB): domain Bacteria; phylum Actinomycetota; class Actinomycetes; order Propionibacteriales; family Nocardioidaceae; genus Nocardioides. The sequence continues at coordinate 46,644 of JBKJLD010000065.1, forward strand.
AGCGGGCCTCCTGCAGGACGTCGCTGGGCCGGCGGCTGACGAACGAGCCGCGGAAGCTGGGAATCGCACAGAAGGAGCAGCGTCGGTCGCAGCCACTGGCCAGCTTGAGCGGCGCCATCGGGCCGCCCTCGAGGCGGCGGCGCACGGCGCGGGGACCGGTCGCCGGGGCACCCAGCCCCAGCTCGTCGAGGCCGTGACCGGGGACGCTCAGAGCGGTGGCGTCGCGCTCGACCGGCGAGATCGGGAGCAGCTTGCGACGGTCCTGCGGGGTGTGCGCGTGATGGGTCTCACCGGCGAGGATCGAGCGCAGCCGGGCCGCGATGTCCGGGTAGTCGTCGAAGCCCAGGACCGCGTCTGCCTCGGGCAGTGACTCGGCCAGGTCCTTGCCGTAGCGCTCCGCGAGGCAGCCGACCGCGACGACGGCCTGGGGACGGCCGCTCTCCTTGAGGTCCGCAGCCTGGAGCAGGGTGTCGACCGAGTCCTTCTTGGCGGCCTCGACGAACCCGCAGGTGTTGACAACGACGGTGTCAGCGTCGGCCGGGTCGTCGACCAGGCGGAACCCGTCGGCCTCCAGCCGGCCGGCCAGCTCCTCGGAGTCGACCTCGTTGCGGGCACAACCGAGAGTCACGAGGGCGACGGAGAGGAGACCGTCGGTGCTGCGGTCGGTCTGGGCGCCAATGCTGGGCGTGGTAGTCGTCGTCATGATCGTGACGAGTATGCCCGCTCCGGCCGTCGGGCTCCGCATCGAGAGCCTGTGACGGTGCTCGCGTCGGGCCCTTCGGGCTTAGTCGACCGGGAACGTGTTCTGCGCCGGCTGACCGTCCGCACCGAGGGCGCCCCGGTCCTTGCCGTCGATGCTCACGACCAGCGAGCCGTCGGAGGACTGCACGCGGACCGGCGGCACCACCGAGCGGAGGGTCTTGCTCTCCTGGAAGCTGAGGCTGCCGTTGAAGACCGTCTCGTTGGCACCGTCGCGGACGATCACGCGGGCGCCGCCACCAGAAGCGGTCAGCAGCACCGGGACCGGATCGCCGAGCGGCTGGGCACTGCCGTTCGGGCCGCCGGAGCCGTTCAGCGTGGTGTGCCCCTGCAGGTGCACGGGGCTGTCCATGATCAGGCGGGCGAAGGACCAGCAGAGGACCAGCGTCATCACCGCGGCGATCAGGACCGACCAGTTGGGTCCGCCACGGGTGCTGCGGATCGAACCGTGCGAGCCGGTGGCCAGCTCGGCCTCGAAGATCCGGCGCGGGTCCACCGGGGCGTCGGCGTAGCGCTCGTCGTACGACGTGAGCAGCGGCGCCGCGTCGACGCCGAGCACCCGGGCGAGGGTGCGCAGGTGTCCGCGGGCGTAGAAGTCGCCGCCACAGGGGACGAAGTCGTCCACCTCGATCGACTCGATGACGTGCGGGCGGATCCGGGTGCGCTCGGCGAGCTGGTCGACGCTGAGACCCAGGCGGGTCCGGGCTGCGCAGAGCTCGGGGCCGATGACCGGGTCCTCGGCCGGCTCCACGGCGAACTCGTCGATGACCAGGGGCTCCACCGTGCTGCCGGCGCGGGAGATCGGGCGGACCCGGTCGCTCCACAGCATGGTGTCCTCGACCAGGTTGACGCTGCCCGGGCGACGCAGCTCGCGGGCCTCCGGCAGGCCGGGGCGGTGCGCGGTGTCGTCGCTGTCGGGCTGGAGCGCCGTGGCGCCCAGGGTCAGGTCGCTGCGGATCTCGGCGCGGGCCCCGCTCAGGGGCTCACGCAGGGGGCTCGGGGTGGCGCTGGCGACCAGGCCGGGGCGGGCGGGCACGGGCGCCATGGCGACGGTGGGCTCGCCCTCGTCCACCTGGTCCGCCTCGTCCGACAGGACGCTCTCGTCGTCGCCCACTGATTCTGGCGCACGCTCGCGGTGCCGCTCGATCCGGGCGGCGATGACGCCGATCAGGTGGGCGATCGCCGGGCGCGGGTCGTGCCAACGGCGCGCACGAAGCTCGTGCTCGTCCTCGGGCTCCACGACCTGATCCGGCTGGACGGCCTGATCGGGCTGGACGACCAGGGACGGGTCCCCGGCCAAACGGGTGAGGGCGCGGCCCAGGTCAGCGCCCGCGCCGATCACCCGGGTCGACAGCGCGAGCGGGACGGCGAAGGGTGCGCCGTACAGGCGCTGGGCGAGGCGGGTCTGGCGGCGGCCACTGGCATCGAGCTCGGCCAGGACCCTTTCGGGAGTGTGGGCGACCAGGACCAGGCGGCCATCGCGGACCGGGCCGCGGCGCGGCGTGTGCTCGATGTGGGACAGGGCGCTCCAGGGCATCCCGCGCCAGGTGCGCCCGAGCCGGATCCGGACCCCCTGGGTGTCGGCGACCAGCAGCGGCGTGCGCGCGTCGACGAAGGCCACGAGGTGGCCGACGCCGAGGAGACCCATGAGGGCCACCAGCGTCCAGTCCACGACGGAGCCGGTGCTCGTGGCCCGGCCCAGATAGGCGATGGCCACGGCCGATGCGACCGCGCCAACCAGCGCGGCGAGGCCCGCATTGCGGCGGATCTCGACGGGGTCCGGGGCCAGCCCGAGCGGCTCGGGCATCGACTGCTCGTCGTGGTCGTCCGCGAGGTCGTCGTGGACCTGCCCGGCTGATGAGTGGTTCACAGCTCCCCCTGCAACGTGGCGATGACGCCGTCGATCTCGTCGGGCTTCACGAGCACGTCGCGGGCCTTGGAGCCCTCGCTGGGCCCGACCACGCCACGGCTCTCCATGATGTCCATCAGCCGGCCGGCCTTGGCGAAGCCGACGCGGAGCTTGCGCTGGAGCATCGACGTCGAGCCGAACTGGGTCGACACGACGAGCTCGATCGCCTGGATCACCAGGTCGAGGTCGTCTCCGATGTCGTCGTCGATCTCGCGTCTGCTCGCCGCCGGTGCCGTGACGTCCTCGCGATAGGTCGGCTCGAGCTGGCTCTTGCAGTGCTTGACCACCTGGGCGATCTCGGTCTCGGTGACCCAGGAGCCCTGGACGCGGACCGCCTTGGAGGAGCCCATCGGCAGGAAGAGTCCGTCGCCCTGTCCGACCAGCTTCTCGGCACCCGGCTGGTCGAGGATCACCCGGCTGTCGGTGACCGACGACGTGGCGAACGCCAGTCGCGAGGGCACGTTGGCCTTGATCAGCCCGGTGACGACGTCGACGCTGGGCCGCTGGGTCGCGAGGACCAGGTGGATGCCGGCCGCGCGGGCGAGCTGGGTGATGCGGACGATCGCGTCCTCGACGTCGCGCGGGGCGACCATCATCAGGTCCGCGAGCTCGTCGACGATCACCAGCAGGTAGGGGTACGGCGCCAGCTCGCGCTCGCTGCCCGGAGGCACCTGCACCTTGCCGGCCCGGACCGCCTTGTTGAAGTCGTCGATGTGGCGGAAGCCGAAGTTGGCCAGGTCGTCGTAGCGCATGTCCATCTCGCGCACGACCCAGGCCAGGGCCTCGGCGGCCTTCTTGGGGCTGGTGATGATCGGCGTGATCAGGTGCGGGACGCCCTCGTAGGCGTTCAGCTCGACCCGCTTCGGGTCGACCATGATCATCCGCACCTCGTCGGGGGTGGACCGCATCAGGATCGAGGTGATCATCGAGTTGATGAACGACGACTTGCCCGAGCCGGTGGCACCGGCGACGAGGAGGTGCGGCATCTTCGCGAGGTTGGCCACCACGAAGCCGCCCTCGACGTCCTTGCCGAGGCCGCACACCATCGGGTGGTGGTCGGCCCGGGCCGTGTTGGACCGGAGCACGTCGCCGAGCGACACGATCTCCTTGTCGAGGTTGGGGATCTCGATGCCGATGGCGGACTTGCCCGGGATCGGGCTGAGGATCCGCACGTCGGCCGAGGCGACGGCGTACGCGATGTTCTTGGAGAGCGCGGTGACCTTCTCGACCTTGACC
>JBKJLD010000070.1:0-12332 GCA_046597165.1 Nocardioides sp.
CGGCGGCTGGCGTGTGAGGCGGGGATCATCCCCGCCGTCCTGGGCGGCCGCTCGCAGGTGTTGGACCTGGGCCGCAAACGCAGGTTCCACACCGAGTCCCAACGCATCGCCCTGGCCATCGAACAAGGTGGCTGCACCGCCGAGGGGTGTGACTGGCCGCCCGGGATGTGTCACGCCCACCACGAGACCCCCTGGTCCAGGGGTGGCCCCACCAGCGTCAAACAGGGCCGACTGCTCTGCCCACGGCATCACGCCCGGGCCCACGACCCGACCTACACCATGACCAAGGCCCCCGGCGGCAAGGTCGCCTTCACCCGACGCCCCTAGGCCGACCGCCCCCCGTTTCACACAGGTGGTCAAGGAGCGCCTCGAGCGGTTCGGTGGCCAACGCGACGACCTCGACGTCGTCCGGCACCTCTGACGGCTGCGCCCAGCCTCTCGTCACTCACAGGTTCGTGAGGCAGGGTGGACCCGTGCCGGAGACCGATGACCCCACAGCCTGGCTGCTGACGAAGTCCGAGCGTGGCAACCACCAGACCCGCCTCGACGACGGGCACCCGGGTGAGCAGGCCTGGTCGGAGGGCAACCTGGTCCGGCCGCTGATCCACGGGTCGACGTACTTCGCCGAGCTCCACGAGCGCCTCGAGGCGACCCGTGCCGGCGACCTGGTTCTCTTCACCGACTGGCAGGGCGACTTCGACGAGCGACTGACCGGCGAGCCCGGCAGCGAGGTGGGTGAGGTGCTCTGCCGCGCCGACGAGCGCGGCGTCGACGTCCGCGGCCTGGTGTGGCGCTCGCACTCGGCGGCCGTCGGCTTCACCTCCGCGGAGAACCGCCACCTCGGCGAGCGGCTCCAGGCCCGCGGCGCCGAGGCCCTGCTCGACATGCGGGTCCGGTCCGGCGGCTCGCACCACCAGAAGATGCTCGTCATCCGCCACCGCGACGATCCGACGCGCGACATCGCCTACATCGGCGGGATCGACCTGTGCCACTCGCGCCGCGACGACGCCGACCACGGCGGCGACCCGCAGGCCCAGGAGCTGGCCTCGGAGTACGGCGCCACCCCGCCCTGGCACGACATCCAGGCTGCCATCAGCGGGCCGGCCGTGCATGACGCGGAGACGGTGTTCCGCGAGCGCTGGGAGGACCCGACGCCGCTGAGCCGCAGCCCGCTGCGCTGGGTCAAGGACAAGCTGACCGGGATGGACCTGTCACCGGACCCGCTGCCCGGGCAGGCACCGCCGCCACCTCCCGTCGAGGGCGGCACCCATCTCGTGCAGCTGCTGCGCACCTACCCCGACCTGCGGCTGAACCGCGACTACCCGTTCGCGAACGGCGGCGAGCGAAGCGTGGCCCGCGGCTACACCAAGGCGGTCCTGCGGGCGCGGCACCTGGTCTACCTCGAGGACCAGTACCTCTGGGGCCACCACGTCGGTGGCGTCTTCACCCAGGCGCTGCGCGACCAACCGGACCTGCGCATCATCGCCGTCGTCCCGCTGCACCCCGACGTCGAGGGCGCCGGTCGCGTGCCCGAGCTGCTCGGGCGCCGCCGCGCGATGCTGGAGATGATGAGAGCCGCGCCCGACCGGGTCGCGGTCTACGGCATCGAGAACCGGGCCGGCACCCCGATCTACGTGCACGCCAAGGCCTGCGTCGTCGACGACACCTGGTCGACGATCGGCTCCGACAACTTCAACCGACGCTCGTGGACCCACGACTCCGAGCTGTCGGCCGTCGTCGTCGACCGCGACGGGTCGTACGCCCGAAGTCTGCGGCTCACCCTCGCCGCAGAGCATCTCGACCGGTCGCTCGACGAGATGGACGACTGCGCCGATGCTGCCGGCATGTTCGCGGCGTACGCCGAAAGCGCGGCGCGGCTGGACGCCTGGTATGCCGGCGGTGCGCAGGGCCCCAAGCCTCCGGGGCGCCTGCGGCGGCTGCCGCCCCCCGAGCTGGGGCGGCTCAAGCGGGCGCTCGCACTGGTGCCCTACTTCACGATGGTAGATCCCGACGGTCGGCCCCGCTCGTTGCGGCGCCGCGATGCCTTCTGACCAACGAGCTGACCGACCGACGCCTCGTTGAGACGCCGCACCCAAGGGGCTCGCGCGCTCTAGCCTTGCCCTCATGAGCCATGTGACCTGCACCGTCCAGGACGGTGTCGCCCAAGTGCGTCTCGACCGCCCCGACAAGCTGAACGCGCTGACCCTGCAGATCCTCGACGACCTCGTGGACGTCGCGCACACGTTGCGCAGGGACAAGCTGCTGCGGGCCGTCGTGATCGCCGGCGAGGGTGACGCGTTCTGTGCGGGGCTCGACTTCGGCTCGGTGCTGCGTCAGCCCGCCAAGGTCGCGACCAGCTTCATGCCCCGGCCCTGGCGTGGGACCAACACCTTCCAGGAGGCCTGCTGGGCCTGGCGGCGACTGCCGGTCCCGGTCATCGCCGCGGTGCACGGGCACTGCCTCGGCGGCGGCCTGCAGATCGCGCTGGCGGCCGACTTCCGGTTCGCCACCCCCGACTCGACCTGGTCGGTGCTCGAGGGCAAGTGGGGAATCATCCCCGACATGTCCGGCATCCGCAGCCTTGCCGAGCTGGTCGGCATCGACACCGCCAAACGGCTGACGATGACCGCGGAGTCGATCTCAGGGAAGCAGGCCCTCGACCTGGGCCTGGTCACCGGCCTCGACTCCGACCCACTCGCGGCAGCCGCCGAGCTGGTCACCCAGCTCAAGGGCCGTTCGCCCGACCAGCTGGCTGCGACCAAGCGGCTCTTCAACGACACCTGGACGTCGAGCCCACGGCGCACCTTCGCCCGGGAGCGGATCGAGCAGGCCTGGCTCCTGGCGGCACGCAACACCAAGGTGGCCCGCGAGGCGGCCCTTGCCAAGATCGCTCCCGAGTTCGGTCCGCGCGGCCGATGAGCATCGCGTGAGGTTCAAGCGGACGCTCGCCCTCCTCGGAGTGGCGCTGGCCTGGCTCGCCTTCGGGCCGTGGGTCCTCGTGGTGGTGGCCGTCGCGTTCGTGGTCCCGCGGTCGCGGGCCCGACTGTGGCCCTGGCTGCGACCGACCTGGCGAGTCGTCGGCGGCTGGGCCGTGGCGGTCCTGGTGCTGGTCGGCCTCGTCGTGGTCATCCCCGACGGCTGGCTCCCCATCCCGCCCGGACCCGGCGCCTGGGTCACCCCGTCGTACGTCGGGCGCCCGGCCGTGGCGAACCCGATCCACGTGCGGGTCCCACAGCATCCCGGGCTGGCTGCGAACGGGACCAGCTCGATGCACAACGACGCGTGGGCCACCGACACCTACCCGTGGGCCGGCCCGCTGGGCGAGTCGCCCGAGGTCGACACCGCGTGGTTCGGGGTCGAGGAGTGCGCCACGCTCGCCGTCGACACCCACGAGCGGCTGATCGCGCTGTGTGGCGACCTGCGTGGCCCGACCCTGCACGTGCTCGACCCCGAGTCGATGCGGCCGCTCGCGACCAAGCAGCTTCCGCCGCGCCCGGACGGCCACGGCAAGAAGCCGTGGGAGAACATCTGTGCCGGCGCCTACTTCTACCTCGACTCCCAGGACCGCGCCGTCGTGGCCACCACCGACCGGCACATCCTGGTCATCGGCACCTCCGACGGTGACGGGCAGCCCGACCTCACCACCGAGGCCAGCCTCGACCTGTCCGAGCAGGTGCCCGCGGACGACTGCCTGATCGCGGTGCTGCCGGACTGGCGAGGCGTGATCTGGTTCGAGACCCAGCAGGGCCGGGTCGGCACCGTCAACGCCGAGACCGGCAAGGCCACCGTCCTGGACCTACAGGAGGAGATCGCCAACTCGTTCGCGGTGGACCGGAGCGGGGCCTACGTCGTCACCACCGCCGCGCTCTACCGCCTCGAGCTCGGCGCCGGCGGGCAGCCTGCGGTGACCTGGCGGACGTCGTACGACCCCGGCGCGGAACGCAAGCCCGGCCAGCTCAGTCAGGGCAGCGGAACCACGCCGACCCTGATCGACAACGGCCTGGTGGCGATCACCGACAACGCAGACCCGCAGATGCACGTGGCGTTCTACGACCGCAGCGGTGGTGGGCTCGTCTGCCAGGCGCCCGTCTTCGAGGACGGCCGCAGCGCCACCGAGAACTCACTGGTCTCGGTCGGGACCGGCGTGATCGTCGAGAACAACTACGGCTACAGCGGTCCGCTCAGCACCCTCTTCGGCCGGACCAGCGAACCCGGGCTGGCCCGCGTCGACGTCGTCGACGGTTCCTGCTCGGTGGCCTGGACCTCGGACCAGATCGCCCCGACCTCGGTGCCGAAGGTGTCGCTGGCCAACGGGCTGCTCTACGCCTACACCAAGGTGCACAGCTGGTGGGGCGTCAACGCGTGGTACCTCACCGCGATCGACGTCCGCACCGGACGCCGGGCCTTCTCGGTGCGCACCGGCCTGGGGACGCTGATGAACAACCACTACGCCGCGGTCACCATCGCGCCCGACGGGTCGGCCTACATCGCCACCCTGGCCGGGATGGTGCGCGTCCGCGACCGCACGTGAGCAGGCCCCAGTTTCCCCACCAACAGTGGTGAGCAGGCCCCAGTTTCCCCAGGAGGTACGCCGAGCGGGCCCCAGTTTCCCTACTGGGTGGGTCGCTCAGGGGTACCGGATCCCCGTGGCCTGCTCGCTGAGCTCCCACAGCCGGCGCTGCGCGGCCTCGTCGTACGCCCGCTTGTTGGCGGTGACGATGCTCGGCACGCCGCGGGCCTCGCGGAAGCCGCTGGGGCCGCAGTAGGTCGAGCCGGGCAGGTCGGCGGTGGCCGCCATCAGGGTCGGCCAGGCGCCCATGGCGGCGGGCTGGGCGACCGCCTTGATGGCGGCGTCCAGGATGGTGGCGCGCCCGCCCGCCGAGCGGCCGTACTGGCCGTTGGCCGCGAGGTGGGTGCCGGCGAAGCCGGGGTGGGCCGCGACCGCCTTGACCGGCAGGTCGGCGCGACGCGCGCGCCGGTCCAGCTCGAAGGTGAAGAGCAGATTCGCCAGCTTGGACTGGCCGTAGACCGGCCAGCGGGAGTAGCGACCCAGCTGCTCGCGCGGGTCGTCGAGCGGGGCCTTGCGGGCGACCCGGTGCATCTGCGAGGAGACCGCGACGACGGTTCCGGCCTTGCTGGCCACCAGCTGCGGCAGCAGCAGCCCCGTCAGCAGGAACGGGCCGAAGTGGTTGGTGGCCATCTGGAGCTCGAGGCCGTCGCCGGTCCGGGTGTACGCCGTGCCCATGACGCCGGCGTTGTTGACCAGCACGTCGATCGCGCCGAGAGAGGCGGCCTCCGCAGCCGCCCGGCGTACCGAACCCAGGTCTGAGAGGTCGATGACCAGCTGCTCCAGCCCGGCGCCGGGAACCTCGGTCGTGATCGCGGCGGCGGTCTCCTCGAGGCGGGCCGCGGTGCGTCCCGCGAGCACCACCCGGGCGCCGCGACGAGCAAGCTCGAGGGCGGTGTGGTGGCCGAGCCCGCCGAGGGTGGTCCCGGTGACCAGGATGGTGCGGCCGGTCTGGTCGGGCATGTCGCCCGGGGTCCAGACGTCGTTGATCGGCACGCCGGAGGCCGGCATCCCAGAGCTCATGGGGTGGTGGCGAGCTGGCCGAGCACCTGCTGGCCCAGCTCCTGGTCGCCGACCACCTCGACGCTGCCGGGGGCGGCACAGCGGCCACCGGCCAGGCAGATGAACGACTCCCGGTCCATCCGCAGCAGGACGGTGGGCTCGCTGGGGACCTCGTCGAGGCGCTGGCCGCGGCCGGCGTCGTTCACGGTGAAGGCGTACGGCTCGCTGCCGGTCATCTCGAGGACCGCGGTGGTGCCGGCCGGTGCGCCGACCCGCTTGCCCAGGACGAAGCCGAGGCTCTCGGCGAGGTACTCCGCGGTGTGCTTCGCGGCGGGGGTGTCCAGGCCGCCGGGGCGCCCGACCGCGCGGCGGATGTCCTGCTCGTGCATCCACACGTCGAGGGGCCGGTTGCGCAGCAGGGTGTTCCAGTCCCACGGCACGCCGCCGAAGATCTGTGCGGGCTTGGCCGAGCCATCGGTCGGCGGGTCGGCCAGCAGCGCGGTGTGTCGGGCGGTGGCGGCGGAGCGGATCTCGTTGATCAGCTCGTCGGGGGAGGCGTCGCGGCGGGCGACGACGCCCTGCTCGGTGTAGAGCCCCATCAGGCTGGTGACATGGGCGGGCTCGCCGACGTCGACCGTCTCCTCCGGGGCGCCGGCGAGGATCCCCTCGAGGTGGGCGATGTGAGCGGCGACGGCCCGGACGTCCCAGCCGGCCAGGTCGGTCGGGGTCGACCACTCCTCCTCCGGCAGGCTCTCGAGGAGCTCGGTGAAGTCGTTGATCGCCTGCCACCAGACATCGGTGTAGCCGCTGAGTCGCTCCTGGTCCGTCATGGGCGGAAGCCTAGGTGCGCGGGGGGCCGGCGTCGATGCGACGTCGTACGTCGGACAGGGAGTCGGTGCGCCAGTGGAACGCCTCGACCCACCAGGTGGCACCGACCTCGGCGTAGCCCAGGGGGCGCTCGTCATCCGGCCCGTCGCTGCGCGCCCACACAAGCGCGTCGAACGGGTCGTGCTCCTGGGCGGTCCCGGCCCGCGCTTCGCGGATCACGTCCAGGCACGCGTCGTACTCCGCGGGCGTGGGGACCAAGAAGTCGGGCCAGAGCGGGACCACGCCCTCGTAGCGCGCGGCGCGCAGCAGCGGCTTGCGGTTCGGCCACCACCCCGCGACCCAGAACGGGATCCGGGGCTGGACGGTCCGGTCGTGGAGCCGCGCGCCGTCCAGGTGGTACGTCGGGCCGTCGTGGTCGATCGGCTCCGTCTCCTCCAGCAGCCGGCGCACCAGTCCGAGCGACTCGTCCAGCACCGCGGCCCGGGCGCGGGCCGGGGTCGGGTCGCCGACGGGGGCGAAGTCGATGTCGTCGCCGTTGCCCACGCCCAGGGTGAGTCGTCCGCCGGAGAGCTGGTCGAGGCTGGCCAGCTCGCGCGCCACCTTCCACGGCCGACGTCGCGCCAGCGGGGTGACCAGCGTGCCGAAGCGGATCCGGCTGGTCGCCAGCGCGATCGCGGTCAGCGCCACGGTGGTGTCGGCAGCACCCCGCTCGAGCGGGTCCCAGAGCAGGTGGTCCCAGATGAAGAAACCGTCCCACCCGGCCACCTCGGCCGCCGCGGCCAGCTCGCCCAACGTGCGCGCGTCGAAGTCGCCGAACGTGGGCATGCAGACGGCGGTCCGGAGGTGGCTGGTCATACCCGCAGCCTAGGGCTGGCCTGCAGGCGGCCCGGCCCTCGGTGATCGAGCCAGACACCATCACGAGAGAATGGCCCCATGGAGGTCTTGTGAGCATCCGCGCCCGGGTTCGCGCCCCCGAGCTCGTCGGTCGCGGCTGGCTCAACACCGACGGCCCGCTGACCCTGCGCGAGTTGCGTGGACGCTTCGTCCTGCTCGACTTCTGGACCTTCTGCTGCGTCAACTGCCTGCACGTCCTCGACGAGCTGCGCCCGCTCGAGGAGACGTACGCCGACGAGCTGGTCGTGGTCGGCGTGCACTCGCCGAAGTTCGTCCACGAGGCCGACCCCGTCGCTCTTGCCCAGGCGGTCGAGCGCTACTCGGTGCACCATCCGGTCCTCGACGACCCCGAGCTGGTGACCTGGCAGGCCTACACCGCCCGGGCCTGGCCCACGCTCGTGCTGGTCGACCCCGAAGGCTACATCGTGGGTCAGTACGCCGGCGAGGGCCACGCCCACGCGATCGAGGCGCTGCTCGCCGAGCTGGTCGCCGAGCACCGCGAGCGAGGCACCCTCCAGCCCGGCGACTCTCCCTACGTCGCGCCCGTCGTCGAGCCGACCGATCTGCGCTTCCCGGCCAAGGCTGTGCCGCTTCCCCACGGCGGCACGCTGGTCGCCGACGCCGGCCACGACCAGGTGGTCGAGCTCTCGGCCGAAGGTGACGTCGTACGCCGCATCGAGGGGTTCCGCGAACCCAACGGCCTGTGCCTGCTGCCGGCGGACCTCGCCGCCGAGGTGGGGTACGACGTCGTGGTCGCCGACACCGTCCACCACCAGCTGCGCGGCATCGCGCTGGCCACCGGCGAGGTGACGGTGCTCGCCGGCGACGGTCAGCAGTGGTTCCAGGGCGACGGCGTCGCGCGGCTCTCGAGCCCGTGGGACGTGGCCTGGTGGCGGGAGCGCGTCTGGATTGCCATGGCCGGGATCCACCAGCTGTGGACCTTCGACCCCCGCACCGGCGAGGTCGACGTCGCGGCCGGCACCACCAACGAGGGGCTGGTCGACGGGCCGCTCGCCGAGGCGTGGTTCGCGCAGACGTCCGGCCTGGCGCCGGACGGCGACTGGCTCTGGCTGGCCGACAGCGAGACGTCGTCGCTGCGTTGGCTGGCGGACGGCGAGCTCCACACCGCGGTCGGGTCCGGCCTCTTCGACTTCGGGTTCCGCGACGGCCCCGCCGAACAGGCGCTGCTCCAGCACCCGCTCGGCGTCACCGTCCTGCCCGACGGCAGCGTCGCGGTCTGCGACACCTACAACGGCGCCGTCCGCCGCTTCGACCCGGCGACCGGCGAGATGACCACGCTCGCAGCCGACCTGGCCGAGCCCAGTGGGGTGTACGTCGACCCGTCGCCCGGCGCCGGCGAACCCGCGCAGCTCGTCGTCGTGGAGTCCGGGGCCCACCGGCTGACCCGGATCGCGCTGGGGGCGGCCGGCGAGATCACCGACGGTTTCGAGCACAGCACCCAGCGACCCGTCACCGAGGTGGCCGCCTCGATCGAGCTGGTCGTCGCGTTCACGCCGCCGCCGGGGCAGAAGGTCGACGACCGCTTCGGCCCCTCCTCCCAGCTGGTGGTGGGTGCCACGCCACCGTCGCTGATCCGCGCTGGCGACGGCCGTGGCACCGACCTGACCCGCACCATCGTGCTGGATCCCCAGGTCGGCGAGGGGGTCCTGCACGTCGCTGCGCGTGCGGCTTCCTGCGACGCCGACGCCGACGGTGGCGAGGGTGCGGCCTGCCGGATGCACCAGCAGGACTGGGGTGTCCCCGTCCGGGTCAGTGCCGACGGCGAGCTCCGGCTCGACCTCCCGCTGGGCGGCGCGACCTGACCTGACCGGCGGCGTCGCCCGGCGACGATGCGAGGGGTTCGCCCCATCACCCCTAGACTGGGGAACAGCCAGTGGCCGCCCGTCTCGACGGGAGTGGCCACTCTTCTTTGAAGCCCGGTGTTGGTGCGCGGAACTTCCGCGCAAGACCAGTTGATCGGGTGACGAGACCGCGTCTCGCAAGGCTCACCGGATCCGCCCCTGTGGCTCCGCGCCGGACGCATCCCACCCGAAGTGAAAGTCCTGACGCATGTCTGCGCCCACCATCGAAGTCCCCACCTCCGGCGACACCGCCTTCTCCGTCCTCCCCGCCGAGCTGATCGAGGCCCTGGCCAAGGAGGGCATCACCAGCCCGACCCCCGTCCAGTCCGCCGTGATCCCCGACGGCCTCGCCGGCCACGACGTCCTGGGCCGCGCCCAGACCGGCTCCGGCAAGACCCTCGCGTTCGGCATCCCCGTGCTGGCCCGCCTCGCCGGCGAGCGGAGCCGCCCCGGCGCCCCCCGCGCCGTCATCGTGGTCCCGACCCGCGAGCTGGCCCAGCAGCTGAGCCGCGCGCTCACCCCGCTCGCCACCTCCCTCAAGCTCCGCCTGGCCACGATCTACGGCGGTACGCCGTACGACCGCCAGGTGCGTGCGCTCAAGAACCGTGCCGACATCGTCGTCGCGACCCCGGGTCGCCTCGAGGACCTGATCAAGCAGGGCCACTGCTCGGTCGAGGACGTCCAGGTGACCGTGCTCGACGAGGCCGACCACCTGTGCGACCTCGGCTTCTACCCGGCGATCGACAAGCTCGTCGGAATGACGCCGTCCGGTGGCCAGCGGATGCTCCTCTCGGCGACGCTCGACGGTGACGTCGACCGCCTGGTCAAGAAGCACCTGCGCAACCCCAAGCTGCACCAGCTCGACCCCGCCGCCGGCGCGGTCTCCACGATGACCCACCACACGCTGGTCGTCGGCGGGTTCCGCGACAAGGTCGACGCCGCCGTCCGCCTCGTCGAGGCCAACGGCAGCTCGGTCATCTTCACCCGCACCCGCGACGGTGCCGTCGAGCTAGCCGAGGCGCTCACCGCTGCCGGTGTCCAGGCCGTCGACCTGCACGGCAACCTGAGCCAGCGCGTGCGCGAGCGCAACCTGCACAAGTTCTCGAGCGGCAAGGTCCAGGCCGTCGTGGCCACCGACGTCGCCGCCCGTGGGATCCACGTGGACAACGTCGACCTGGTCATCCACTTCGACGCGGCCAGCGACGCGAAGGCCTACCTGCACCGCTCGGGCCGCACCGCCCGCGCCGGCAAGTCCGGCTGCGTCGTCACCATCTCCACACCGAAGTTCGCCGACCAGGTCGCGCGCCTCCAGCGCGGCGCCGGCGTCGAGGTGCTCCACCACGACCTGCGCACCGCCCCGCGTGTGCTGACCGCCGAAGCCCTCGCCGAGAGCGGCAGCAAGGTCCCGGCCCGTCAGTCCACCCGCCAGTCGAGTGGCGGTCGCCCCGGCGGCTCGTCGTACGCCGGTGGGGAGCGCAAGCCGTTCCGCAGTGGTCAGGGTGGGGGACACGGCGGCGCCCGTCGGCCCGAGAGCGGCCGCAGCGACGCCCGTCGTCCCTCCAGCGGGGGCAAGTCGTACGGCGGCGGCTCGTCGCGCTGGTCCGACAACGGTCGCTGACCGACCGGCTCAGCCCCGCGCCAGTCGCACCGCGATCGCCAGCATCACCAGCCCGATCAGCACGTCGAGCACCTGCCAGGACCTCGGCCGTGCCAGCACGCGGTGGGCCAGGCGGGCGCCGAAGCCCAGCCCGCTGAACCACAGCGCGCTGGCCACGCAGGCACCGAGCGCGAACCACCAACGCCCCAGTGGGCCCTGGTGGTTCGCGACGGTGCCGAGCAGCAGGACGGTGTCGAGGTAGACGTGCGGGTTGAGCCAGGTCAGTGCAGTGGCTCGCAGCACCGCTGAGCGGCGCGAGGTGGTCCGGGCCGCGGCAGCGTCCAGGGTCTCGGTACGACGGGCCCGCAGCAGCGAGCTCACGCCGTAGAAGCTGAGGAACGCGACGCCGAGCCAGCGCACGACGGTCAGTGCCGTCGGCGCCTGCTCGACGATCGTCCCGATGCCGGCGACTCCCGCGAGGATCAGCACCACGTCGGACAGCGCGCAGATCGCCACCACCACGCCGACGTGCTCGCGCGCCAGCCCCTGTCGCAGCACGTAGGCGTTCTGCGCGCCGATCGCGACGATGAGGGACAGACCGGTGACCAGGCCGGCCGCGGTGGAGTCGATCACCCGCTCACGCTAGAGCGTGGACCTCCGGGTGTCAGAGGCGGCGTTCCTCGACGATCTCGGTCCGCCGTCCGCGCTGCATGCTCATCACCGCAAGAACGAGGGCGAGGATGCCCACGACCAGGCAGATCCACCCGACGGTGTTGGTGGCGACGACGTCGTCGACGGACTGGGGCAGATCGACCGCACCGGTCAACAAGATGAGTCCGACGACGAGAAGCAGGATTCCGATACCGATACCCATGGCATTCCTTTCCGTTGGGCGGGACGGTTCCCGCGGATTCTCCCGCAGTCGTACCCGCAGGAGCCACCCGTGAAACGCAGCCGCCGAGAGCCCGCCCGAAACAACACTGACCCGCCCGAGGAGTCGGGCGGGTCAGTGTTGAGCTTCGAGCGGGTCAGCTCAGAAAGCAGCCTCGTCGAGGTCCATCAGTGCGAGGTCGGTGCCCTCGGCGATGGCGCGCTCGGCGGTGATCTTGGGCAGGTTGGTCTGCGCGAAGAACTGCGCGGCCGCGACCTTGCCCTCGTAGAACGCCTTGTCCTTGCCGGCGTCCCCAGCGAGCTTGTCGAGTGCCACATCGGCACCGCGGAGCAGCAGCCACGCGCAGACGACGTCGCCCAGCACCATCAGCAGGCGGCTGGTGTTGAGACCCACCTTGTAGATGTTGCGGATCTCGCCCTCGGCCGACATCAGGTCGTTGATCATGTGGCCGACGATCGCGTTGGCATCCTCGAGCGCGGTGGCGAGCAGCTCCCGCTCCACCTTGAGGCGGCCGTTGCCGGCCTCCGAGTCGATGAAGGCCTGGATCTCCGAGGCCAGGTGACCCAGCGCCGTGCCCTGGTCCTTGACGATCTTGCGGAAGAAGAAGTCCTGGCCCTGGATCGCCGTGGTGCCCTCGTAGAGGGTGTCGATCTTGGCGTCGCGGACGTACTGCTCGATCGGGTACTCCTG
>JBKJLD010000018.1:0-69786 GCA_046597165.1 Nocardioides sp.
GCTGAGAAACCGAGAACTCGGCCGCGTCCCCGCGGCCGTCAACGAAGAGAACTAGAGACCGAGGGGGTCAACTTTCAACCGCCGGAAAGGGGTCAATTTTCGACCGTCGTTGACAGCTGTGACCCGTTACAGGCCTGCCTAGTGACTTCGTTCCCGGGTCGACGTCGGCAACGACGCCATCCCCAGGTTGAAGTGAAGGAGACATCGCAGTACCCAATGTGGATCGCACTGGGTTGGTTGGAGTCTCCATCAGTCCCAGTGCGATTCAAACGTCCATCCTGGCGTCGTCATGCCACATAGCGTGCGCTGCGGCCTTCCGAACAGCCGATGTGCGAGTTCCTCGGACGCTCACGTGGGCACCGGTCCGTCCAGCGGGAGGCTCGCGAGGACCTCGCCGTCGTCGACGGCTCCCGTCGGGACGAAGCCGAGTGCTTCGTAGAAACCGGCTGGACTGCCGTCGCCAAGCGCGTAGCTAGTCAGCAGTTCGGTGGCACCTTGGCCTCGAATCAGTTCCACGATCTGTCGCATGACCTCATGGCCGTAGCCGAGGCGCTGGTGACGGTGGTCGATGAGCAGCTTCCACAGAAACCACGGGCCGAGGATTCCGGGAGGTTGAGGGTCGACATTCCAAGCCAACATGACGAACCCGACGGGCAGATCGTCGCTGTAAACGGCCCGGACCCAGGGGTTCGCCTGGGGGAGCTCGGCGGCCTCTGCCAGCGAGTCGACCACCGAGGACACGAATCGCTCTTGATCAGGTGTCGTACGAAGCGCGTGGACCGAATCAATGTTGTTGTCATTGATCTCTTGAAGGCTGACCGTCACGTCCGACACGCTACGCGCGCGGCAGCGACTCAGGTAGGCGGTTCCGCCTGAGCGTAGTCAGCGGAGTGCCGCGCATACGAGAAGCGGCACGGTCAGGCGGGGACGAACGCATGACTCGTTGATCTCACCGGGCCATCGGTGGATCATCCAACTACTGAGGTGCACGGACATGCCGCGATCCACGCGTTGAGGTTTGCAGGTTCGCGACCGCCGGTATTGCACGTTCATCCCCGTGCGGGGTGACGGGATTGCGATCTCGGTGGTCGTCGGCAGTTGCCGACGGTTGGTGATTTTGCAGTCGAACGTCCCAAATTGCAGGATCTGCAGATTCGCGGACTCCAAGCCGATGAGGAAGGTGCTGTCCACCCAGGTAGTGCATGCCGAGAAGCCGCTGCACACCGCCGCCGACCGTCGCGACGCGGTGGTGCGGGCAAGTGACCTGTCCGGCTGCCGTCCGCACCTGAAGAGACGTGAATCGCGATCGAGCGGTGCACGTGTCAGTGCGGCGCCTTGGACTCGACAACGAGCGGGAGGCGCACCACAAAGGTGGCACCGGCTGCGAGGACGGACTCCACGTGCACCCGCCCACCATGCCGTTCGGAGATCTGCTTGACGATCGTCAGGCCCAGGCCGATGCCGGGGACCAGGCCCGCGCCAGGTGCGCGGTGGAAGGGCAGGAAGATCGCCTCCAGTTGCTCCGGTGGGAGTCCCGGGCCCTCGTCACGGACGCGGATCTCCGCGTCTCGGCCGTCCTGGCTGACAGACACATGCACGTAGCCATCGTCCGGGGAGAACTTCACGGCATTCGAGATCAGGTTGTCCAACAGCCTTTCGAGCTTGGCCTCGTCGCCGTGGACGATGACCGGAACCGCCCCAGACGAACCATTTTCGATGACGATCCGGACCCCGCGTGGAGGTTGCAGCAGTTGGTGTCGGATGATCATGCGACTGACCAGCTCGGACATGTCCACCGGGGTGGATCTCAGGGGCGAGGCGCCGAAGGTCACGGACTCCACGAGCTCGTCGGTGAGGATTGTCAAGGTGCGTGCGGCGCGATTCACCCGTTCGCTCAGGTCCCGCTGCGCTGGTGTGAGCGCCTGGTCGTCGAGGAGCAGCTCGGTGAACCCGAGGACCGATGACAGGGGACTGCGTAGGTCGTGGGCGACGGTTCCCAGGACCCCGTGGGCCTGGGCCAGCTCAGCACGAGTCCGGGCCAGGTCTCGTACGGTTCGACGATGCAGCGCTCCGTACTCGTGAGTCATCTGTCCGACCTCGAGCAGCAGCCGCTCGTCGCGCAGGTCATCGTCTGTCGTCATGGTCGCCTCCCACCAGCCTGTTGCACACGTCGACTGCGGTGCGTGCATCGCGGGCCCAGCCGTCAGCACCGACCACGACGGCGAGGTCTGGTGCGACCAGGAAGGGGCGGCCCCCCACGACGACCTTGACGTTTCGGGTCCGGACATCCAGCCGCACGGCGCGGATCATGGCCGTCACGTCTCCGATCTGGCTCGGCATCGAGGCAGAGACCAGGAAGAGATCGGCCCGGTCCTCGGCCAGCAGGGAGGGGAGATGGTCGAGCGCGACGTCCTCGCCGATTTAGGTCGTGCTCCAGCCATGGCATTCGAGAACGTCAGTGACCATGCGCAACCCGACCTGGTGCAGCGACCCGGGCGCCTGCATGGCCAGCAGTCGCCGTTCACTCCTCTCGCCCGTGAAGATCCCCGGGTAGAGGTCAGTCATCGCGTACTCGGTCACAGCCGTGCAGAAATGTTCCTGGGCAACCGAGACGAGTCCGAGGGCCCAGCGTCGACCCACCTCGTGCTGAACCGGTTCCAGGATGTCGACGAGAATCTCGGACGCGTCCATGCCACTCGTGACGCACCAGCGCGTCAGGGCGATGGCCGCCTTCCGGTCTCCCCGAATCAGGTGCTCGAGGTAGGCGGAGCCCAGCGGACCCAGGCGCGTCGGGTCATCTGGAGCAGAAGGGCCCGGCAGCGCGAAGTAGCGATCGAGGAGGTGCCGCAGGAGGTCATGCTGCTCGGATGTCAGCATTGGGCCAGCGGCTGCCAGGAGGGCAGCACCCAGCTCGCGTACGCCGAGGTCCGACAGACCACGTACTTCGAGGCGACCCTGGGCGAAGCGCAACACGTCGCCGAGTACTTCAGCCCCGTTGGTCTGCAGTGCGGTTTCCAGGGCCGCGCGCAACATGACGGCGATGTCGTGGACCTCCGGGTCGGCCTCGGGCAGGCCGAGGGGCGCGACAAATCGGTCAGTCAGGCCATCGAGCGACATCAGTCGGAAGGGATCGCTCGCAGGTTCTGCGCTGGTTCGGGTTTCCATGGCCGTTCACCCTTCGAAGCACAACGAACCGACTGAACCTTGGTGTGCTCACATCGGCTGGTGAGACAACTCGGGTGGCCACGAAGGCGCAGACACCTGCCCGGTCCCATCAATGTGACACCCAGGGCGAGTCGTGGCAATAGCGGCGAAGGTCCCGAGAATCCCGAGAGCAGTCGATCAGCCGGCCGGTCTGAGGCGAGCGCGTGCCCGGCGCCCGTGGGCCGACGTCAGGCGAACGTGAGGGAGGCGAGGATCGAGTCCAGCAGCCCGCGGAGACAGGACCACCAGGCGCCGTGACCGCGACCTCCTCGAGGAGGAGTAGGAGCTCGATCCGCTGGATGACGCTGGGCCGGCCGTCATCGGCGAGGCGGGGTGAGTGTGTCGGCGGGCCTCGCCGCTCAGTTGAGAGGTACGCCGATCGCGACCATCGCGATGTCGTCGCGGGGCGCCTGGTCCTGGAACGCGAGCACGTCGGCAAGCACACCCTGAGTCAGCTCGTGTGCGGTGCCTGCGTGTCGGGCCACACTCTGAGCCAACCGCTCGTCGCCGAAGAAGTTGTCGGCACTCCTGCCCTCCGGGACACCGTCGGTGTACAGCAGCAGCAGCTGTCCGGGCTCGAGGGTCAGGTCGAGGTCGGGATAGACACCCGACTCGAAGACGCCCAGCAGCGAGCCGTGGACGTCCAACGCTCGAGGATCGGCCCCGGGTGTGCTCAGGACGGGCGGCGGGTGAGCGGCCGAGCTCATTGTGAGGGTCCACGCGCCGTCGACGCAGCGCAGGCGCAGCAGGACCATCGTGCAGAACCGCTCGGTCTGGTGCCGCAGCAGCACCCTGTTCAGCTCCGCCAGCGCGGCCCCGGGTTCAGCGATCCGCACCGCGACGTCGCGCAACGAGTGACGGACCAGGCTGGTGAGGACCGCGGCGTCGACTCCCTTTCCGGCCACGTCCCCGAGCGCCACCGCCCAGTCACCCTCTCCGAGCTGGAAGACGTCGTAGAAGTCGCCGCCGACCTCGGTCCCGTCGCCCGCCGGGCGGTAGACCGCCGCCACGTCCAGACCCGGGATGTGCGGCGGGCTCGGCGGGATCAGGGTCTGTTGGAGCGTGCGCGACAGCGCCAAGGCGTGTGTCTCGGACTCCTCGGCGCGCCGCCGGGCGCGCAGCAGCTCGCGCTCGTACTCCCGACGGCTGGTGGCCTCGAAGACGGCGATCCGTACGACGCTCGGTGCGCCGTCGTCGTCGCTGTCCAGGACGGCGTTGACCAGGATGGGCAGGCGGGTCCCGTCCGCACGGACGATTTCGAGGGCGATCTCGCGAACACTGCCCTGCATGCGCAGCATCGGCGCGTAGTGCGTCTCGTGGTAGATCCGCCCGCCGGGCGTCAGCAGCTCGGCGAACGTCCGGCGGCCGACCAGCTCGGCGCGCTCGTGGCCGATCCAGGTCAGGAATGTCTGGTTGGCCTTGGTGACCAGCCCGTCCGGAGTCGTCGAAAGGTAGCCACACGGCGCCTGGTCGTAGAGCCGCACCGCGTCGTCGTACCTCAGGGCCTCGTCGAAGGCGGCTCGGGCGGTCTCGAGGTCGGTGCCCTCAGCCTCCGCCGGCACCGACGAACTCCCCGATCGCCGCGGTCGTTGCTGCCGGAGCGCTGAGATTGGGGCAGTGCCCGGTCGCGTCGAGAAGGACCATCGAGGCGTTGGGGATGTGGTCGCGGACGTATTCGCCGACGGGGATCGAGGCGATCGCGTCCTGGCTGCACTGGAGCACCAGAGTGGGCGCGCTGACCAGGGGCAGCTCGGCCCGGTTGTCCGAGGTGAAGGTGACCCGCGCGAACTCGCGCGCGATCTCCGGATCGGTCCGGCAGAAGCTCTCGGTCAGCTCGGCGCCGAGCTCGGGGCGATCGGGGTTGCCCATGATCACGGGAGCCATCGCGCTCGACCAGCCGAGGTAGTTGCTGTCCAGGGAGTCCAGCAGCTCCTCGATGTCCGCGGCACCGAAGCCACCGACGTACCCCTCGTCGTCGAGGTAGCGCGGCGAGGGTCCGACGAGCACGAGCTTGGCGAACAGGCCCGGACGCGCCACATCGGCCAGCACCCCGACCATTCCGGACACCGAGTGGCCCACGAAGACCACGTCAGCCAGGCCGAGCTCGTCGCAGATCTCGAGCACGTCATCGGCGTACCCCTGCAGGGTGGAGTAGCGCTCGACGTCGTACGACGCGAGGTCGGAGCCGCCGCTGCCCACGTGGTCGAAGCAGATCACCCGAAACTCGTCCTCGAACTCGGGGGCCACGAAGCGCCACATGTGCTGGTCGCAGCCGAAGCCGTGGGCGAAGACGATCGGCTGGCCGTCGGCGCGCCCACTTTCGCGCACGTTGCACCTGCTGATGGCGTCCACGCGTCGCATGATAACCACAGAGGGCGTCGCGCGAGAACGTCAGAGGGAGTACCCCGAGGGGTGAAAGTGGTGTGAAATGGAGCGCACGCGCTGCCCAAATCCCCCCGGGCAGGCCACACTTGCACCGGCACGTCTCAGGTGGACGGTCCATGTCGATGACGGAGAAGGCGCATGCAGCTCGAAATCGAGGTCAGGGCCGAGCCCGGTCGCCACGTCGTGATCCCGCGCGGGGAGCTCGACCTGGTCTCTCAGAACCAACTGCGCGAAGTGATCAACGACCTCGTCGTGAACGGTCACGTCGAGATCGTGGTCGACCTCGACGAGACGACCTTCCTGGACTCCACCGGTCTCGGCGCGTTGATCGGTGCCCGTCGCAAGACGCATGCGTTCCGCGGGTCGTTCGCCATCGTGTGCAGCAACGAGCGGCTGTTGCGGCTGTTCCGGATCACCAGCCTCGACAAGGTGTTCACCATCACCAGCGCGGACGCCGCCGACCAGGTCACTCTCGAACAGGTCGCCCCCGACCTGCTGACCTGACGTCCCTTCAGGCGTCGGGCTTGTCCGCGGCCGCTGCGGGTTCACGGGCGGCGCGCCACTCGTCGGCGAGGAGCGCGTAGGTCATGCCGTCCAGCCACTCGCCGGAGCGGTGCAGCGACTCCCGCACCGTGTAGGTCTCGCGGCGCATCCCGAGCCGCTCCATCAGCCGCCAGGACGCGCCATTCTCGGCGAAGCAGTTGGCCAGCACCCGTCGCAGACCCAGTTCCTCGAAGCAGACCCGGATCAGCTCTGCCACGGCCTCGGTCGCGTAGCCGTGCCCGGTGTACGACGGTGCGAGGACCCAACCGAGCTCGGCTTCCACGCCGCGGGCCCGGTCGGCGACCTCGGACTGCGACCAGGCGTCCTGGACCAGCAGGTAGAGGTCGCCGATGACGACCCCGCCGAGCTCGATGACCAGTGTTCGGCTGAGCCGCTCGGGATCGATGAACTTCTCTGCGTACTGGTCCCGGTTGCTCGAGGCGGAGGTCAGCCAACGACCCACCTCGGGCAGGTGGCGGATCTGCCAGGTCGCCTCGAGGTCGTCGACGGTGCCGGGCCGGATCGAGAGCCGCTCGGTGTGCAGCGGCCACCGCACGGCGGAGAGGTCCTGGGGCATGGCGCCAACCTAGGCGGCACGTCGTACTGCCCAAAACTGCCCGGTCGGTGTGTTGAGAGTGCCTCAGAGTGCCCGGTCGGGGTGTTGAGAGTGCCCCAGAGTGCCCGGTCAGCGCGGGGGTGGCCCCATGGCGGGGCCGGATGCGGCAGGCTGCCCCCATGTACTTCGTCGGCGTGGACCTGGCCTGGGGCGAGCGCAAGCCCACCGGGCTGGCGGTGCTCGACGACGACGGCCACCTCGTGCACGTCTGTGCAGTGGATACCGACGAGGAGATCGCCGCCGAGCTCGCGCCGTACGTCGAGGGGGACTGCTTGGTCGCGATCGACGCGCCGCTGATCGTCCGCAACGCCACCGGCAACCGTCCTGCCGAGGCCGAGCTGAACCGCGACTTCGCCCGATTCGACGCCGGCGCCCACCCCGCCAACACCGGAAGGCGCGAGTTCAGCGGCGTCCCCCGCGGCGCCCGGCTCAGCTCGTTGCTGGGGCTGGACATGAACCCGCGCTCGCGGCGCCCACGCCGCGCGATCGAGGTCTATCCGCACCCGGCGACGGTCGCTCTCTTCCGGCTCGGCCGGACGCTGAAGTACAAGAGCAAGCCCGGCCGCAGCCTCGACCAGCTCCGCGGTGAGCTGCTGGCCCTGATGGGGCTCCTCGAGGGGCTGGCGGGAGCCACCCCCACGCTGGGCGTCGCCGGCCCCGCCTGGGAGGCGCTCGTGGGAGCGGTGGAGTCCGCGTCCCGCAAGAGCGAGCTGCGGGTGGTGGAGGACCAGGTCGACGCGGTGGTCTGTGCCTACGTCGCGCTCCACACCACCCGGGTCGCCGACGGCACCACGACCTACGGCGACTTCGAGACCGGCTACATCGTCACCCCGACACTGCCGGCCGGGCACCGGCCGACCCCGCGCGAGCGACCGACCCGGGAGGCGGCCGAGGACCCGGCCCGCTCCGCGGTGCGGGAGTACGCCGCGCAGTACGCCGGCCTGCGCGAGACCAGTGAGCAGTTCGTCGGACTCGTCACGACGATCCTCGACGATGCCGGCATCAACTACCTGAGTGTCACGGGTCGGGCCAAGAGCGTGGCCTCCTTCGCGGCCAAGGCGGGCAAGGTCGTCGACGGCGTGCCCGTCTTCACCGACCCGCTGCGCGAGATCACCGACCAGATCGGGATTCGGGTGATCACCTACGTGCACAGCGACGTGGCGGCGGTGGCCGAGCTGCTCGACGACCAGGTGGTCGTGCTCGATGACCGGGACATGGGCCAGGAGACCGCGAGCGAGGGACGGTTCGGCTACGCCAGCCGGCACCTGCTGGTCTCGCTGGACGCCGCGCGGGAGAGCCAGCCGGCCTACGAGATGCTGCGTGGCTACCGCGCCCAGGTGCAGATCCGCACCGTGCTGCAGCACGCGTGGGCGGAGTTCGAGCACGACATCCGCTACAAGGGCGAGATTCCGGAGGAGCACGTGCGCGACTTCGACCGGAGGTTCACCCTCGCGGCCGGGCTGCTCGAGCTCGCCGACCGGGAGTTCTCCACCATCCGCGACCGGCTCCAGGCCGGGATGACCGGGCAGCGCCCGGAGCCCGAGGACGACGACCCGCGGATCAGCCCGCGCGAGCTCGCGGCCTTCCTCGCCGGCCAGTACGCCGACGCCGGCTGGTCGCGTACCGACCACTACTCGTGGATCTCGGGGCTCCTGCTGGAGCTGGGCATCACCTCGCTCGACGAGCTGGCCGACGTGCTGCGCCCCATCGACGGCACCGCGATCAACGAGCGGATGGAGTACCGCTACCCGCCGGGCGCGGTTCGGCGGCTCGACGACGCGCTGCTCGCGGGCTTCGGGGAACGCTACGTCGTGCTGACCGGCAACGCGCACCGCGAAGCCTCGCTGCGGCACCGGTTGGAGAAGATCGGGGCGCCCGACCCGGCGTAGGGCTCGTCAGCGGTCGACTGGCTTATTGGGACAAAGCTGCCTTATGTTGACAAGTATGACGCTCACCGAGCGTGAGCAGGAGATCGTCACCCTGCTGCGCCGCAACCCGCTGATCGGCTCCGAGGCGATCGCGGACGCGCTTGGCACCACCCGGGCAGCGGTCAACGTCCATCTCTCCAACCTGGGCAAGAAGGGCGTGATCCTCGGGCGGGGCTACGTCCTGAGCGAGCAGCCCGCGGTCGTGGTGGTGGGCGGCGCCAACATGGACATCAAGGCCCGGAGCAGCCGCGCCGCGGTCGCGGCGACCAGCAACCCCGGCACCGGGTCGATGACGCCGGGCGGGGTGGGCCGCAACATCGCCGAAAACCTGGCCCGGCTCGGCACCCGCACCCACCTCGTGGCCGCCATCGGCAGCGACGGCCTCGGCGACCAGGTGCTGGCCGCCACCTCGGCAGCCGGCGTCCACGTTGAGCACGTACGCCGCAGCGCCCGTGCCACCGGCACCTACACCGCGGTCCTCGATGCCACGGGCGAGCTGGTCGTGGCCGTGGCCGACATGAGTGCGACCGACGAGCTCGGCGCCGACCAGGTCAATGCGGCGCGTGACCTGATCGCGGCGGCCAGCCTGCTGGTCCTGGACGGCAACCTGGCCGCCCAGACCCTGGGCTTCGCCGTGGACCTCGCCACTGCGGCCGGGGTCCGCACCGTCCTCGAGCCCGTCAGCGTGCCCAAGGCGGCGGCGGTCGCCCACCTGGTCGAGTCCGACCGCCCGCTCTTCGCCGTCACCCCCAACCGCGACGAGCTCGCGGCCCTGACGGGGCTGCCCGCTCGCACGGACCGCCAGCTGCTTCGGGCCGCCGAGGCCCTGCACGGCCGGGGTGTCACCCACGTCTGGGTCCGCCTCGGGGGACGAGGCTCCCTGCTGAGCAGTCCCGATGAGCACACCTTCCTCGACGCGAACGCTGCGGAGGTCCGCGACGTCACCGGCGCCGGGGACGCGATGCTCGCCGCCTTCTGTCATGCCCTGCTCACCGGCGACCGCCCAGTCGCCGCCGCGACGTACGGCCATCGCGCCGCCGCCCTCACCATCGCCAGCGCCCACACGGTCAGGCCCGACCTGACCGACCGCCTCGTCAGGAGCACCCCGTGAAGTCCGCCACGCATTCCCAGAACCACCCGCACCCCCTGCTCACCCTTACCGACGAGGTCGCTCAGGCCCTCACCGACGGCACCCCGGTGGTGGCGCTGGAGTCCACGATCATCAGCCACGGGATGCCCTACCCGCAGAACGTCGCCATGGCGGTCGAGGTCGAGGGGATCATCCGCGAGCGCGGCGCCGTCCCCGCCACGATCGCGGTCCTCGACGGCCGTCCTCGCATCGGCCTCGGAGCGGACGACCTCGAGCTGCTCGCCAGCCACCCCGACGTGGCCAAGGTGAGCGTCCGGGACCTGCCCTTCGTCGTGGCGCGCGGCACCCACGGCGCCACCACCGTCGCCTCCACGATGCGGCTGGCGGCCCTCGCCGGGATCCGCACCTTCGTCACCGGGGGCCTCGGCGGGGTCCACCGGGGTGCGCAGCAGAGCTTCGACGTCAGCGCCGACCTCACCGAGCTCGGCACCACCGACGTCGCGGTCGTCTGCGCGGGCGTGAAGTCGATCCTCGACATCGGGCTCACCCTGGAGAAGCTGGAGACCCTCGGCGTCCCGGTCCTGGGTTACGGCACCGACGAGTTCCCGTCGTTCTTCTCGCGCAGCAGCGGCCACCAGGCCCCCATGCGGGTCGACACCCCCGGCGAGGTGGCGGCCGTGATGGCGGCCAAGTGGGGCCTGGGCGTCGGTGGCGGGGTCGTGGTCGCCAACCCGATCCCGGTCGAGGACGAGATCCCCTCCGCCGAGATCGGCGGCATCATCGACCGGGCGCTCGCCGACATGGCTTCCCTGGGCATCCACGGCAAGGATGCGACGCCGTACCTCCTGGGCCGGATCGTGGAGATCACCGACGGCGCCAGCCTCACCGCCAACATCGCGCTGGTGCGCAACAACGCGCGTCTCGGCACGGCCATTGCCCGGGAGTACGCCGCCCTGGCCTGACCTCTCCAGCGCGTTGAACGAACGCGCGTTCAACGCGACGGACACCCCCCCTGGGACCGCCGGGTCGGGTCGGATGAAGGCATTCTCAGGAAAGAGGGGGACACTCGAAGTGGGCCGTCATCCCCGAGGCGGTCGACGAGGAGACCCATGACCGTCCTGGAGAAGAAGCCGAACAGCCAGGTCGCCCACCTGAGCCCCGAGGACGTCGAGCTGATCGGCAAGGAGCTCGACCTGATCCGTCAGGGCGTCCTCGACAGCCTGGGCGCGGCCGACGCGACCTACATCCGGCGCGTCATCGGTCTGCAGCGCGCCCTCGAGCTCGGCAGCCGGGTGGTCCTGCTGGCCAGCGTCTTCCCGCCGGCGTGGGTGCTCGGGACCGCCGGCCTCAGCGCCGCCAAGATCCTGGACAACATGGAGATCGGGCACAACGTGCTGCACGGCCAGTGGGACTGGATGCGCGACCCGAAGATCCACTCGACGACCTGGGACTGGGACTACGCCTCGCCGCCTGAGCTGTGGAAGCGCGCGCACAACGAGACCCACCACACCTACACCAACATCATCGGCCAGGACAACGACCTCGGCTACGGCATCATGCGCGTCGACGAGGACCAGCCGTGGGAGCGCCGGCACCTGCTGCAGCCACTAGTGAACGTGGTCAACGCGCTCATCTTCGAGTACGGCATCGCGACCTACGACCTCGACCAGGGCGACGCGCCCGACTCACCCGAGCGGAAGGCGAACGTCCGCAAGACGCTGGCGAAGATCCGAAAGCAGGTCACCAAGGACTTCGTGGTCCACCCCGTCCTGTCGATCCCGACCGGCTCGTTCCTGCCGACCCTGGCCGCCAACCTGACTGCCAACGTGGTTCGCAACGTCTGGTCCCACTCGATCATCATGTGCGGCCACTTCCCCGAAGGTGTCGAGACCTTTGAGCAGCCCGCGCTGGACGACAAGGAGTCCAAGGCTCAGTGGTACCTGCGCCAGATGCTCGGGTCGGCCAACATCTCCGGCAGCCGCTTCCTGCACCTGATGGCCGGCAACCTGTCGCACCAGATCGAGCACCACCTCTTCCCGGACCTGCCGAGCAACCGGTACGCCGAGATCGCCCCGAAGGTGCGCGACCTCTTCCAGCGCAACGGACTGAGCTACAACACCGCGCCGTTGCCGCTGCAGGTCGCGAGCGCCTGGCACAAGGTGCTGCGGCTCTCGCTGCCCAATGGTTGGCTGGCCGGGACCAACCGCCGCAACGTGGTCGGCCAGGTCGCGGGTCTGTTCCGCGAGGCCCGTGGTGAGTCCCGCAGCGCGGCCGAGACGGTCACCGCCTTGTCGTACGCCGTCGCCTAGCCCTCACTTCTGGCCCTCACTTCTGGGGGCCGCGAGCCGCTCGGCGAGCTCCACCAGGGACGACGCCTCGACGTCGGCACGGGCGAAGTGGTCGGGGTAGGGACCGCCGGACCGGTTGATCCAGGCCGTCGCCAGCCCCGCCCGGTGGGCGCCGTCGATGTCCCAGGGGTGCACCGCGACCAGCATTGCCTCGGCCGCGGGGACGTTGCACGCGCGCAGGGCGTGGGCGTAGGCCGCGGCGGCCGGCTTCCAGATGCCCGCGTCCTCGACCGACAGCAGCGCAGCGAACCGGTCGCGGATCCCGGCCCGGGTCAGCAGCCCGTCGGCCACCGAGGCCGCGCCGTTGCTGAGGGTGACCAGGGTGCGCCCCTGGTCGACCAGCGCGGCGATGGCCCCGACGACATCGGGGTGGACCTCGAGCTCGGGCAACCCGGCCAGGACCTGATCGACCGCGGCGTCGAGAGGACCCGACGTGACGCCGTGCAGCGCCACGACCAGTGTCTGACGGGCGAGCTCCGCGAACGGTCTCGCCGACCCGACGGTCGAGAGGGCGAAGCCGTCGCGCAACAGCGAGGCGAACCACGTCGCCGCGAGCTCGGGCGGCGCGCCGACCGCTTCGAAGCGCCGCGTCAGGGGCGACATGTCGGAGAGCGTCTCGTTGACGTCGAAGACGATGACGTTCGGGGAGGTGGTTCGGCCGGCAGCTGTCGACTCACTCATCACGCGGTCCTCTCGTCGGGTGTCGTGGCCCACGTTAGGTCGCGGGTGTGCGCGGCCGCGATCGGGGCATGCTCCCCGCATGAGCTCCCTCACCCCCAAGACCATGGGCCGGTACGCCGCGCTGGCTCGAC
Source organism: Nocardioides sp. (assembly GCA_046597165.1). Classification (GTDB taxonomy): domain Bacteria; phylum Actinomycetota; class Actinomycetes; order Propionibacteriales; family Nocardioidaceae; genus Nocardioides. Next base: position 12,927 of record JBKJLD010000018.1, read on the forward strand.
TCCTGGTGCGGCACGGCCGCTCCGACCTGGTCGACGGGGCGGGACTCGACGAGTTCACCTTCGACGAGGAGCCGCCCGAGGGCGACGAGGCGATGGCCACGGCGTTCGCGAGGGACCTGGAGGAGCTCGGCCCGACCTACATCAAGCTCGGCCAGCTGCTCTCGACCCGGTTCGACCTGCTCCCGGCCGCCTACACCGCGGCCCTGGCTCGGCTGCAGGACGCGGCGGAGCCCTTCGACTACGACGTCGTCCAGGAGATCGTCGAGGCCGAGCTGGGCGGCCAGATCCGCCACCTCTTCGCCGACTTCGACCGCGAGCCGCTCGCGGCCGCCTCACTGGGACAGGTGCACCGGGCCACCCTGCCCAGCGGCCGCGAGGTCGTGGTCAAGATCCAGCGGCCCGAGGCGCGCGACCTGGCCCGCGAGGACATGGAGACACTGACGCGCCTGGCCGGTCTCGCCGACCGGCACACCGAGGCGGGCCGGCGCTACGGCTTCGAGCAGCTGCTCGGACAGTTCCGCCGCTCCCTGGCCGGCGAGCTCGACTACCGTCGTGAGGCCCGCAACCTGCTGAAGTTCCGCGACCTGACCGAGGGCTACGACCTGCTCGTGGTGCCCGAGCCGATCCTCGACCACTCCTCCTCGCGGGTGCTGACCATGGAGCGGGTGGAGGGCCGTAAGGTCACCGACGTCGGCCCCCTGGGGCTGCTGGACGTGGACGCCAGGCCCATCGTCGAGCAGCTGTTCAGCTGCTACCTGAAACTCATGCTCGACCACGGCGTACTGCACGCCGATCCCCACCCCGGGAACCTGATGCTGACCGACGACGGACGGCTCGCCCTGCTCGACCTGGGCATGGTCAGCTCCGTGGCTCCCCGGCTGCAGGACAAGGTGGTCAAGCTGCTGCTCGCCATCGGGGACGGGGACGGCGAGGAGGTCGCCGGCGTACTCGCCGGGATGGGCCACCCGCTTCCGGACTACGACGCGGCGACGTTCCGTGCGGAGGTGGCACACCTGGTGTCGGAGGCGGCCGCGGCCGGGCCCGACCTCCAGGCGGGCACGGTTCTGGTCGAGCTGAGCCGGCTCTCCGGCCTGCACGGGCTGCGCCCACCCGCGGAGATGTCGATGATCGGGAAGGCGCTGCTCAACCTCGACCAGGCGACCCTGCACCTCGACCCGGACTTCGACCCGGCCGAGGCGATCCGGGCCAACGTGACCAGCCTTCTGACCAGCGGTCTCAAGGTGAGCCCTGCCGGGATCATGGCGGCGGCGATCGAGGCCAAAGAGTTCACCTCGATGCTGCCCAAGCGGGGCAACCGGATCCTGGACAGCCTGGCCGAGGGTGAGTTCACGATGCGGGTTCGCTCCATCGACGAGCAGCAGCTCCACACGGTCCTGCAGCGGATCGCCAACCGGGTCACGCTCGGCATGATCATCGCGGCCACCGTGCTCGGCGCCGCGACGATGATGCGGGTCCCGACCGACCACCGGATCCTGGGCTACCCCGCAATCGCGATGGTCTGCTTCACCTTCGCCGTGCTCGCCGGCGCCGCCCTGGCGCTGTGGATCGTGCTCACTGACCGCAAGGTCGCCCGGGCCGAGGCGACGGACGACCGGGCAGGCTGAGGGGGTCGATTCGGGGACGAGCTGGACCTACGGTGGGTCCATGACTCCCGCCGAGATGTTGACCGATGCCTTCGAACGGATCGTGGCGGGCGGCCGCGCGGTCGTCGACGGCCTCGACGCCGACCAGCTTGCCCACCGACCCGGCCCCGAGGCCAACCCGATCGGCTGGCTGGTCTGGCACCTGGCCCGCGTCCAGGACGACCACGTGGCCGACGTCGCGGGGCTCGACCAGGTGTGGACGGCGCAGGGCTTTGCGCGACGGTTCGACCTCCCGTTTCCCGACGGGGACATCGGCTACGGCCACTCCACCGAGGACGTCGGGCGGGTCAGTGCCGACGCCGAGCTTCTCGCGTCGTACCTCTCCGCGGTGCACGAGCAGACCCTCGGCTGGCTCGCCGGGCTGGACGCCGACGACCTCGACCGGATCGTCGACGAGCGGTGGGACCCGCCGGTCACCCTGGGCGCCCGGCTGATCAGTGTCGTCAACGACGACATCCAGCACGTCGGTCAGGCGGCCTACCTCAGGGGGCTGCTCGGCGCCTGACGGCGCCGGCTCACCAGGGGCTCGGCCTGAAGTCCTTCACGAAGCAGCCGTAGACGTCCTCGCCGGCCTCGCCGCGCACGATCGGGTCGTAGACCCGGGCCGCGCCGTCCACCAGGTCGAGCGGGGCGTGCCAGCCCTCGGCGGCGATCCGCAGCTTCTCCTGGTGCGGCCGCTCGTCGGTGATCCAGCCGGTGTCGACGGCGGTCATCAGGATCCGGTCGGTCTCGAACATCTCGCCCGCACTGGTGCGGGTCAGCATGTTCAGCGCGGCCTTGGCCATGTTGGTGTGCGGGTGCCCCGGCCCCTTGTAGGCCCGGGAGAACTGCCCCTCCATCGCCGAGACGTTCACGACGTACGCCCGCGACGCACCGTCGGCGCGCACCGCCGCCCGCATCGCCGGGCGCAGCCGCGAGATCAGGATGAACGGCGCGGTCGCGTTGCAGAGCTGCACCTCGTGCAGCTCGCGCGGGTCGACCTCCTCGACCTTCTGGGTCCAGGAGTTCTCGGTCTGCAGGTCGGGCAGCAGCCCGCCCGCGTCGACTGCCGTGCCGGCGAGGTGTGCCTCGAGGCTCGCGTTCCCGGCGGTGAGCGCCAGCGCCGTCATCGAGGCCGCGCTCGCGCCGAGGTCGTGGGCGGCCAGCGCCTGCTCGGCCGACTCGCCTTCGTGGTGCGCGACCGCGTGCCGCTGCAAGGTGCCCGCGATCGCCGCCGGATGGGCGTCGCTGATCCGGTCGAAGGTGACCATCTCGGGCAGCGTCACGGCCTCGGGCAGCGGCGCCGACTCCATCTCGACGAGCTGGCTGTAGGAGCCCGGCGAGCGACGCACGGTCTGCGCGGCATTGTTGATCAGGATGTCGAGCGGACCCGCGGCCGCGACCTCGTCGGCCAGCGAGACCACCTGGGTCGGGTCGCGCAGGTCGATGCCGACGATCTTGAGCCGGTGGATCCAGTCGGCGCTGTCCTCGAGCGCGGCGAACCGGCGGACGGCGTCCTTGGGGAACCGGGTCGTGATCGTCGTGTGGGCGCCGTCGCGCAGCAGCCGCAGCGCGATGTACATGCCGATCTTGGCGCGCCCGCCGGTGAGCAGGGCCCGCTTGCCGGTGAGGTCCGTGCGCTGGTCCCGCTTGGTGTGCGAGAACGCCGCACAGCTCGGGCAGAGCCAGTGGTAGAACGCGTCGACCAGCGTGTAGTCGTTCTTGCAGATGTAGCAGCCACGCGGGTTGATCAGCTCGCCCGCGAAGGCGCCCTGCGTCGAGGAGACCAGCGCGATGCCCTGGGTCTCGTCGTCGATCCGCATCGGGGAGCCGGTCGCGGTGCGCTCGGTGACCGCCCGGTCGGCGGCCAGCTCGGCCTGGCGCTTGCGGGTCCGCCGCTCCGACTTGAGCGCCTTGTACATGTGCGAGGCAGCGTGCTTGATGGTCCGGATGTCCGGGTGGTCATCGGGCAGGTGGTGCAGCTGTTGAAGGACCCGGACCGCCGTCGCCAGCTCCTCGGGGTCGATCCCGGACGCCTGCGCGAGGGCCGGGTCGAAGGGGTCGCCGTTCGAAGTCACCCCGGAAGCCTAGGACCGCAGGCGGCCTCAGGCCGCTTCGGCGGACGGTCGGGTGATCCGGTAGCGCACGAAGGAGGGGACGGCGAGGGCCGCCACGACCGTGCCGATGACCACGAGCACCCCGCCGCCCGCGGCCGAGGCGGCGGTGCCCACCGCGGCCGCGCTGGCGCCGTGCACGACGTCCGCGACCCGCGGCCCGCCGGCAACCACCACGATGAAGACGCCCTGCAGGCGTCCGCGTACGTTGTCGGTCGCCGCGGTCATCAGCATGCTGGTGCGAAACGCCGCCGAGGCCATGTCGGCCGCACCGCCGACCACCAGCATCGCGATGGCGGTGACCAGCATCGGGCCGGGCCAACGGCCGGCGAGCCCGACGGCGCCGCCGAAGCCGACCATCGCGGCACCCCACACGAGGATGCAGACGATGACCGCCCGGCCGTGCAGGTCGACCCGGGAGACCCAGCCGGAGAAGATCCCGCCGAGCACCGCACCGGCCGGGATGGCGGCGAAGAGCAGCGCGAAGGCCAGCCCGCCGCCGCTCGGCCCCCCGAAGCCGAGGTGGGCGATCTCGGGGAAGAGCGCGCGCGGCATGCCGAAGACCATCGCGATCAGGTCGACAACGAACGACATCATCAGGACCGGGTGGCCACGCAGGTAGGCCAGCCCCTCGACCACCGAGCGCAGCCCCGGCGTGCCGAGCCCCGCGCCGTCGGCCCGCAGCTGGGGGAGTCGGACGACTGCGGAGAGCGTCGCGAAGAGCGTGATCGTGTCGATCAGGTAGAGCCAGGAGAAGCCGACGATCGGGATCAGGACCCCGCCCACGAGCGGCCCGGCGATCGCGCCCGCCTGGAAGATCGTCATGTTCAGCGAGTTGGCCGCGGGCAGCAGGTGCAGTGGCACCAGCTTGGGCACGATCGCGCTGCGGGTCGGCTGGTTGACCGCGAAGAACGCCTGCTGGACCGAGAAGAGCCCGAGCAGCAGCCACACGTTGCCGAGGCCCAGCGCTGCCTGCACCCAGAAGGCGGCGCTGGTCGCGATCAGCCCCGAGGTGGTCAGGATCAGCAGGGTGCGCCGGTCCATCACGTCGGCCAGGGCGCCGCCCCACAGCCCGAAGACGACCAGCGGCACCAGGCCGAACAGGCCGGTGAGGCCGACGTACGCCGACGAGCCGGTCAGGGCGTAGATCTGCGCGGGGACGGCGACCACGGTGAGCTGGGCGCCGACCACCGTGATGATGTTGGCGAGCCACAACCGCCGGAAGTGGTCGCCTGCCAACGGACGGGTGTCCGCGACGAGTCCCCTGAACCGCTGCACGAGTCGAGAACCTACGCTCTCGCCCCACGCCCGAGTCACAACCGGCTAACGAAGAGCCGCGTCCGATTGCCACGAAGCCGTGCGTACGCTGTCCTGACCTGCGGACAGGGGGATGGTTGCAGTGACGTCACAGATCGCGCCGGAGGGCGGCACCGACCGGGTGCTGGACATCGGTCAGCTCGGGCGACCGGGCGGCGTGGGGGTCCGGTGCCAGGGCGTCGTCCACCTCTACCGCACCTTCGAAGGCCACGACGTGGTGGCACTCCAGGGCGTCGACCTGACGATCGCGTCCGGCGATCGGGTCGCGTTCCTCGGCCCCAGCGGCTCCGGCAAGTCCACCCTGCTCACCCTCCTCGGCGGGATCCAGAAGCCCAGCGCCGGGCGGATCTTCCTCGGCGACGAGGAGATCTCCCGGATGGGGGAGCGGTTTCTCGCCCGGATCCGTTCGCGTCGGGTCAGCACGATGCTGCAGGGCTCCACCCGCAACCTGCTGCCCTACGCCACCGCACGCCAGAACATCGCCTTCGCCCGGCTCGCGCTCTCACAAGCCGAGCGTCGCGACGCCGTCCCGGACGTCGACCTGCTGCGCCGGGTCGGCCTCGAGACCCAGCTCGACCAGGTGGTTTCCACCATGTCGGGTGGGCAGCGCCAGCGGCTCGCCCTGGCCTGCGCCGTCTCGACCTCTCCGCAGCTGCTCCTCGCCGACGAGCCGACCAGCCAGCTCAGCCACGAGGACCGCGACCAGGTCATCGAGCTGATCCACGAGCTCGGCGACGAGCTCGGCACCACGATCGTGGTTGTCACCCACCAGCCCGAGGTCGCCGCGACCTTCCCCCGAACGGTCACGATGAAGGGCGGCCGGGTCGGCGCGGAGGGTCGCGACGGGGCGGAGTACGTCGTGATCGGCGCCGAGGGCGTCGTCCACCTCCCGACCCACCTGGCCGCCGAGTGGCCCCAGGGCACCCTGGTGCGGATCGAGCCCGAGGAGCGCGACCGGCTGGTCGTCTCGCGTCCCACCGACCAGCACCCCGAGAGCCTCCGGGAGGAGCAGCCGTGAGCACGCTCCAGCTCTCCGCGATCCGCTACGTCATCCACCGGCCCCTGCTGGACGGGATCGACCTGGACCTGCGCGCCGGTGAGCTCACCGCACTCTCCGGTCCGAGCGGGTCCGGCAAGACCACCCTGCTCTCGATCGCCGGTGGGCTGCTCGAGCCGACGTCGGGCACCACGTCGTACGACGCCAGCCCGATGTGGCAGGGCACGGGCGACCCGCGCCCCGAGGTCGCCTTCGTGCTCCAGGTCTACGGGCTCGTGCCGATCCTGTCCGCGCGCGAGAACGTCTCGGTGGCGCTGCGAGCCCGCGGGGTGAAGCCGGCCGAGGCCGATGAGCGGGCCGAGGCCGCGCTGGCCCGGTTCCACATCGCCGACCTCGGGGACCGCCAGGTCGAGGAGCTCTCCGGTGGCCAGATGCAGCGGGTGGCCTGTGCGCGCGGGCTCGTGGTCGAGGCCGAGGTGCTGCTCGCCGACGAGCCCACCAGCGAGCTCGACGAAGGCAACCGGGCCCTGGTCCTCGCCGAGCTGCGCCGCGAGGCCGAGCGTGGAGCGGTCGTCGTGGTCGCGACCCACGATCCGGCAGTCGTCGACGCCTGCGACCGCCACTACGTGCTCGACGAGGGGCGGCTGGTCGACCACGTCGCCGCCGTCGACCTGGCCCAGTTCGCCCGCCCCGAGCGACGGGCGGTCGAGGAGGCCGCGCCGCCGCACTTCGACGAGCACGACATGCCGGCAACCCACCGGGCGACCGTCACCGAGCCGGCACCGTCGACTCCTCCGGCCGGCGCCCGTGCGGACGCGGACGCCGCGTTCCGGCGCCCCGACGGTGGCGACCCTGCATGACTCGCACGCTCCGGGGAGCGTGGTCCCGACGGGGCACGCTCCTGCCGCTGCTGCTGCTCACGGTCGTCGTCGTCGCGGGCGCGGTCACCGTGCTCGGCTTCGCCGACCGGGCGGGCACCTCGCCGCGGCTCGTCGTTCCCCTCCTGCTGCTCGGTGCCGTCGCGGTCCCCTCGACCGGCCGCGAGCTGGCCTCCGCTCGTCGCGGCGAGATCGCCGTCGCCCGGCTGCGGGGGCTCCAGGGCGCCGGGCTCTACTCCCTGCTCGCGGTCGAGCCGCTGCTCGTGCTCCTCGTCGGCGGGGTGGGCGGCCTGGTCGTGGGTGGCGCCGGCGCCTGGCTGGCCGGTCGCCTCTGGGTGGACGCGGCGGCGGGGCTCCCGGGCATCTCGGCCGTGCTCGCCGGGCTGGCGATCGTGGCGGTCGGGCTGGTCGCCGTCCTCGTCGGCATGGCCGGCGCCCTGCGCGAGCCGCTCTCCGAGCAGGTCAGCATCGCGGCCCGGCCCCGACCCTCGTCGGTCGCCGCCGTCTTCGGTGAGGTCCTGGTCATCGCGGCGGCCGTGGTGGCGGTCTACCGCAGCGGGGTCGCCTCCGCGAGCGAGCCGGACTGGGTGGTGCTCGCCGGTCCGGCCCTGGTGGGACTGGCCGTGGGCCAGATCGTGGTCTGGCTGGTCCGGCTCGTGGCGCGCGCGGCCGTCCCCAGGACCACGAGATCGTCGCTGGCCGGGTTCCTGGCCGTGCGCCGCCTGGCCCGCGTTGCCGACGCCGCCGGCCCGGTCCGGGTTCTCGTGGCCGCCGCCGTCGTGGCCGCGCTCGCGCTCACCGGCGCCACCCAGGTCGACGGCTGGACCGACGACACCGCCCGCCTGCGTGCCGGCGCCGCCCTTCGGGTGCCGGTCGACACCGACGCCGCGGGCGTCCTGGCCCTGACCCGCGACCTCGACCCGGACGGCCGCTGGCTGATGGCTGCGGTGCTGATCCCCGGAGAGGGCAGCGCTGCGGCTCGCCGCGCCTTCCTCGACACGGCCAGGTACGACGCCGTGGCCGGCGACTTCCTCGACGGCACCGCGGCCGCTGGGGTCTCCCGACGGATCGCCGAGCTCGGTGCTCCGGACTCCTCGGCGCCCGTGGACGACCGGCTCACGGCCACGGTCGAGGGGGTGAGCGCCCGACGGCAGGGCCGGATGCGTCCGCGCGTGCGGATCGACTACCGCACCGGCTCGACCACCGGCCCGGCGAATGGCTCGGCCCGGCTGCGCCTGCACGTGGCCCGCTCCGGCGCGCCCGTCACGGCGACGGTCCGGGTCCCCGACTGTGGCGCCGACTGTGTCCTGACCGGGCTCACCCTGGCCCGCTCCCCGGGCGACACGACCCTGCCGTGGATCCTGACCGGGCTCGACCTCGGCGGGGTCGACGAGCTGGCGCCCGGCTGGCAGCCGGCCTTCGAGCCCCGCAACTTCCGGGGCACCGAGCTGCCGGGCGGGCCGATCCCTGTCGACAACGGCCTGCTCGCCGCCGCGACCAGCCGGCCGCTCTCGGCGACCCCGGCCGGCACCGACCGGGCGCTGCCCGTCCTGGCCACCGACAGCGCCACCTGGACGGGTCGACCGCAGCTGAACTCGACGGGCGGCGACGAGCGGCCCGCCCAGATTCTGGACCGGTTGCCCGCACTGCCCCTCGTCGAGGCGGACGGACTGCTCGCGGATCTGCCGCGCGCCGCCGCCGGCGCGCCGCCGACCGTTCCCGCCGCCGAGGTGATGGTGCTCGCCCGGGCCGACACCCCCGCCGACGTGCTCACCGCCCTGATCGCGGCCGCCGGCCACCCACCCGAGACCCTGGACCAGGCCGTGAGCGCCACCGCAGAACTCTCCGGGGCGGCCCAGGCGAAGGTCTACTCGCTGATGGCACTCTTCTGCCTGGTCTCCGCCCTGCTCGTCCTGGCCGCGGCCGTCGCTCGGCAGCGCGAGGCCTGGCGTCGGGAGGTGGCCGCCCTCCGGGTGATCGGGGTGCCGATCGGCCTGCTGCGCCGCTCCGGCCGCGTCGAGATCCTGTGGCTCACCGTGGCGACCGCGGGCGCCACGGTGGTCGGGGCCCAGGTCGCCGTACGCCTCCTGCTTGCCCATCTCGCGCTGGTCCGGGTGCCGCTGCATGCCGTCCCCCTGCGGGCCGGCATCGCTGTCGGGCCGGTCCTCGCGGCGGCGGGGGCGGTCGTCGTCGCGATCGTGCTGATCGCCGGTCGCGGTCGTGCGGTCCGCGGCGCTGACGGCCGGCCGGCAATCCTGCGCGAGGAGGGTGCCGTATGAGCACCCGGACCACGATGCTCGCCACGATCCTCCGGGGGTTGCGCTCCCGGGCCCTGCTGTCGGCCGGGTCGGTGCTGCTGACCGCACTGGCGATCGGCTCGGCAGTGCTCGGCCCGGTCTTCCAGGTCGCCGTCACCAACTCCTACCTGGTCACGCGCCTGGCCGAGACGCCGAACCGGCTGACCGGACTGAGCTGGGACTTCCAGCCGACGAACAGCGGCTCGGGCCCGGCCTCGGCCGCCGCCGCCCGGGCGGTCGGCGGGATCACGGGACCGTTCGCGGCACCGCAGACGGCGCTGCTCAGCGACGAGGTCAGCGCGTACGGCGGTCGCTGGCGACTCGCGGCCAGGCAGGGCGCGTGCGCCCACCTCGAGGTCGAGGGCGCCTGCCCGCGTCACCCCGGCGAGGTGCTGATGCTAGCCGGCGACCGCGACCTCACCGGGACCAGCCTCGGCTCGAGGATCGACCTTGCCGGCCTGGGGCGGGTGCGGGTGGTTGGGACCTATCGGGTGCCGCCGGGCGACCAGGAGGACTTCTGGTTCGACCTCGAGCGGTTCGCCAGCATCCCGCCGCACCAGACCAAGAGCCTCTCGACGCCGTACCGGCCGGCGCCGCTGTTCACCGTCCCACGGGCCTTCGACGACCTGGCGCCGGGCTCGTGGCACGTCAAGGTCGACCGGCGGCTGACGGTGCCGCCGGACCTGACCCTCGCCGACCTCGACCGCGTCGAGCGGGTCGCGGCCGCCCTGGACCGCCCGCCGAAGCAGGTGCGGGGTGGTCGGCTGGCGGGCAACGCGATCAACGACATCGCCGCGATCGTCGCCGAGACCCGCGCGCAACAGACCACGGCCCGCAACTCGATCGCCCCGGCCGTCATCTCGCTGGTGCTGGTCGCGCTGGCCCTCCTCCTGCGGCTCCTGATGGCCGCCGCCGACCTGCGGCTGCCCGAGCTGGCGCTCGCCTCGCTGCGCGGGCTCTCGCGGCGTCGGATGTGGCAGCTCGGCCTCTCCGAGCCCCTCGCCCTGCTGCTGATCGCCCTGCCGGTCGGTGGTCTGCTGGGGATCGGGCTGTCCTCCGGGCTGGTCCGTTGGTGGCTGGTGCCCGGCCTGCCGCTGCCGTTGCCCGCCACGGCGCTGGTCGCCGGGCTCGGCGTGGCCCTGGCGGCGGTCGTCGTCGCCGTTCTCGCGGTGGGACTGGTGCTGCGGGTCACCCTGTCCGACCAGCTCACCGGCGTACGCCGACCCCGGCGCAGCAGCCGGCTCACCGTGGTCGGCCAGCTCGCGCTGGCGGCCATCGCGGTGGCTGTCCTGGTCAGCAAGCTGTCCACCGGCGAGCCCGGCGAGCCGGACGTCACCGACCTGGTCCTGCCGGTGCTCCTGGCGGTGGTCGCCGGCATCGCCGCCACCCGACTGACCGCGGTGACCGCGGCCTGGTGGACCCGACGGCGCCGGCCGACGCGCTCCCTGGCCGGCTTCGTCGCGGCGCGCGCGATCAGCCGGCGCCAGGAGGGCACCCTGGTGATCCTGCCGGTCACCGCCGCGATCGCGATCTGCGTCTTCGGCGCCGGCGTCTACGGATCGGCGGCCCAGTGGCGCGCCAGCGTCGCGGCGACGGCCGCGCCGGCACCCGTGGTGTGGACCTCTCCGTTGACCCTGGAGGGCACCGTCGGGCTCACCCACCGGCTCGACCCCGATGGCCGCTACCTGATGGCCGCCACCACCCTGGTCACCCAGGGCCCGGTGCTCAGCGTGGTCGACGCGCCCCGCCTGACCCGGGTCGCCACCTGGCCCGACCAGTGGACGCCCGGCCTGAGTGCGGCGCAGGTGGCCGACCGGATCGGCCTGCAGGTGCCGCTGCCCACGCTCATCGGCACTCACGTCGGCCTCACCGCCGACAACGGTGTGCAGTCCGACGACGACCTCTACGTGCGCCTGCGGCTCCAGACCACGGACGAGGGTTCGCACTACTCGTTCCTCGGTCCGCTCGGCCCCGGGCGCACCAGGGTCAGTGCCGCCACCCCCTTCTGCAGCGCGGGCTGTGAGCTCCAGGCGATCACCGTGGGTGGTCCCGCAACGTCGCCCCAGGCGATGACCGGTGCGCTCCAGCTCAGCGACTTCGTCGCCGACGGCGCGCCGATCGCCGGCGCCGTGGCCGGGGCCGGCTGGGGCAGGTCCCCGGAGGCGACGAGCGATGCGACGGTGGCGGACGTCCGGGTGGACGGCGAGACCCTCGTGGTCTCCCTGAACTCGCTCGGCAAGCCGGTGATCGCCCAGCTGGCCGCCGGGGCGATCCCGGCGGCGCTACCCGTGCTGAAGGGGGTGGACGCGACCACGTCCGCCCGGGCCGGGTCGAGCTCGGTGACCAGCGCGACCACCTTCGACGTCGCCCCGGTCGCGACCGCCGCCAGCGTGCCGCTGCTCGGCCCGATCGGGGTGCTCATCGACTACGGCATGCTCACCACGGACCGGACCATCTATCCCCAGAAGAGCCCGGTCTACGTGCTCGCCCGCGCGGACACCCCGCAGGCGATGCAGGACGGGCTGCGCGGACAGGGGGCCTCGGTCTCCACGACGCTGGCCCAGGTGCAGCGCACCCTCGACCAGAGCGCCTACGCGCTGGCGCTGCGGCTGTACGCCGTGGTCGCGGTCCTGGTGCTGCTGATGGCGCTGGCGGGGCTCTTCGTCAGCACCGCCGTCCAGCTCCCGGCCCGCCGCCGCGACGCCGCCGCCCTCCGGGTGGTCGGGGTGCCCCGTCGTACGGTCATGTCGGCGGTGCTGCGCGAGCTCGCCCTCGTCCTCGGTGGCACCGCGCTGGCGGGACTGGCCGCCGGCACGCTCGCGCAGTACGTCGTGCTGCGCACCGTCCGGCTCGGGTATGTCGAGAGCCTCACGACTCCGGCCCTCGTGGCGACGATCGGCTGGGCTCGGCTGGTGGTCCTGGCCGGGCTGGCGGTCCTGCTCTTCGGCACGGTGGCCCTGGTCAGCGCCGGCCTCACCGTCCGGGGCGCCCGCGGGGCGACCCTGCGTGAGTCCGCCCGGTGATGGAGGCCCCGGCTACCGTGGTGACATGCAGCTACAGCGATCGGTCCTGACCACCGCCTCGCCCGAGCGGGTCTTCGCCTACCTCAGCGACTTCACCACGACCAACGAGTGGGACCCCGGCACGGTCCGCACCGAGCGGATCTCCGGTGATGGCGGCGTGGGGACGACCTACCGCAACATCTCGAAGTTCCTGGGCAGGGAGTCCGAGCTGACCTACACCGTCACCGAGCTCACCTCGCCCACCCGGGTCGCCCTGCGCGGGGTGAACAAGACGGTCCTGGCCCACGACCAGATGGACATCGCCCCGGACGGCGCCGGCACCCGGGTGACCTACACCGCCGACTTCACCTTCCGCGGCGCAGCGCGCCTCCTCGCCCCGTTCCTCGGACCGGCCCTCAAGGGGCTCGGCGACCACGCCGAAGAAGGGCTGGCCGAGGCGCTCGGACGCCTCGCGGCCTCCTCGTGAGCCCCGGCGGGCCGGGCGCCACCGGCCGGTCCGCACCGGTTGAGCCCGGGCCTGGTCAGGAGTCGGTGTGGGACTACCCACGCCCGCCCCGGCTGGAGGTCAGCTCCGAGCTGGTGGAGGTGGTCCTCGGTGGCCGGGTGGTGGCCAGCTCGACGAAGTCCTGGCGGGTCCTGGAGACGAGCCACCCCCCGACGTACTACCTGCCCCGCGAGGCGTTCGCGCCCGGGGTGCTGCGCGAGTGCGCTGGCGAGAGCTTCTGCGAGTGGAAGGGTCGGGCCAGCTACTTCGACCTCGTCTCGGAGGAATCCGGCGACGCGCAACGGGTGCTGGCACCCCGGGCGGCGTGGACCTACCTGCGCCCCACCGAAGGGTTCGCTGAGCTCGCGATCGCCGTCGCCGTGATGCCCGGCCTGGTCGACCGCTGCACGGTCGACGGGGAGACGGTCCTGCCGCAGCCCGGGGGCTTCTACGGCGGCTGGATCACCAGCCGCGTCGTGGGCCCGTTCAAGGGGACGCCGGGCACCCTGGGCTGGTAGCCCGGCAGGTGGGTGCCGGGTCAGCTGCTGCGCAGCAACCGCTTGGCGCCCCTGGGCCACCACTGCCCGGACGGGGGACCTCCGTGGCAGGTTGCGTCGGACGACTGGCCGTCGGACTCACCAGGGTGCTTGATCCACAGATACCCGTCGAGCGGGCCGTACTTTCCGCCCTTCTTGAACAAGAGCTTCGGCGCGTGTCCGATCCGGGCCCAGGTGGGATTGCAGACGTCACCCTCCGCCGGCCGACCGCCCCCGTTGCGGGCAGTCTCCGTGAGGTAGTGCTTGCCGGTGAGCCCGAGCTGCTTGAGCTCCTTGACCAGCCGCTTGGCGTAGTCGCGCTCGGCCCCGGTGTGGCGGAAGTTGCCCACGTTGGTGCTGAACCCGCGGGCGTAGCGCATCCCCGACTGCTTCAGCAGTGGCGCCATCACCTCGGGGGTGCGCCAACCCGAGTGGCCGGCGTCGATGTACACCCAGGCGCCGGCCTTCTTGAGGAGTCGCGCAGCGTAGGTGAGCAGCCGCTGACGCTCCGTGGGGTCGGTGGTGCACGCGGGGTTTCCCATGAACGCCACCGCGTCCGGCTCGAGGACCACCATCGCGTGGCCACCGTCGAGGCCCGCGGCCACCTCCCGGATCCAGGCTTGGTACGACGGACCGTCGGGCAGCCCTCCCGAGGAGTAGAGACCGCAGTCGCGACCGGGGATGGCGTAGATGGAGAGCACGGGGGTCTTGTCAGCCTCGTTGGCCCGGTCGACGTAGGCCCGGACGTCGGCGCGGACGTGGTCGGTCGGGTAGTAGTCGGTGATCCAGAGAGCCTGGGCCTTTGAGCCGATCCTGGTGTAGCGGTCACCTGCCTTGGCCGCGGGCATCAACGGGTCGACGAAGAGGCCACGAGTGCGCCGTGGGTCGAGGCGACGAGCGGCGAGTGCCGGGCCGGGAGCCGCCGCCGACGCCACGGCGGGGGGCCGCTTCGAGGTGGCTTGCTGGGCCGCGGCCGGCGAGGCCAGCGAGGCGGAGACCGAGGCAACCAGGGCAACCAGGCTCAGCAGGGCTCGGCTGCGCCGGCTGACGGATCGAAAGGGCACCTGCACAGGCTACGTCGATCTGCCCTGTCGGGCGGCCGAACGACGACGGCGCTCAGCCGATGCGGGCGCGGAAGAGGCAGAACGGGTGTCCGGCGGGGTCGAGCATCACCCGGACGTCGTCCTGGGGCTGGTACGACGCAGCCGATGCACCCAACGACCGGGCCCGCGCCTCGCCGGCAAGCAGATCATCGACTCCGATGTCGAGATGGGACTGCATCTGCTGGTCCCCGGGGCCCGCGGGCCAGCTGGGTGGGACGTGGCCGTCCTCCTTCTGGAAGGACAGCCCGGAGCCGCCACCCGGGGGGCTGAGGACCACCCATTCGTCCTCGTCGTCTCGGAGCTCCCAACCGAGCAGCGCCCGGTAGAAGGTCGCGAGGCCACGCGGGTCGGAGGTCCCCAGCACCGTGGCGGCGAGCCGGAACGAGGGTGCGGACATGTCGACAGGGTAGGAAAAAATTCTGGACCGCGGTGGCAAGTTCGCCCATTCCTGTTCGTGGCACGCTGGCGACATGAGCCACCGAGCGCTTGCGCCGCTGTCGTTGCCCACCCCCGAGGCCACCGAGTCGTGGCTGAGAGAGCTGTTCCCGACCAAGCTGGCGGCCGCCCGCGCGCTGGCTGACGAGCTGCGCACCGGGGCCAACCACGAGACGCTGGCGTCGCTGCGCCTGTGGGACCTGCTGATGCTGCGCATCGGCGAGGTGGCGGCGCTGGGCTCCCTGCTCTCCAACGTGCATCCCGACCAGGCGGTCCGGACCTACTGCGAGCAGGCCGAGCAGGACGCCGACCGGTTGGCGACCGAGCTGCGCCAGGACCGTGGGCTCTTCGACGCGTTGTCGGCGCTGGACCCTGCCGGTCTCGACGATCGGGCGACTCGGGTCCTGGACAAGGCACTCGAGGAGTTCCGGCGGGCCGGGGTGGACCGCGACGAGGAGACCCGGTCGCGGCTCACCGAGATCAAGGAGCGGCTGACCGCGCTCGACCAGGAGTTCGGTCGCAACATCCGCGACGACGTCCGCACCGTCCGGGTCGCTCCCGAACGGCTTGCCGGGCTCCCCCAGGACTGGCTCGACGCGCACCCCGTCGACGCCGATGGTCTGGTTGCGATCACCACCGACTACCCCGACGCGGTGCCCGCGCGGATGTTCGTGCACGACGGCGCGGTCCGCCGCGAGGTGACGGTGGCCTTCCAGGAACGCGGCTGGCCGCAGAACGACCCGCTCCTCCACGAGCTCTTCGCGCTGCGCCACGAGCTCGCCACGCTGGTCGGCCACGACGACTGGGCGTCGTACGACGCGGAGGTCAAGATGATCAAGCGCGGCCCTGCGATCCCCGAGTTCATCGACCGGATCGCCGAGGCCGCCGACGGTCCCGCCCGGCGTGATCTGGCGGTCCTCCTCGAGCGGTTCGGTCGCGACGTTCCCGGTGCGAGCGCGATCGACGGTGCCGACGCGACCTACTACGAGGAGCTGGTCCGCAAGGAGCAGCACGAGGTGGACGCCCAGCTGGTGCGGACCTACTTCGACTTCGCCAAGGTGCGCCAGGGGCTGCTCGACGTGACCGGGCGCCTCTTCGGGTTGCGCTGGGAGCCGGTCCCGGATGCGCCGGTCTGGCACGACGAGGTCACGGCGTACGACGTCTTCGCCACCGCCGACGACGCCCCGCTGGGGCGGATCTATCTCGACCTGCACCCGCGCGACGGCAAGTACAAGCACGCCGCGCAGTTCACCCTTGTCGACGGGCTCGCGGGCGAGCAGCTCCCCGAGGGGGTGCTGGTCTGCAACTTCGCGCGTGGACTGATGGAGCACGACCACGTGGTCACGCTCTTCCATGAGTTCGGCCACCTGGTCCACCACGTCCTGGGCGGGCACACGGACTGGGCGCGCTTCTCCGGGGTCGCGACCGAGTGGGACTTCGTGGAGGCGCCCAGCCAGATGCTCGAGGAGTGGGCGTGGGACCCCGAGATCCTGGGCAGCTTCGCGACGAACGCAGCGGGGGAGCCGATCCCGGCAGACCTCGTGGCGCGAATGCGCGCGGCCGACGACTTCGGCAAGGGGCTCCAGGCGAGGGCTCAGATGTTCTATGCCGCGATGTCCTACTGGTTCCACACCGAGCGGCCGGCGGACCTCACGGCGAAGATGCGCGAGCTCCAGGCGCGCTACTCGTTCTTCCCCTACCTCGAGGGCACCCACATGTTCGCCAGCTTCGGACACCTGGGCGGCTACTCCTCGGCGTACTACACCTACATGTGGTCCCTGGTCATCGCCAAGGATCTCTTCAGCGCCTTCGACCCCGAGCACCTCTTCGCCCCCGAGGTGGCTGCCCGTTACCGCGAGCGGGTGCTCGCGCACGGGGGCAGCAAGGACGCGGCCGACCTGGTCGCCGACTTCCTGGGCCGGCCCTACACCTTCGATGCGTACGCCGCCTGGCTGGCCCGCTGACGAGCCCCCTGCTGGGCCCGCTTGTGCGGACCACGGGCGCGCGTACTATTGCGATATATCGCGAACTGTCGCTGATTGTCGTGGAGGTGGCGCAATGGGAAGCTGGGAGCGTGGTCCCTGGGACCTCGGGAGCTGGGGTGGCTGGAGCCAGGGACCGGGAGGCCGTCCCGGTCGCGCCGGTCGTCCGGGGCCGCCGCCGTGGGTGGCGGGCCTCTTCGGGCTGGCCCAGCCCGAGCCGCCGCGTGGTCCGCAGGTCCGCCGCGGGGACGTGCGCTCTGCCATCCTCGACGTTCTCGCCGCGGCGGCCGGGCCGAGTGACGGGACCGCCGGGGAGCCGGTCAACGGCTACCAGGTGATCCAGCTGATCGCTGAGCGCAGCAACGGGGCCTGGCGCCCGAGCCCGGGGTCGGTCTACCCCACCGTCCAGCAGCTCCTCGACGAGGGCCTGGTCGAGGCCGACGACGAGCGTGGTCGGCGCACCCTGCGGCTCACGGCCGAGGGGTCGACCTACGTCGCTGAGCACGCCGACGAGCTGGCCGCGGTGTGGGCGCCGTTCGAGTCGCGGCGCCGGTCCCAGAGCTCGGAGTTCGCCGGGCTGAAGCCCGAGATCGGCCAGGTGATGGGCGCCGTGTGGCAGATCATCACCACCGGCACCGACCAGCAGCGCCGCAACGCCGTCGAGATCCTCGTCGAGACCCGGCGCAAGCTGTACGGGCTGCTGGCCGACGGGGAGTCCGAGATGAGCGACGACGGCGATGGGGACGACGACGCCGATGGCTCCGCAACCCAGGGCGACGGGACGGGTCGATGAGCGACCAGGACCTGCGGATGAGCGACGCCGAGCGCGAGGCGGCGGCCGGTCGGTTGAGCGAGCACTACGTCCAGGGTCGGTTGAACGCCGAGGAGCACGGTCAGCGGCTGGACCAGATCTGGGCGGCGCGCACCCGCGGCGAGCTCGCCCCGGTCTTCGGTGACCTGCCGGGTCCGGCTCCGAGCCCCGCCAAGAGCGCGGATCTGCGTGGGGGGTCGCGGGCGCTGCCGTGGCCGGTGTTCGCTGCACTCGGCGTGCTGCTCGTGCTCACGACGCTCACGCACCTGCCGCTGGTGCTGCTCGGTCTCGTGGCGTGGTTCCTCGTGCTCCCCCTGGCCCGGCGCCGCCTGCGTCGCGCCCGGTGGTGAGGGACCCGCGGCGCGGTCGGCCTCCGGTCGCCTGGTCTAGCGCCGTGGTCCAGATCAGTGGGCTGCCGAGGTTGCGACGGAGTTAACCTTCCCAAGTCGCAATGGGGTGCGCATCGACCGGCTCGGGCAACGGGACTGAACTGCGTGAGTTCCCAAGGAGAGCGGCCCATGACTTCGCACCGCAACAAGCGTTACCTCGGCATCGCGACCGGCCTGGTGGCCCTGGTCGCCCCGCTGGCGGCGGTCACCGTCGCCTCTGCGCCGGCCGCGCAGGCGTCCAACCTCAAGTCGCACCACGTCAAGCTCTACAAGGTGGAAGCGCAGGTCGACCTGGACGGGGAGTTCCCCGGCAACACCATTCACCAGGACCTCTCCTGCAACCCGGGCGACGACGCCCTTGACGGCATGTGGCGCGTCGACCACGTCGACCAGGCGAACACCGATGTCAACCCCGATGCCACGGGCGACGCGCGGGATGTTGTCGTCACCGCGTCGTACGGCGATCCGGGCGACATGGGTCACTGGAACTTCGACATCACCAACAACGCCACCGGTAGCGCCCAGCTCAAGGTGTTCATCACCTGTATCTCGTCGTCCACCGAGAACCAGCACGGGCACAACCACGCCATCATTGTGGAGGACCAGGCCATCGCCGCGCTGACCAACCAGGCTGACGGCGACTTCGAGCCGGACTACGCAGACCAGTGCTCGTCCGGGAAGGTAGCCGTGGCGCCCGGGTTCCAGATCACCAGCGGGGCGGCCCGGCCCTACGGCAGCACCCCCAGCCCCACCGGTGTTTCCGGACTGGGCTGGAAGTGGGGCTTCGTCAACGCCGACACCCCGGACATCCAGCTCTACCTGCGCTGCCTGACCATCAGGACGGGATCGACGAACTCGCACGTGCACAAGCTCTACGCCAAGTGGCTCCCGGACCTGGCGGGAGACCAGGACTTCATCCCGGTCAGCAACGGCTACGAGCGCCGCTACTCCTGCAACGAGAAGTTCTACGACAAGGGCATGGTTGCGTCCTACTGGCTCGACGACCACGCCTTCGCCTGGTGGCTCGGCATGGACCCGCGGCCGAAGACCCGGGCCTACCGGTTCTGGCGCGAAGCCGGTGGCTCCGGTGAGAACCACATCGGTCTGCTGTGCATCGGCACCCGGACCAGCGGGCAGCTCAAGCCCTGAGCAAGTGACCCCGTGGCGGGGCCTGAGGCCACGCCACGGGGTTGCCCCAGCGGAGCATGCGCAACCCCCCACGCGCCCAGGAGGCCCGTCACGCGGGCTGGGCATCCTGAATCCCCCTGCGGTGCTCCTGTGCTGCCGCTGCTCCGCCAGTCCGGCTCACGACCCGGACTGGCGGAGCCCTCGTCGACTCGCTACGGTGCCCTAGACCAGTTGATGTGCGCTGCGTCACGTCTGTAGTCGCTGTGAACGACCCCCGAACGGGAACGAGGGAGCTGGGCCATGCCTGTCGAACCGAGTGAGGACCACCGATTGGGTTCGGAGGGCGGACGCACGAACCCCGACTGGAGTCCGTGGGTCTACCTGCTGGCCATCCCGATCGTCCTTCCGCTGTTCACGCCGTTCTACAACCGCGTCGATCCGCAGCTCTTCGGGATCCCGGCGTTCTACTGGATCCAGCTCGCGTTCGTCCCCCTGAGCGCCCTCGTCACCGGCACGGTCTACCTCAAGACCCGGAAGCGGTGAGGACTGATGGCTGACCACGCGATCGAGCTGACGATCTTCACCTTCCTGTTCCTGGTCATCGCCGTGATGGGTTTCGCCGCTGCGCGCTGGAAGCCCGGCGAGACCATGCACCACCTCGACGAGTGGGGCCTGGGCGGCCGCAAGTTCGGGACCTGGGTGTCCTGGTTCCTGATCGGTGGAGATCTCTACACGGCGTACACCTTCGTGGCGGTCCCGGCGCTGGTCTTCGGCGCCGGTGCGATCGGTTTCTTCGCGGTGCCCTACACCATCGTGCTCTACCCGCTGGTGTTCCTGGTCCTGATCCGGCTCTGGTCGGTCTCGCACCGCCACGGCTTCGTCACGTCGGCCGACTTCGTCCGTGCACGCTTCGACTCCCGGGGCCTGGCGCTGGTCGTCGCCATCACCGGCCTGGTCGCCACGATGCCGTACGTCGCGCTCCAGCTGGTCGGTGTCCAGGCCGTGCTGCTGACGATGGGCGTCACGGGCAAATGGCCCCTCGTGCTGGCGTTCCTCGTGCTGGCGCTCTTCACCTACTCCTCCGGCCTGCGCGCCCCGGCGCTGATCGCGTTCGTCAAGGACGCCCTGATCTACATCGTGATCATCGCTGCGGTGATCTACATCCCGACCCAGCTCGGCGGGTTCGGCGACATCTTCGCGGCGACCTCGAAGCACTTCGAGGAGGCGGGTCAGGGTCCGGGGCCGATCCTCGGGCCGCCGAGCCAGATGCTCTACGTCACCCTCGCCCTGGGCTCGGCGCTCGCGCTGATGCTCTACCCGCACTCGACCACGGCAATCCTTGCTGCCAAGAGCCGCGACGTGGTCAAGCGCAACATGGCACTGCTGCCGTTGTACTCCCTGATGCTGGGCTTCTTGTCGCTGCTCGGATTCTTCGCCATCGCGGCGAAGGTCGAGCCCATCGGCGGTGACGCCAACACGATCGTCCCCGCACTGTTCGACCAGCAGTTCTCGCCCTGGTTCGCCGGGGTCGCCTTCGCGGCGATCGGGATCGGTGCCCTCGTGCCTGCCGCGATCATGTCGATCGCCGCGGCGAACACCTTCACCCGCAACATCTACAAGGAGTTCTTCCGGCCCGACGCCACCCCCCGGGAGGAGACCGCGGTCGCCAAGATCGTCTCGCTCGTGGTGAAGTTCGGCGCGCTGGGCTTCATCATCTTCCTGAACCCGTCGTTCGCCATCGACCTGCAGCTGATCGGCGGGGTGATCATCCTGCAGACGCTGCCCGCGGTCGGCATCGGGCTGTTCACCAGGTGGTTCCACCGGGGCGGGTTGATCGCTGGCTGGGCGGTTGGCATGACCACTGCGTTGGTGCTGCTCTACCAGATTCCGAAGAAGGATGCCTCCGGCACCGTCCTGAAGGCGCACTTCGGTGGCTCCGGCTATCCGCTGTCGAACTTCGGCTTCGACACCCAGGTCTCGGTCTGGGCGGGCTTCATCGCGATCATCGTGAACCTGGTCGTCGCCGTCGTGGTCACGATGATGCTGCAGGCGATGAAGGTCTCCTCGGGCGTCGACCGCACCCAGCACTCCGACTACTTCGCCGAGCTCGGCGACCCGGAAGTGCAGGCGATCGACCCGGAGATGGGGGCGCCGGCGCCGGACACGCTTCGCCCGGGTCCTTCCGGCGCGTGAGCGTGGGCACGCCGCACACCACTATTTCAAGCGCCCGCTGGGTACGCTCCGTCCCGTGACCACACCTTCCTTCGAGCTCGGCCAGGACCACCTCGACCTGCGTGACTGGGTCCACACGTTCGCGGCCGAGGTGGTCCGCCCGGCGGCCCACGAGTGGGACGAGAAGGAGGAGTTCCCGTGGCCGATCCTCGAGGAGGCAGCGTCGATCGGGCTCTACTCGATCGACTTCTTCGCCACGCAGAGCTTCGACGAGACCGGCCTCGGGATCCCGATCACCATGGAGGAGCTCTTCTGGGGTGACGCCGGCATCGGGCTGTCGATCGTCGGCACCGCCCTTGCGGCAGCCGGGGTCAGCTCCAACGGAACACCCGAGCAGGTCGGCGAGTGGGTGCCGCAGATGTTCGGCTCCCCGGGTGACCTCAAGATCGCCGCGTTCTGTTCGTCCGAGCCCGACGCCGGCAGCGACGTCGGTGCGATGCGCACCCGCGCGACGTACGACGAGGCGAGCGACGAGTGGGTCCTCAATGGCACGAAGACCTGGGCCACCAACGGCGGGCTGGCCGACATCCACGTGGTGACGGCCGTGGTCGACCCCGAGCTGCGCACCCGGGGTCAGGCCAGCTTCATCGTGCCGCCGGGGACCAAGGGGCTCAGCCAGGGGCAGAAGTTCGCGAAGCACGGCATCCGCGCCAGCCACACCGCAGAGGTCGTGCTCGACCACGTGCGTGTCCCCGGCGCCTGCCTGCTCGGCGGCAAGGAGAAGCTCGACGCCCGCCTGGCGCGCGCCCGCGAAGGGGCCGCGTCTGGCGGGAGCAACGCGAGCATGGCGACCTTCGAGCGGACCCGACCCGCGGTCGGCGCCCAGGCGATCGGCATCGCGCGGGCGGCCTACGAGGTGGCGCTGGACTATGCGAAGACCCGTGAGCAGTTCGGCAAGGCGATCATCGAGAACCAGGCGATCGCGTTCATGCTCGCCGACATGGCGACCTCGATCGAGGCGTCGCGGCTGCTCGTGTGGCGTGCGGCGTGGCTGGCGGCGAACGGCAAGCGCTTCGACAAGGCCGAGGGATCGATGTCGAAGCTCTTCGCGGGCGAGACCGCGGTCAAGGTGACGAGCCAGGCCATGCAGATCCTGGGTGGTAACGGCTTCACCCGCGAGTACCCCGTCGAGCGGATGGCCCGCGACGCGAAGATCTACACGATCTTCGAGGGCACCTCCGAGATCCAGCGGCTGGTCATCGCCCGCTCGATCTCGGGGGCTCCGATCCGGTAGTCCGTCTACGCCGGCAAGGCGCCCCGCGGGCCTCGTACGTCAGCCTGGGTCGAGCAACCTAGATGCCGGCACGCAGCCGGTCGACCAGCGGCCGGGCCCTTGCCAGGTCGCGTTGCACCTGGGCAGGGTCCCAGACGAGTGTGTCGTGATGGCCGGCCGCCATGAGCGTGTGCACCGCCAGCCGGAACGCCAGGGCCCGCGCCACCAACGACGTTGGGTCGGGTCCGTCCAGTTCGTCTGCGAGGCAGGCATCCGCGCCGTACCAGAGCACTGCG
Organism: Nocardioides sp.; assembly: GCA_046597165.1. Lineage (GTDB taxonomy): Bacteria > Actinomycetota > Actinomycetes > Propionibacteriales > Nocardioidaceae > Nocardioides. The sequence continues at coordinate 35,805 of JBKJLD010000018.1, forward strand.
TCGACAACGACCTGCGCGGGAGCCAGCCCGGCTGGTCGCCACGAGGGCGAGAGGTCGATCACGGCCGGCGCCCGGCCGTCGGCCCACAGCAGGTTTCCGGCAATGTCGCTGTGCACCACCTGGGGCGGGGTGTGGTCGGGCCGAGCCTGCGCGACCAGCTCGGCCACCAGCTCCGCCGCATCGTCGTGCCCGGGAACGACGAGCTCACCCCACGCGATCCGGTCCGCGGCGGCGAACACGTCGGTGCGCTGGTCGAGGAATGCGGGGCGCGGGACCTTGGCGAGCGCAGTGGTGAACCGGCGGGCGACCTCGACGCCGAGCGCCCAGTCGGCGCCGACCGCGCGCTGCTCGCCCGCCACCAGCGTCCAGGCGGCCCAGCCGTCCACGGTCCAGCCGTCGTCGCACCGCCAGTCCCGAGCGGCCAGGGGACGCGGCACCCGGAAGCCGTCCTCGACGACGCTCGCCAGCACGTCGGCCAGCCAGGCGTCGAGCGCGGCCCCGTCACCGAGGCGTACGACGGCGTCCCCGACGCGGAAGGTCCGCCCCTGGCCGCCGGGCAGCGGGACGGGTTCGTCGCTGAGCCCGTAGGCCCGCAGCACGTGCAACGGTGGTGCCGCCACCACCGTCACAGGTCGATGGCCCGGTTGACCCAGCTGGAGGTCACGACCATGCCGACCTTCTCGTAGAGACCCAGCGCGCCGGTGCGGGAGTCGGTGGACAGCTCGCAGTTCTCCGCGCCGTGGGCGACCGCCTCCCGGAACGCGTCGACCAGCAGGCACTGCGCCAGCCCACGGCCGCGCTGCTCCCTGTCGGTCGCGAGTCGGGCGATGAAGCCGCCGGACGGACCGAGCTGGACGTTGACCATCGCGACCACGCGCCCGGTCGGGTCGGTGACGACCCTCAGGTTCCACGGCTCGAAGCCGGGGCGGTCGAAGATCTCGGCGTGCCAGTCCGCGAAGGGTTCCCGCTGGCGGTCGGACCACTCCAGGAACGCGTCCTCCTGGACGGTCCAGCAGGACTCCAGGTCGGACTGCTCGGCGGCACGCAGGGAGTAGCCCTTGGGCAGTTCCCGCTGGGGGATGGTCGCACCCTTGGGGAGCTGGAGAACCCAGCTGTTCCAGCGCACGTGGTAGCCCAGTGCCGCCAGCAGCCGGTCACCCGGCGAACCCTCGGGCACCGGCATGCCGATCACGCCGTAGCCGCGCTCGCGGGCCTTGTCCTGCATCCAGGTGGCGATCGCGGTGCCGATGCCCCGGCCCCGGTGCTCCAGGTGGACCGCGGCGTCCCCGCGCTCGTGCCCGACCACCTCTCCGTAGCCGATGAGGCGCCCGTCAGCGAAGGCACCGATCGAGCTCGCGGCGAGGTCGTAGCTGGGGCGGGCCCAGTCGCCGAGGATGTCGGCCTCCTCGATGACGACCTCGCCGAGGTCGTGCAGCTCCTGGGCGGCCATCAGGTCGAAGACGGCCGTGGCGTCGCCCGGCTCGAGGGGGCGGGTGGTGAGGCCGGCGGGAATCTGCATGACGACCATGGAAACAGGTATTCGGCGCCGTGGCTTCCCAATTCTCGTGGGGGTTCGTGGCTCAGCCACGCACTGCCGGGATCACGGTCTCGCAGATCAGCCGCAGGCTGGCCCAGGACGGCTCGGCCGGCAGACCCCCGCACGCCGGGTGACTGGTGACCAGCTTGAGCTCCCGGCCACGCAGCCGGTCGATGAGCTCGTCGGCGGTCGCGACCAGGTAGACGCCGGCGCAGCGCATCTCCTCGACACTCCGCGAGCGGTCGAGGACGTAGGAGCCAGTCTCTCCGTGCCACTCCTGGTAGCCCACCGCGTCGGCCAGGAGGTGGTGGCCGTAGCGCTCCCAGAACTCGTCGGGGTCCGCGGCGCAGAAGATGTTTGCCGGGCCGGCTGGGGCCATCATCACGAAGCCCGGCTCCCGGCCGTGCTCGCGGCAGGTGGTGTCGTAGAGCTCCTTCAGCACCGGGTCGGCGTGCTGGGGTGCGAAGTTGAGGCCGAGCCGGGCCGCCCGCCGCGCTGCCGCGGGCGAACCGCCGCCGTAGAAGAGGAACGGGTGCGGTTCGGAGTACGGCGACGGGGTGACCTCGTCGCCGGCCCACAGCTCCAGCAGTCTGGTGATCCGCTCCTCGATGTCGTGCCCACGGGTCGCCCAGGGCCGGTCGAACAGGTCGTACTCCACGCGTCGATATCCCAGTCCCAGCGTGTAGCTGACCCGTCCCTTGCTGAGCAGGTCAAGGACGGCAGTCTCCTCGGCGAGCCGAACCGGCTCGTAGAGGTTGACGAGCAGAGCGGAGACGCTGATGGGGATTCGCTGCGTGACGGCTGCAAAGGCCGAGGCCACCAGCAGTGGGCTGGGCAGATAGCCGTCGTCGGAGGCGTGGTGCTCGGAGACCAGGATCGCGTCCTGGCCCGTGCCCGTCGGCGTACGCCGCCTGCTCCACGGCCCGCGCGAAGAGCTCCTGGCGAGCGATGCGGTCGGCGCCGGGGGCGCGGAAGTCGTAGCGGGTGACGAAGGAGGCCATGGCGCCACCCAACAAGAGATCTGGAACGTGTTCTAGGAATGCCCAAACGGGGCCACCGAGAATTCCTCAGTGGCCCCGTGCGGTCGTCCCTTCGCTGCGGCCGGGGCCGGAGCGTGGGGTCAGGCGTTGCGGATCGCCGAGACGTCGAACTCGAGCTTGATCTTCTCGGAGACCAGGACGCCGCCGGTCTCGAGTGCGGCGTTCCAGGTCAGGTCCCAGTCCTTGCGGTTGATGGTGGTGCCGCCCTCGAAGCCCACCCGCAGGTTGCCGAACGGGTCGCGGGCCGAACCGGTTGACTCGAAGTCGATGGTCACCGACTTGGTGACGCCCTTGATCGTCAGGTCACCGGTGATCGCCCAGTCGGCGCCGTCGGCCTCGACCCTGGTGGAGACGAAGGTGATCTCCTTGTTGGTCTCGGCGTCGAAGAAGTCGGCAGAGCGCAGGTGGCCGTCGCGGTCGGCGACACCGGTGTCGACGCTGGCTGTCGCGATGGTCAGGGTGACCGACGACTGCGCCGGGTTCGCGGCGTCGATGTGGGCGGTTCCGGAGAACTCCGTGAACTGGCCGCGCACCGTGGTGACCATCGCGTGGCGGGTGCTGAAGCCGAGGCGGGTGTGGGTCTGGTCGATGGTGTAGTCGCCGGTGATGTCCTCGACGGCGCTGGTGGGCGCGTCGAAGGCGTGGTCGAGGGTGTCGGTCTTGGTGCGGGTGAAGATGCTCATGGGGACCTCCAGGTCTAGTGATTGTTCAAATTTCAACCACTAGAACCGGACCTTGGTCCGTTTCATTCCCCGGGCTTGGTGACGTGCTTCTCGCGGACGCGACAAAGCCGCGACCCGTGGACGGATCGCGGCTCAGGTCGAGCTGTGTGCGGCCTGGTGACGCGTCAGGCGGCGTGCGGCGTGTGGTGGGTGGGGTGGGTCTGCGCGGCGAGGGTCGACTCGCGGCTGGGCGCCCAGCGGGCCTCCATGTGGCTGCGGCCGTGGCTGTCGAGCACCGCCACCCAGTGCATGGTGAGTTGTGTTGTCATCGTCCGGCCCCCTTGGAGAAACCCTTTGTTCATCTTCCGTTCACCAAGAATAGCACTCATCCACCCGGTGGGTCCGAAACCGGCGAAGTTCACTGCCTTTGCTCCCCCTGGGGTCGGTTCGGAGCCCTGGAGTGCGCATGACGCTCCACCTTCAGCCTGAGGCGGTTGCTGGCGGAGCTCGTCGACCAACGACGCCATTCAGCGGCCTGTTTGGAGAGTTCCTGCCCGAATGCGGGCAGAAACTTGCCCGAGGGCCGAGAGCGGGTGACGATCAAGCCCGTGAGCGCCCCACCTGATCCCGATCTCGTCGACCGGATCGTCGCGAGCACCGGGCTCTCGTCGGCCGACGCCGCGCGGGTGGTGCAGGACGTGATCGCCTTCCACGCCGAGTCGGTCGAGTCCTACGTGCGTCGCCGGCACGCCCACCTGAAGACCTACGGTGCGAGGAACAACGAGATCTTCGCCCGGATCGCCACGGAGCTGGCCGACCGTGTGGTTGCCGCCCCCGACCTCACCGAGCGGCAGCTGCGCCGGCTCGTCTACGGATAGGAGACCGCGCATGTGCGGCATCGTCGGATACATCGGCAACCAGCAGGCGGCCCCGCTGCTCCTCGAGGGGCTCACCCGCCTCGAGCACCGGGGCTACGACTCCGCGGGTCTCGCCGTTCTCGGCACCGGGCTCCGGGTTGCCAAGAAGGCCGGACGGGTGCGCGACCTGGCCGAGGACCTGCCGAAGCGGTTCTCCGGGAAGGTCGGCATCGGCCACACCCGCTGGGCGACCCACGGCCCCGCCAACGACGTCAACGCCCACCCGCACACAAGCGCCGACGGCGAGGTCGCGGTGGTCCACAACGGCATCATCGACAACGCGGCGGCGCTGCGCCGCCTGCTCGCGGACGACGGGATCGAGCTGATCAGCGACACCGACACCGAGGTGCTGGCCCACCTGGTCGCGCGTTCCACGGCCGAGAGCCTCGAGGGCAAGGTCCGCGACGCCCTCGCGGCCATCGAGGGGACCTATGGCATCGCCGTCGTGCACACGGAGTTCCCGGACCGCATCGTGGTCGCCCGCAACGGCAGCCCGCTCATCATCGGCGTCGGCGACAAGGAGATGCACGTGGCCTCCGATCTCGCCGCGCTGGTGCGCTACACCACCACGGTCGCCCACCTGGACGACGGCGAGCTCGCCACCCTCACCGCGACCGGGTTCACCACCTATCGCCAAGACCTCACGAGCACCAACAAGGCGGCCACGACCCTCGACATCGACCCCGCGTCGTACGACGCCGGCGAGCACGCGTCGTTCATGCACAAGGAGATGCTCGAGCAGCCGGCGGCGGCCGAGCGGGTGCTCCGCGGCCGCCTCGACGAGCGGTTCGGCACTGCGCACCTCGGTGGGCTGAACATGGATGCCCGCGAGACGCGGGCGATCCGGCGGGTCAAGATCCTCGGCTGCGGCTCGGCGTACTACGTGGGGCAGATGGGTGCCTCCCTGGTCGAGGAGCTGGCCCGGATCCCGGCGGACGCCGAGGCGGCCAGCGAGTTCCGCTACCGCAACCCGGTGATCGAGCCCGACACCCTGTACGTCGCGGTGAGCCAGTCGGGCGAGACCCTGGACACCCTGCTCGCGGTGCAGGAGATCCGGCGCAAGGGCGGCCGGGTGATCGGGCTGGTCAACGTCGTCGGCAGCGCCATCGCCCGCGAGTGTGACGGCGGGATCTACCTGCACGCGGGCCCGGAGGTCGCGGTCGCGTCGACCAAGGCGCTCACCAACATGTTCCTGGGCTTCGCGCTGCTCGCCCTGCAGCTGGGCCGGGTGCGTGACCTCTCCGTCGCCGACGGCAAGCGGCTGATCGCCGGACTCCAGCGGTTGCCCGAGCAGCTCGAGGAGATCCTCGCCCGCGAGGAGGAGCTCGCCACGATCGCCACGGGGCTGGCCGAGGCCGAGAGCCTCTTCTTCGTCGGCCGGGTCCGCGGCTTCCCGGTTGCCCGCGAGGGTGCCCAGAAGTTCAAGGAGATCTCCTACCGGCATGCGGAGGCATACCAGACCTCCGAGCTCAAGCACGGCCCGCTGGCGCTGATCTCCCCCGACGTACCGACCGTGGCGCTGGTCCCCCACGACGAGCTCACCGACCGCAACGTCGGCGCCCTGCACGAGATCGCGGCCCGGCGGGGTCCCCTCGTGGTCATCACGCACGCGGACGTCGACCTCGGCGACGTGGCCGCGCTGCGCATCGACGTACCCCGCAACGAGCGTGAGCTGGACCCGATCCTGCTCACGGTTCCGCTGCAGCTGCTGGCCTACCACGCCGCATTGAAGCTCGGCCACGACATCGACAAGCCCCGCAACCTGGCCAAGTCCGTCACCGTGGAGTGACTCGTGGGGGAGCCCTGGGTGAGCAGCGTCTCCGCGACCACGAATCGGACCAGAGGCTCACCACCCACTACCGTCATAGGCTATGAGTAGCGACGAGACCGACAGCACCACTGCAGCGACCCCGACCTTTGCCGAGCTCGGGCTCGACGACGCCGTTCTCAAGGCGTTGCGCGACGTCGGATACGAGACCCCGTCCGCGATCCAGGCCGCCACCATCCCGCCGCTGCTCGCGGGTCGCGACGTCGTGGGTCTGGCCCAGACCGGGACCGGCAAGACGGCCGCGTTCGCGCTGCCGATCCTCTCGCGCCTCGACCTCAAGCAGAAGAAGCCGCAGGCCCTCGTCCTGGCACCCACGCGAGAGCTGGCGCTCCAGGTCTGCGAGGCGTTCGAGAAGTACGGCGCCCATCTGCGCGGCGTCCACGTCCTCCCCGTCTACGGCGGGCAGGGGTACGGCGTTCAGCTCAGCGCCCTGCGCCGCGGCGTCCACATCGTCGTGGGCACCCCGGGCCGGATCATGGACCACCTGGAGAAGGGCACCCTCGACCTGTCCGAGTTGCGCTTCCTGGTTCTCGACGAGGCCGACGAGATGCTCAACATGGGGTTCGCCGACGACGTCGAGACGATCCTGGCCGACACCCCGGACGACAAGAACGTCGCGCTCTTCTCCGCGACGATGCCGGCCCAGATCCGCCGCATCTCCAAGAAGTACCTCACCGACCCGGCCGAGATCACCGTCAAGAACAAGACGACGACGTCGGCCAACACCACGCAGCGCTACCTGATGGTGTCCTACCCCCAGAAGGTCGACGCCCTCACCCGGATCCTCGAGGTCGAGAACTTCGAGGGGATGATCGTCTTCGTCCGGACCAAGAACGAGACCGAGACCCTGGCCGAGAAGCTGCGCGCCCGCGGCTTCTCCGCCATGGCGATCAACGGCGACGTGGTCCAGGTCCAGCGCGAGCGGACCGTCAACCAGCTCAAGTCGGGCAAGCTCGACATCCTGGTCGCCACCGAGGTCGCGGCCCGCGGCCTCGACGTCGAGCGGATCAGCCACGTCGTCAACTACGACATCCCCACCGACACCGAGTCCTACGTCCACCGGATCGGTCGCACCGGCCGAGCCGGGCGCAGCGGCGACGCGATCTCCTTCATCACGCCGCGCGAGCGCTACCTGCTCAAGGCGATCGAGAGGGCCACCCGGCAGCCGCTGACCCAGATGCAGCTGCCCTCGGTCGACGACGTCAACACAACCCGGCTGGCCCGCTTCGACGAGGGGATCACCGAGGCGCTCACCCAAACCGCCCGGATCGACAAGTTCCGCGACATCATCGCTCACTACGTGCGTGAGAACGACGTGCCCGAGGTCGATGTCGCGGCTGCTCTCGCGGTGGTCATGGAGGGGGACACCCCCCTGCTGCTCGACCCGAAGGCCGAGCGCCCGGTGCGCCAGGAGCGCGAGTACTCAGACTCCTCCGGTGACCGCGGCGCGCGGGCTCCCCGCAAGGAGTTCAAGGACCGTGGCGAGCGTCCGGCCCGCAAGCCGCGCGGCCGCACCGACGTTCCCATGGCGACCTACCGCATCTCGGTCGGCAAGCGGCACAAGGTCGAACCCCGCCAGATCGTGGGCGCGATCGCCAACGAGGGTGGGTTGAGCCGCCAGGACTTCGGCCACATCGACATCCGCGGTGACCACTCGCTGGTCGAGCTGCCCGCCGACCTTCCGGGCGACGCCTGGGGCAAGCTGTCGGGCACCCGCATCTCCGGCAAGCTGATCGAGCTCGCCCGCGAGGGTGGCTCGTCGGACCCCGACTCCTCGGGCGCCCCGCACAAGCCGCGTCACAAGTAGGCCAGCGGGCCTTCCCAGGGTGACCGCGATCTTCTAGTGTGATCGCGGTCACACTGGCGTGCGACCTCGTTCTCGGCTCCGGAGGTCTCTCATGTCGCTCGTGCCGTTCCATGTCGCCGCGCGTTGCTCCGCGGATCGCGCCAGGCCCGGGCTCTCCGTGGCCGGTCGGCTCGCCGTCGCTGCCGTCGCCCTGGTCGCGGTCCCGCTGCTGGGTGCCGCTCCGGCCGTCGCCGCCACCCCGTCGTACGTCGCCCTGGGGGACTCCTACTCCTCGGGCGTCGGGACCCGCAGTTACCTCAACGACGGCACCTCGTGCCAGCGCTCGACCTACGCCTTCCCGAGCCTGATCGCGGCGGCCCGCGGCTACGCCCTGAACTTCCGCGCCTGCTCCGGGGCGAAGATCCCCGACGTCACCAACACCCAGCTCAGCGCGCTGAGCGCGACCACGTCGTACGTCTCGATCTCGGTCGGTGGCAACGACGCGGGCTTCGCCGACGTCCTCACCGAGTGCGCCCAGCCGGGCTGGATGAGCAACTGCAACGGGGCCATCGACACCGCTCAGGCCTACATCAAGAACACCCTGCCAGGTGCGCTGTCGACGCTGTACGCCGCGATCCGCGGCCGGGCCAGCGTCGCCAAGGTGGTCGTCGTCGGCTATCCGCGGATCTTCATGGGCGAGGACTGCAACGCCTTCACCTGGTTCTCTCCGGCCGAGGAGACCCGGCTCAACGCGACCGCGGACCTGCTCAACTCCAAGCTCGCGAGCGCCGCGTCGGCGAAGGGCTTCGCCTTCGCGAACCCCACCAGCCGGTTCACCGGCCACGCCGTCTGCGACAACCCGGAGTGGCTCAACGGGCTCTCCGACCCGATCAGCGAGAGCTACCACCCGAACCGTCTCGGCCACTCCTCGGGCTACACGCCGCTGGTCAGCCCGCTGCTGACCGGTGCGGCGCTCAAGGTCACCGCAGCGACCCGCCGAGCGGCGCTGGCGTCGGGCGAGTCCCTGGCGGCTCAGCAGCGTGAGTACGCCGCCGCCGACTCCTCGATCCGACCCGAGTCGATCCGCGCTCCCGACCTGACCAGCCGCCGCGCGCAGTCCGCGGCCCTGGCCGCCGGCATCGACCTCCAGCGCTGGGTCGCCCGGCACTGAAGCTCGCCCGGCCGGGCGGCTCGGGGGCGGCGGCTGATAGAAGTGAGCCATGGGGGCTGACCTGAGGAAGACCGGACCTGTTGCTGCGCGGACCTCCGGGATGGTGCCGGCCGCCCTCCTGGCCATCTTGGTGGGGGGCGTCTCGCTCGTGGGATGCGACTCCGTGGCCCGGGTGACCGGCCCCGATCCCGACGCGGCCGCTGCCGGGCTCGCCACGGCGCTGGGCTCGGGCGACTTCACCGGTGTGGCCTTCGCGGCCGACAGCCCGGTCGACGTGACCACGGCGTACGACGACCTGGTCTCCGGGCTGGGCGAGCTGACTCCGGCGGTGAGCGCCGGCGACGTGACCGCGGCGGGCGACGCTGCGAGCGCGACCCTGAGCTGGAGCTGGTCGATCGCCGGCCAGGAGTGGCACTACGACACCGAGGCGGAGCTGACCCGCGTCGACCAGGAGTGGCAGGTGACCTGGGACCCCGCGCTCGTGGAGCCGAGTCTGGTCGAGGGCGAGCACCTCGACGCCACCTCCGTCGGCGCGCGGCGCGGCCGGGTGCTGGGTGCGCACGGCGAGCCCCTGGTCACCGACCGCCCCGTGGTCCGGTTCGGCATCGACCGCTCGAAGGTGCCTCCGGCCAGGGCGGGTGCCTCGGCACGGTCGCTGGCGAAGCTGGTCGGCATCGACGCGGGAGCGTACGTCAAGCGGGTCGAGGCCGCCGGGGACAAGGCGTTCGTCGAGGCGATCGTCTACCGCCGCGACGACGTGCCCCTGGCCGTGGTGCGTGGCTACGACGCCGTCAAGGGTGCGGTGACGGTCTCGACCGAGCTGCCGCTGGCCCCGACCCGGGAGTTCGCGGCGCCGATCCTCGGCAGCGTCGGCGAGGTCACCGCGGAGATGATCAAGGAGCATCCCGAGACCTATCGGGTGGGCGACGAGGCGGGTCTGTCCGGGCTGCAGGCGCGCTACGACGAGCAGCTGCGTGGCACACCCGGGTCGGTCGTCGACGCGGTGGGCTCGGACAACAAGCGGCGCGAGCTGTTCCGCGCCGACGCCGTCGACGGGAAGACGCTGAAGCTCACCCTCGACCTGCGACTGCAGGAGACGGCCGAGCAGCTGCTCGCCTCCGTCGGCCCGGCGAGCGCGCTGGTCGCCATCCGGCCCTCGACCGGGGCCATCCTGGTGGCGGCCAACGGCCCGGGGAACAACGGGTACAACACCGCGACCTACGGTCAGCTGGCCCCCGGCTCGACCTTCAAGAGCGTCAGCAGCCTGGCCCTGCTGCGTGCGGGGCTGACCCCGTCCTCGATCGTGCCGTGCACCTCCTCGATCACCGTGGACGGGCGGCGGTTCACCAACTACTCCGACTACCCGGCCGACGGCATCGGTCGGATCCCGTTGCGGACGGCCCTGGCGAACTCCTGCAACACCGCCTTCATCTCCCAGGCGCCAAAGCTCGGTGCCCGAGACCTCGGCGACGCGGCCGCCTCGCTGGGCCTGGGGGTGGACCACGACACCGGCTTCCCGGCGTACTTCGGCAGCGTCGTGCCGGCCGCCTCCCAGACCGAGGCCGCGGCCGACATGATCGGGCAGGGCAAGATCCTCGCCTCGCCGATGGCGATGGCGACCGTCCTCGCCTCGATCCAGCACGGCTCGGTGGTCGTGCCCCAGCTCGTCACGTCGGTGGACGTCGCAGCACCCGACGTGACCGCGCTGACCCGCGGCGAGGCGAGGCGCCTGCGCTCGATGCTGCACGGGGTGGTGACCTCGGGCAGCGGGCGGCTCCTGGCCGACGTGCCCGGGCCGCCGATTCTCGCCAAGACCGGCACCGCCGAGTTCGAGCGGGACGGCAAGCTGCTGACCCACGCCTGGATGATCGGCGCCCAGGGCGACCTGGCGGTGGCGGTGTTCGTCGACCTCGGGGAGTCCGGCTCGGGGACGGCAGGTCCGATCCTCGAGGCGTTCCTGCGCGCCGCCGGCTGACCGGGGCCGGGCATCACCTCCGACGAGGCGGGACCGCCCGGGAAGCCTCCTCGGGCATCGGCTCGTAGTGGGCGAACTCGCGAGTGAAGGTGCCCGAGCCGTGGGTGGTCGAGCGCAGGTCGACGGCGTAGCGGACGAGCTCGGTTTGCGGCACCTCGGCCAGCACCCGGGTCCGGTCCTCAGCGTCCTTGTCGGTGCCCAGCACCCGGGCCCGTCGGGCGGCCAGGTCGGCCAGCACGGTCCCGACCAGTTCGTCGGGCACATCGACGCGCACGGTGTCGAACGGCTCCAGCAGGGTCACCGCCGTGGCCGCCGCGGCCTCGCGGACGGCGAGGGCGCCCGCCGACTGGAAGGCCATGTCGGAGGAGTCCACGCTGTGTGCCTTGCCGTCCACGAGGGTCACGCGCAGGTCGACCAGTGGGTAGCCGTTGCGGACGCCGCGTTCCATCTGGGCGCGAACCCCCTTCTCGACGCTGGGCACGAACTGACGAGGCACGGCGCCGCCCACGACCCTGTCGATGAACTCCAGACCGGCGCCCTCGGCCAGCGGCTCGACCGTGAGGTCGCACACGGCGTACTGCCCGTGACCCCCGGACTGCTTGACGTGGCGTCCGTGGCCGCGCGCCGGACCGGAGAACGTCTCGCGCAGCGACACCTCGAGGGGCACCTCGTCGACGCGGACGCCGAAGCGGGAGTCGAGCCGTTCGAGGAGCACCTCGGCGTGCGTCTCGCCCAGGCACCACAGCACCAGCTGGTGGGTGTCGGGGTTGTTCTCGACCCGCAGCGACGGGTCCTCGGCGCCGAGCCGGGTCAGGGCGTGCGACAGCTTGTCCTCGTCGGCCTTGCTGTGGGCCTCGATCGCGACCGGGAAGAGCGGGTCGGGCAGGGACCACGGGCGGAGCACCCGGGGGGCCTGCACCGACGAGAGGGTGTCGCCCGTCTCGGCGGTCGCCAGTCGCGCGATCGCGCCGAGGTCCCCGGCAATGATCCGGGTCGCGGGGACCTGCACCCTGCCAAAGGTGTGGGCCAGCGCACCGATCCGTTCGTCCTCGTCGTGGTCCGGGGCATGGGCGCCGGTGGTGGCGCCGCTGGGGCCGAGGAAGGCACCGGCATGTCCCGAGACGTGCACCTGCTGGTCGGGCGAGAGGGTGCCGGAGAAGACCCGGACCAGGCTGAGGCGACCGACGTAGGGGTCGCTGGAGGTCCGGACGACCTCGGCCACGAGCGGGCCATCGGGATCGCCCGAGATCGCCGGGGCCGATGCCCCGCTCGGGAGGAAGACCTCCGGGGTCGGGTGCTCCCCGGGCGAGGGGAAGCCGCGCACGGCCAGGTCGAGCAGCTCGGTGCAGCCGACCGCACTCACCGAGCAGACGGGTACGACCGGGAACAACGTGGCGCGCGCGACCGCCCGTTCCAGGTCGCGGGTCAGGACGTCCTCGTCGATCTCCTCGCCGGCGACGTACCGCTCCATCAGGGTCTCGTTCTCGGACTCCTCGATCACGCCCTCGATCAGCTCACTGCGGACCCCGGCGGTGCTCGGACCGCCGGGGGCGAGCAGGCCGGTGAGGGCGACCACCTCACCGTCGGACGCTCCACCGGCACGGACCGGAACGTAGAGGGGAAGCACCTTGTCGCCGAACGCCGCCCGGGCCTGGCGCAGTACGCCCTCGTAGTCGGCCCTGGCCTGGTCCAGCTTGGTGACGACCACGGCCCGCGGCATGGCCACATCCGCGCACTCCCGCCAGAGCTTGTGGGTCGCGTCGTCGACCCCCTCGTTCGCGGCGATCACGAACAGCGCGCAGTCCGCGGCCCGAAGGCCGGCCCGCAGCTCGCCCACGAAGTCGGCGTAGCCGGGGGTGTCGACCAGGTTCACCTTGACGCCGGCGTGCACCAGCGGTGCCACGCTGAGGGAGATTGAGCGCCCATGGGTCCGCTCGGGCTCCTCGAAGTCGCAGACGGTGGTGCCCTCGCGCACCGACCCGGCCCGGCTGATGGCGCCCGAGGCGGCGAGCAGGGTCTCGACCAGGGTGGTCTTGCCCGACCCGTGGGGGCCGACCAGCACCACGTTGCGGATCCGGTCTGGACTGCTCGCCCCCAGATCCTGACCCGATGCTCTCCGGGAGCCACCCTTCTCCGCCATCTCGCCACCTCGTCGTCTACCGGTCGTGAGGACGAGACAACTCCTGACGCGGCCCGAGCGCAAGGGCAGATGGTGGGCACCCACCAGCACGCGTGTGGCGACCCGGCCAGGGCTGGGTCGCCGCACGACGTGGTCTGTGGCCCCGCGAGCGTGGGGGACTGGGGGCCGACAGGGGTGAACCCCTCGCTGCATGGGGTCAGCAAGGGGTTCAGCGTCGACGACAAGGTGCTCCCTCCGAAGCCGACGACCGTAGAATCGCACGAAATCCGGGTGCCTGTCCCGGGTTTCCGGCAACCATCCGTGGTGCAGAGTGGGGCCATGAACGCACTTGATCTGCTCGGCCCCGAGCACCGTGGGCTCTTCATCGGCGGCACCTGGCGCGAGGCCGACAACGACGACCGGTTCGAGGTCCAGGATCCGGCCGACGGTTCGGTCATCACGACCGTCTCGGACGCCTCGGTGGGGGATGCGGTCGACGCCCTCGACGCCGCCGTGGCGGCCCAGGCCGACTGGGCCCGGACCCCCCCTCGTGAGCGGGGCGAGATCCTGCGCCGTGCCTTCGAGCTGATCACCGAGCGGGCCGACGCGTTCGCCCAGCTGATGAGTCTGGAGATGGGCAAGACGGTCGGCGAGGCGAAGGGCGAGGTCGCCTACGGCGCCGAGTTCTTCCGCTGGTACGCCGAGGAAGCGGTCCGCATCCACGGCCGCTGGATGCAGGCGCCGGCGGGAGGCAGCCGGCTGCTCACGATCAAGAAGCCGGTCGGGCCGTGCCTGTTCATCACCCCGTGGAACTTCCCGCTGGCCATGGGGACCCGCAAGATCGGCCCCGCGGTCGCGGCCGGTTGCACGATGGTCGTGAAGCCCGCCCAGCAGACGCCGTTGACGATGCTGGCCCTGGCCGCGCTGCTCAGCGAGGCCGGACTCCCTGACGGGGTGCTGAACGTCGTACCCACCACTCGCGCCGGCGCCGTCAGCGAGGCGCTCCAGGGCGACGACCGGCTCCGCAAGGTCAGCTTCACGGGCTCGACTGGGATCGGCAAGGTGCTGGTGCGCCAGTCGGCCGACCAGCTCCAACGGGTCAGCATGGAGCTCGGGGGCAACGCGCCGTTCCTCGTCTTCGCCGACGCCGACGTCGACGCCGCGGTCGACGGAGCGATGGTGGCCAAGATGCGCAACATGGGCGAGGCCTGCACGGCCGCGAACCGGTTCCTCGTGCACACCTCGGTCGCTGCCGAGTTCGCCGAGAAGCTGGGTCGCCGGATGGGCGCGCTGACCCTCGGTCGCGGTCAGGACGCGGGCGTCGACGTGGGTCCGCTCATCGATGAGAAGGCAGTCGAGTCGGTCAGCCAGCTGGTCACCGACGCCATCCACGACGGGGCGACGGTCGTCTGCGGAGGCACCGTTCCCGACGGGCCCGGCTGGTTCTACCCGCCGACGGTGCTGCTCGACGTACCGCCGGACTCGGCGATCAACGTCGAGGAGGTCTTCGGCCCGGTGGCGCCGATCACCACCTTCGACACCGAGGACGAGGCAGTCGCCCGGGCCAACGACACGGAGTACGGCCTCGCCTCCTACATCTACACCCGCGACCTGGCCCGCACGATCCGGCTGGCCGAGGCCCTCGAGTTCGGCATGGTCGGCGTGAACACCGGGCTGATCTCCAACCCGGCCGCGCCGTTCGGTGGCGTCAAGTCCAGCGGCTTCGGGCGCGAGGGTGGGTTCGAGGGCATCGAGGAGTACCTCGACACGACGTACGTCGCGCTACCGGCCGGCTGAGGCGGCGACGGCGGCGAGCCAGCGGTCCCAGCCTCGGCCGAGCCGGTCGCGGCCCGGCACCGGACGCTGGTCGGAGATCCAGTAGCCGAAGACGTCGTTGCCCGATGCTCCCGCGTGCCGCAGCTCCAGCCAGATCGGCAGGTCGGCCACGGCGACGGAGTCCAACGCGGCCCGGGCCAGGTGACGCAGGTCGCCTCCGAAGCGCGCGCGGGTGATGGCCGCCGGAGCTACCGGCTCGCGGGGCAAGCCCACCTGCAGGTCCAGCCGCACCAGGTCGCCGCGACGTTCCAGGCGCCACGAGCTCGACGGCACCGGGAGGCTGGAGGAGCCGACACTGCGCTGGACCTGCTGGAACAGCTGCACGTCGGTCGACGAGACCCGACCGGTCACGACAAAGGTGCTCCCGGGGGCGGCGATGCTCCAGCTGGTGTCGGAGGACCCGTAGCCGATGCGGCTGATCTCGGTCACGTCGTGGACCGCGGCTGCGCCCGAGTCGACGGTGATCGTCTCGTTGCTCGACTCGAAGGTGTAGGTGACAGTGCCCAGGACGGCGTCATCCACGGCGAGCCAGTTGGCCACGACCGCGGCCTCGACGGGGCTCGCCGCGAACGAGTCGTCGACCACCAGGGTGTCGTTGCTCCCGTCCGCGGGGCTGAGGCCGAGGCGGTAGCTGGGGTAGTTCTCGTTGGCAGCGGCCCGGGCGACCTGCTTGACCAGGTGACCGACGTCGGCCGCG
This sequence comes from Nocardioides sp., assembly GCA_046597165.1. Classification (GTDB taxonomy): domain Bacteria; phylum Actinomycetota; class Actinomycetes; order Propionibacteriales; family Nocardioidaceae; genus Nocardioides. The sequence goes on from JBKJLD010000018.1 coordinate 51,373, forward strand.
GTCAGCGACGGGTCGAACCTGAGCGAGATCTCGGCGGCGCGGGCGACCGAGGGGGCACTGACGTCGGCCGTCGTCACCCCGTCGATGCCGACCAGCCGGGTCTGCAGCGTGTGAGCCTGGTCGATCCCCTCCGAGCAGCCCACCAACAGCGTGAGCGGCACGAGCGCCCCGCACCCGGCCCAGCGCAGGACTCGATGCGTCAAGCCCCGGCCTCCCATGCCCTGATGGTGGCCCATGGCAGGGGTTCGTGGGAACCGAATCGGCGAGGTCCCCGGTCGCGGACGATGCTCGGCCGGTGCGATCCGGGTGGTGGTGGGATCGCCGGTTCACCGGCGATCCCTGAACTTCCTGGGCGTTGCAACGGCTGGGAACGTCAGTGATCACCGGTGAACCGGCGATCACTGACGATCCCAACCACCAGGTCCCGGGGGGAATGCAGGAACTGCAATCGGTGGACAGTCAGGTTCCAGCGATCTCCAGTGCGCGTCGGGCGACCGGAAGCGCGAGCTCGCGGTCCTCGGGGACCAGCCCGATCCGGCTGCGCCGGTCCAACAGGTCGTCGACGTCTGCGGCGCCCTCGTGCGTCACGCCGAAGATCAGCTCGGCGAGGGTGACCGGCACCCGCGGGTCGATGGGGGCGAGCAGCTCCTCGTCGCTGAGTCCACTCACCCTGCGGGCATTGGCGAGGACCAGCTCGGCGTCGGTGCCGTAGCGACGGACCAGCCGAGCCGGCTGCTCGAGCATTGCGAGCTCCTGACGGGGAGCGGCACCCGCGATCGGCAGGGTGCGGGTGCGGCATGGTCCGGCGGTCAACCCGGAGCCGGCCACGGCGGCGTCGACCGCGTCCTGCGCCATCCGGCGGTACGTCGTGAGCTTGCCGCCGACGATCGTCACCACGCCGGACCGGCTGGTGAGCACGGCGTGCTTGCGGGAAAGGTCGGCGGTGGCGCCGTCGCCGGTGTCGATCAGGGGCCGCAACCCCGCAAATGCGCCGATGACGTCCTCGCGGCGCAGCGGCCGCTCGAAGGCCGCCGACACGACGTCGAGGAGGAAGCCGATCTCCGGCTCGGTCGGCTGGGGAACGTCGGGCACCTCGCCCTCGGTGGGTTCGTCGGTGAGTCCGACGTAGATGGTGCCGTCAGGCTGGGGCAGCACCAGCACGAAACGGCTGTTCTCGCCGGGGACCGGAGCGAAGACCGAGACCTGGAGATCGGGCAGGGTATCGCTGCGCAGCACGAGGTGGGTCCCGCGGCTCGGTCGGAGCGTGACCTCCTCGACGAGGTCGCCGGCCCAGACGCCCGCCGCATTGACGACCGCCCCTGCGGTCACGGTCCGCGTCTCGCCGCTCAGCTCGTCGCGCAGCTCGACGCTCGTGCCCGAGGCGGCCAGGACGCGGGCGTGCGTGCGCACGTGGGCGCCGCACGACGCGGCGGTGCGGGCGATCGTGGTGACCAGCCGGGCGTCGTCCTCGAGCTGGCCGTCCCAGGACAGGAGGCCGCCGCGCAGGCCCGGACGACGCAACCCGGGGGCCAGGGCGAGCGCCTCGGTGGCGGAGAGGCGGCGAGGCTTGGGCAGTGTCTCTGCGGCGGTGTGGGCTCCGCGGCGAAGCAGGTCCCCGGCGAACAGCCCGGCGCGGGTGACGCCGCCCTGGAGGCGGCTGACGCTGGAGTTCAGCGGGACCAGCATTGGCATCGCGTGGCTCAGGTGCGGGGCGGTGACCTCCATCAGGATGCCGCGCTCGACCGCACTCTCGTGGGCGACTCCGACCTGACCGTTGGCGAGGTAGCGCAGACCGCCGTGCACCATCTTGGAGGACCACCGCGAGGTGCCGAAGGCGAGGTCGTGGGCGTCGACCGCGAGGACAGTGAGCCCCCGGGTGACCGCGTCCAGGGCGACTCCCGCCCCGGTGATGCCCAGGCCGATGACGACCAGATCGACGTGTCCCGGGGCGTCGACGAGACCCGGAGTGATGAGCGTGGGTGTCATGGCAGCAGGGCCCGGGTGAGCAGGGTGGTCAGCTCTCGGTCCAGCTCGTCGAGGCCCACCTGGTCGCCGACCATCGTGTGCGCAGACAGCACGAAGCCATGAGCGGCGAGGACGATGCTGCGGGCCATCGTGGCCGGGTGGCCCGCCCGGACCGATCCCTCGGCCTGCCCCTGGCGCACCTGCGCCTCGGTGATCGCCAGGATCGCCTCCTGCGAGCGGCCGCGTCGTGAGAGCAGGTAGGGAAGTAGCAGCTCAGGGTCGAGCTCGACGATCCGCACGAACAGCTCGTTGTCGCGCAGCGCACGCACGGTGCCCACGATGTCGGCGACCAGCCGGTCGACGAGCGGCGCAGCGGGGTCCTCGTCGGCGACCGTGGCGGCGACCACGCCAGCCCACTCGCGGGTCATCAGGTCGCCGAGGAGCTGCGGCATGTCGGCCCAGGCGCGGTAGATCGTCATCCGCGAGACCCCCGCTCGGCGGGCGACCTCGGTGAGCGTCGTACGCCGCCAGCCGAGGTCGAGGATGCAGGCACGGGCCGCGTCGAGGTAGCCGTCGCGCGGCGTCTCGACCGATCCGGATTGACTGTTGTGACGAAGTGACGTCATGTGTCACACTGTAACACATGGATGAGAAGAGCACCGTCGTGGAGATGCACCCCCAACGCTGGGGAGCCGCGGCCGCCGCGACGCCCCTGCCCGACGCCGCCCGCGGCCTGATCGAGATGGCCTTCGGCATCGAGGAGCGCCCCGCCGTGACCGCGGTCGAGCTACCGCCGTCCGGTCTCGACGCCGCCCGGCTGGCCGGTCTGCGCGAGCTCCTGGGGGCCGACCACGTCCACACCGACGACGAGACGCGGCGGCTGCGCACCCGCGGCAAGTCCACCCCGGACCTGCTCAAGGCGCGCGTCGGCGACCTCTCCGACGCGCCTGACGCCGTGGTCCGACCCGCCGACCACGCCGAGGTCGCGGCCCTCCTCGCCTTCGCGGTCGAGCACCACCTCGCGGTCGTTCCCTTCGGAGGAGGTACGTCGGTCACCGGCGGCCTGGTCGCGCGCCGCGCGGGGTATGCCGGCCTGCTCAGCCTCGACCTGATCCGGATGAAGAAGCTCCTCGCCGTCGACCACGTCTCCATGACCGCCACCCTCGAGCCCGGCCTGCGCGGCCCGGAGGCCGAGGCACTGCTGGCCGCGGAGGGGCTGACGCTGGGCCACTACCCGCAGTCCTTCGAGTACGCCACCATCGGCGGCTTTGCCGCCACCCGCTCCAGTGGTCAGTCCAGCGCCGGCTACGGCCGCTTCGACGCCCTCGTCGTGGGCCTCACCGTCGCCACCCCGCAGGGTGATCTGAGCCTCGGCTCCGCCCCGGCAAACGCCGCCGGCCCGGACCTGCGCCAGCTGGTCCTCGGTTCCGAGGGCGCCTTCGGCGTGATCACCTCGGTCACCGTCCGGGTCCGGGCACTGCCGGCCGTCAAGGTCTACGAGGGTTGGCGCTGGCCCTCGTTCGTGGACGGCGCCGCCGCGATGCGGACCCTGGCGCAGTCCGGCCTGCTGCCCACCGTCATCCGGCTCTCCGACGAGTCGGAGACCGCGATCAACCTGGCCCGCCCCGACGAGATCGGCGGCGCCAACGCCGGCGGCACCATGATGATCACCGGCTACGAGGGCGAGCCCGCGGCCGTCGACGCCAAGCGGGCTGCCGTGACCGCGGTGCTGACCGGTCTCGGCGGCACTTCCCTCGGTGAGGAGCCGGGCGCCTCCTGGGCGCAGGGCCGCTTCCACGCGCCGTACCTCCGCGACGCGCTGCTCGACGTCGGCGTCCTGGTCGAGACTCTTGAGACCGCCACCTTCTGGTCCAATGCCGACCGGCTGTACGCCGACGTGAAGTCGGCGCTCGAGACCACCCTGGGCGACCCGACCATGGTGCTCTGCCACATCTCGCACGTCTACGAGACCGGCTGCTCGCTCTACTTCACCGTGGCGACCAAGGAGGGCGACGACCCGGTCGCCCAGTGGCTGGAGGCCAAGGCCGCGGCCAGCGACGCGATCATCGCGGCCGGCGCCACGATCACCCACCACCACGCGGTCGGCACCGACCACAAGCCGTGGCTGGCCCGCGAGATCGGCCCCGTCGGGGTCTCGATCCTGCGCGCGGTCAAGGCCGACCTCGACCCGACCGGCATCCTCAACCCGGGGGTGCTGATCCCGTGAGCGCCGTCCCGGCGTCGACTCCCGCCCCCGGCGCTTTCACCTTCCTGGTCAACCCGGCCTCCGGTGGGGGCGCCGCGCCGGAGGCGGTCGTGCCGGTTGCCCGGCTGCTCCGCGACGCCGGCGCCACCGTCGACGTGACCTACTCGCCCGGACCTCGCGCTATGGACGACCTCGCGGCGGCGGCCGTCGCCCGCGGGCACGTGGTGGTCTCCGTCGGCGGCGACGGAATGCTCTCCTCGCTCGCCGGCGCCGTGGCCACCCGGGGCGGGACGCTCGCGGTGCTGCCCGCCGGGCGCGGCAACGACTTCGCCCGGATGCTCGGCCTGCCCGAGAACCCGGTCGGCCAGGCGCGCCTGTTCCTCGCGGGCGACGTGCGCCGGGTGGACCTGCTGGCCCTGAGCGGTCTGGCCGCCCTCGACGGCGCCGAGCGTCTGGTCGCCGGCTCGGTCTACTCCGGGGTCGACGCGCGCGCCTCCGAGATCGTGGACACCGCGCACTGGCTGCCCCGCAGACTGCAGTACCCGTACGCCGCCCTGCGCTCGCTCGCCACGTACCGCCCCGGTCGCTACCGGGTGGCCGTCGACGGTGTCGAGCAGGAGTACTCCGCCGCCACTGTCGTGGTTGCCAACTCCGCCTACTACGGCCAGGGGATGAAGATCGCGCCCGCCGCGTCTCTGGACGACGGACTCCTCGACGTGGTCGTGATCGAGGCCGCCTCCCGGCTGGCGCTGATGCGCTCCCTGCCGACGGTCTACGACGGTGCCCACGTGAGCCGTCCCGAGGTGAGCGTCCTGACCGGTCGTCGGGTCGAGATCCGGGGTGCCGCCCGGGTCCCGATCCCGGTCGGTGGCGACGGCGAGCCTCTCGGAGTGCTCCCCGGACTCGCCGCAGCCCCGGCGGTCATCGAGCTGCGAGCGGGAGCGCTGTCAATCATCTGCTGAGGGGTCAGCCGGTGGTGAAGGTCCAGATCAGCAGCTCGGTCGGGACCGCCGCGGTGAGCTCGAGGCCGGGCCGGTCGGTGATCCGGAACGAGTCGCCCTCGGCCAGCGGCTCGGCCAGCGACGAACGGACCAGCGCTCCGCTGGCGACGTAGACGTGCTGCAGCCGCACCTCGGGCAGCGTGATGGTCCGCCCCGCCGGCAGCCGCACCGCCAGGAACGTGGCCGCCGCCGTCCCCAGGCGCACGGGTGCGGCCGGGTCGCTGCCCGAGGCCACGACGACCAGCTCGCCGTCGGGCAGGGTCACCGGCACGGTGGCGTACGACGGGGTGGTTCCGATCTCGTCGGGCGTCAGCCACACCTGGACGAACCGCGCGGGGCCGGACCTGTCGTAGGCGAGCTCCGCGTGGACGACCCCGGAGCCGGCCGACAGCACCTGGACCGTGCCGGGCAGCACGGCCCCCTCGTGGCCGTGGGAGTCGGCGTGGACCAGCGCCCCGGTCAGCACCCAGGTGACGATCTCGAGGTTCGCGTGAGGGTGGTCGGGGAACCCCTGGCCGCTGCTCAGCAAATGGTCGTCGTGGCAGACCATCGGTCCGAACGCGACATTCTCCGGGTCGTAGTGCTCGCCGAAGGAGAAGGCGTGCCGGGTGCGCCGACCACGCTCCCGGGACACATTGCCGCGGGAACCCCGGCGGATTTCGACAGTCACAGGCATGATTGTGCCGTGCTCCCACAGCTGCCCCCCGGTTTCCGCTTCGGCACCAGCACCGCGTCGTACCAGATCGAGGGAGCGGCGACGGAGGACGGCAAGGGGCCGAGCATCTGGGACACCTTCGCGGCCCAGCCCGGCCGGATCGAGGACGGGTCGAGCGGCGCCGTCGCCTGCGACCACTTCCACCGTTTCCCCGAGGACATCGCGCTGATGAAGCAGCTCGGCGCCGAGGGGTACCGGCTCTCGCTGTCGTGGCCGCGCATCCAGCCGACCGGGTCGGGTCCGGCGAACGAGAAGGGGTTGGCCTTCTACGACCGGCTGATCGACGGCCTGCTCGAGTCCGGCATCAAGCCGATGGTCACGCTCTACCACTGGGACCTGCCCCAGGCCCTCGAGGACGACGGCGGCTGGCTCAACCGCGCGACGATCGACCGGTTCGCGGAGTTCGCCGCGATCGTGGGGGAGCGGTACGCCGACCGGGTCGAGCACTGGATCCCCGTCAACGAGCCCAACGTGGTCACCATGCTCGGCTACGGCAACGGGATGCACGCACCCGGCAAGGCCCTGATGTTCGACAGCCTGCCGGTCGGCCACCACCTGCTCGTCGCGCACGGGCGGGCCGTGGTGGCGCTGCGCGCCGCCGGGGCCACCAGCGTCGGCTGCGCCAACAACCACGCCCCGATCTGGCCGGCCAGCGACGACGAGGCGGACGTGGGCGCCTCGAAGCTCTTCGACGCACTGTGGAACGGCCTGTTCGTCGAGCCGATGCTGCACGGCAGGTATCCCGCCGATCTCGCGCCGCTGCTGGAAGGGGTGGTGCTGGACGGCGATCTGGCGATGATCCGTCAGCCGCTCGACTTCTACGGCGTCAACTACTACAGCCCGATGAAGGTCGGTGCCGCCAGCGACGACGCGCCGATGCCGTTCGCGCTGCGCGAGCTGCTCGGCTACCCCACCACCGACTTCGGGCTGCCGGTCGTGCCCGACGCGTTGCGCGAGTTCCTGATCATGTTCCGGGCCCGCTACCGCAACGCGCTGCCGCCGATCATGATCACCGAGAACGGCTGCGCCTACAACGACGGCCCGGACCCGGACGGAGTCGTCGACGACCAGCGCCGGATCGACTTCTTCGACGCCCACCTCTGGGCGGTCGCCACGGCGATCAAGCGCGGGGTCGACATCCGCGGCTACTACGCATGGTCGCTGATGGACAACTTCGAGTGGGCCAAGGGCTACACGATGCGTTTCGGCCTGGTCCACGTCGACTTCGAGACCCAGAAGCGGACGCCCAAGAAGTCGTTCGACTGGTACGCCGAGGTCATCGCGTCCCAGACGAAGCACGACTAGCCGGGGCTCAGGCGCCCTCCTGCACCTGGAAGATCGCGTCGGCAACCAGGCCGTGCGCCTCCCGGTGCACCGTGTTGGCGGCGTCGGCGTCGGGGGCCTCGACCAGGCAGAAGATCTGGCCCTTGCCCTCGTCGACCCAGTAGCGAAGGTAGTTCACACCGTGGCCGTCCTGGATGGCCAGGTCGGCCTGGTGAGCCTTGGCCACGTCGTCGATCGTGACGCCGTCGCCGAGTGAGTGCACGTCCATGAAGAGAGGCATGGGGGTTCCTTTCGTGGGTTTGTCTGACCCCTCAGGTCTACGCCGCCGGACCGCCCGCGCTCATCGGTAGCGACTACCCAGATGTGGGGGCCAGCCCACCCGGTTCGACGAGCTCTCGCCGACTGTGGGCTCCGAGCTTGGCCAGGATCGCCGCCACGTGGTGCTCGGCCGTGCGACGCGAGATCACGAGGCGCGCAGCGATCGCGCCGTCGGTCAGGCCCTGTGCCACCAGGGCGAGCACCTCCTCCTCCCGAGCGGTCAGGCCGGCTGGGTGGCGGTTGGCCCGCAGGTTTCGTGGGGCGACCACCCCCGCGGACCGCAGCATCGCTCGCGCCCGGGCCGCGGCGGCCGAGGCTCCGTGACGGTCGAAGATCCGGACGGCCTCGGCCAGCAGGTCGGGCTCACCGCTGCGGGCCAGGGCGAGACCCTGGTCGAAGGCACAGCCGACGCTCTCCCACCACTGCGCGGCCTCGGCCCAGCGACCGGCCCGCTCCGCGGCGTACGGCGTGGCCAGCCGCCGGTCGACCGCGGTGTCGGCGGGCAGCCAGGTGGCGACCATCCCCGAGTTCCAGACGCAGTCGGCGGTCCCCACCAGCGGCCAGGCGGCCAGGGCGAGCGCCTCGGCAACCTCGTCGTCACCGACGATCCAGGCCGCCTCGCAGCGCGCATGGGTGGTGGGCGCGATCCGTTGGGTCTCCTGCATGCCGTCGGCGAGAACCGCTGCCTGCTCGAGCCGATCAAGGCCCCGCGGGTCGCCCGCGCGGGTCTCCAGCTGGCCGAGCACCAGGGTCGGCTCCAGGCTGCCGACAGCGTCCCGATCGGGACGGGCCAGCACGGCGTCGGCGTCGGTCCGCGCGTCGTGCAGGTGCCCGCGGTCGAGGTGCATGCGGGACCGGCACGCCAAGAGGTAGTAGGTCCACGAGTCGAGGTCACGCTCGCTGCAGTAGTCGATGCCCTCGTCGAGGAACCGCGTGGCCTCGTCGTACCGGCGTTGGGCGACCGCGCTGGAGGCCAGGTTGCAGTAGGCGCGGGCGGCGTGCTCCTGCAGGTTGTGCTCCCTCGCCGTGCCCAGTGACTCGGCGAGCATCTGCTGACCCTGGGCGACGTCTCCCGCCACGATCTCCATGGTGCCGAGGTTGTTGAGGGCGTGCGCGCGAACCTCCTCACGACCCACGCCGTCGGGGAGCCGCTCGAGCACCTCGAGCGTGCGCTGTCCCCAGGCCCGCGTGCCGGCCAGGTCGGAGGCGAGCATGTGCAGGCCCGCGCGGTGGCTGAGCGCCAGGCCCTGCTCCACGGTGTCGGAGCCGTCGAGCAGGTCGACGGCGCGGTCGGCGTGCGCACGCGCCGCGTCGTTGCGGCCGGCGAACCAGTGCAGTCGGGACTGGCAGCGCCAGGCGTCGCCGACCCGCACCGAGTCGCCCACCTGCTCCCAGATCTCGCGGGCACCCTCGATGGCCTCGATGGCGGCGTCGATCCGGCCCGTCAGGTAGCACTCGTAGCCCAGTCCCCACAGCAGCTCGGCACGGTCGGGCGGCGCCTGTCGCTCGGCGTGCTGCAGCGCCCGGCGGTACTGCCGAACCGCTTCCTGGTGCGCCCCGAGTGCGGCGGCCCGGGCGGCGGCGACGGGGGCGTGGGCCAGGACGGCGTCGGCGTCGCCCGCTGCTTCGGCGTGGTGTGCGAGTCGGGCGGCGTCGGCGTCACGGGTCCGCAGCGCCGCGAGCAGACGCCGGTGGAGGTGGACCCCGCGCCCGGCCGGGATCTCCGCCAGGACCGCCCGACGGGCCAGCTCATGACGGAAGAGGACGTCGCGCCCGCTCTGACGCAGCAACCCGCGCGCGAACGCCTCGTCGACCACCGTCAGTCCGGGGCTCAGCAGCTCAGCCAGCAGGTCGGCCTCCATGCGGGCGCCGGCAACGGCCACGAGCTCGAGTGCCCGCTGCCCGGCCTCGTCCAACCGGGAGACCCGGGCCAGGACGGCGTCCCGCACGGTCTGGGGGAGCTGCGAGGTGCCGGCCGACAGGGCCTCGGTGACGAAGAACGGGTTGCCGCCGGTGATGCGGTGCAGCTCCTCGGCGCCGGTGCCCGGCACTTCCCCGGCGTGAGCGGCCGTCAGCGTCGCCACGGCAGCCGGCGTCAGCGGTGGCAGGTCGATGCGCCTGGTCCCGATGGCGGAGGCAGTGTCTCCGAGCAGGACGCGCAGACCGTTCCCCGGCGAGGACTCCTCGGGTCGGTAGCTGACCATCAGCAGCGCGTGGCACCCGTGGATCCGCCGGGCCAGGTGCCGGAGCAGGTCGAGCGTCGCCTCGTCGGCCCAGTGTGCGTCCTCGACGACCAGCAGGTACGGCGCGCCGTCGCGCAAGGTGGCGAGGAGCCAGGTGAACACCTCCTGGCGTGACGCGCCGGGGGGCCAGAGGTCCGTCGGCAGCGCGGGCAGCATGTCGACCAGGGGCCCCAACGGCGGCGGGGTGGCCGATCCGTCACACCACCCGACTGCAACCCGAGCAGGGGAGTCCGCGATGATCCGTTCTAGGAAGGTGGTCTTGCCGATGCCGGCCTCGCCGGCGACGTAGGCCAACCGACCGTGACCCGCGGCGGCCTCGGCCAGGTAGCCGCTCGCGGCCCGCAGCTGCTCGTCGCGTTCCAGCAGCACCATGGGTCGATGCTAGGACGATCGCCGCTGGAGTGGAACGGCTCGAAATCGGCGGGTGCTCAGGCCAGCGCGGCAGCGACCCGGGTGATGGTGCGTTCGAGCCGGTCCGCGTCCGTGGCGATGTTGAGCCGCACGTGTCCGGGCAGTCCGGGCTGGTAGTCCTCGCCGGGTGCCACCCGCACCCCGTGCGCGAGTCCGAGCCTCGCGGGGTCGTCGTGGCCGTAGGCGCGCAGGTCGAGCCACGGCAGGTAGGTCGCCTCGAGCGGCCGCATCCGTGCCTCGGGCAGGTGGGTGGCGAGGAGCTCGCCGAGCAGGGTGCGTTGGTCATCGAGTCGGGCGACCAGGGCGGCCAGCCAGTCGTCGCAGTCGGTCCAGGCGACGACGGCGGCGATCATCCCGAGCGGCGAGTAGGCGTGGTTCTGCGGCAGCGGGACGCCGCGCAGCAGGGCCTGCTCGTCGCGGTCGAGCGTGATGACCTGTGCGGTGTGCAGGCCGGCGGTGTTGAAAGTCTTGGACGGGCTCGTGACGAGGATCCCGCGCGGGTCGACGGAGAGGTACGGCGTGAACGTCGCTCCCGGCAGGACCAGGGGTCCATGGATCTCGTCGGCGACCACCCGGGCTTCGTAGCGCCCCGCGAGCGCAGCCAGCGCCTCGAGCTCGGCGCGCGAGGAGACCCGGCCGAGGGGGTTGTGCGGGTTGCAGAGCAGCAGCGTGCGGGCGCCGGCCAGGAAGGCGTCCTCGACCGCGCCGAGGTCGAGCGCGGAGTCGGCGGCATCGGGATCGAGCTCGACGGGGACGATCGTGCGGCCAGCAATCTCGACGACGGCGCGGAACGGCGGGTAACAGGGGAGCGGCACCACCACGGGTCCCGGGGGGCAGAGCACCTCCAGGGCGATCCGGACTCCGGCGATCACGTCGCCGGCCACCACGGTCGCCTCGGCCGGCGGTGTCCAGGACCAGTGCCGTTCGGCGTACGCCGCGAACGCCGCGCCCACGCCGCCGTCGCCGAACGGCGGGTAGCCGGCGGTCCCGCGGCGCACGGCTGCGGTGACGGCCTCGACGATCGGCGGGGCGAGGGCGTAGTCCATCTCGGCCACCCAGCCGGGCACGACCCCCGGCTCGACCGCGCCCCACTTGAGCGGCAGGGCAGCGCGGGCTTCGTCGTCGCTCAGGTCCACGATCACGGTCCGAACCTAGTCGACCTCACCCGGACCCGGTCACCCCGTGCTCGTGCGCGAAGACGACGATCTGGACCCGGTCGCGCAGGGTGAGCTTGCGCAGGATGGCGCCGACATGGGTCTTCACCGTCGACTCGCTCGCGAAGACCTGCGCTGCGATCTCGGTGTTGGACAGCCCGCTGGCCACCCCGGCGAACACCTCCCGCTCCCGCTCGGTCAGGGAGAGGTACGACGTGGGCGGCGGCGTGCGGGTGCGGAACTGGCCGTTGAGCAGGCTGGTGAGGTCCTCGGGGGCGAGCACCGCGTTGCCGGCGTGCACGGTGCGGATCGCGTCGCGCAGCAGCACGGGCGTCGTGTCCTTGAGCAGGAAGCCGCTGGCGCCGTACCGGATCGCGGTGGCGGCCCGGTCGTCGAGGTTGAAGGTCGTCAGCACCACCACGCGCAGCGGCCGCTCACGTCGGGCCACCCGCTCGGGCAGGAACAGCTGCCGGGTCGCCTCGACGCCGTCCATCTCGGGCATCCGGATGTCCATCAGGACCACGTCGGGGGCGAGCTCGTCGACCAGCCGCACCGCCTCCAGGCCGTCGCCCGCGGAGCCCACGACGACCATCTCGTCCTGGGCGTCGATGATGACCGAGACACCGGCGCGGAAGAGCTCCTGGTCGTCGACGAGCAGCACCCGGATCGGTTGCGTCACGGGGTCACCAGAGGTGTTGCCGGAGGGACCACCGCGCGCACCGGGACCCAGGCGGTCGCCGTGAACGTGGGTCCGACGGCCTCGTCGCGACGGCGTACGTCGAGCCGGCCGCCGACCGACTCCAGCCGGCGGCGCATGCCGTCGAGGCCCTGACCGCCCGGCTCCGGGGGCCGGGCGCGGATCGGCTGGGTCAGCTCGTCGCCCGCCGCCGTGTCGATCGCGTTGCGGACCTCGATCCGCAGCTCGCCCTCCCAGTGCCGCTCCACCTGGACCGGGGTGTCGCGACGGCCGTGCTTGATGGCGTTGGTCAGCATCTCCTGGAGCACGCGGAAGGCGACCACGTCGAGCTCGGGCGGCAGCGGCTGCGGGGACCCGACCTCGGTGGAGACGACCTCGTGGCCACTGGCCCGGACCCCGTCGACGAGGGCGTCCAGCCCGCCCTGGCGAACCGCCGGGCCCGCAGTCGTCGTCAGCACCTGGCGCACGTCCTGCAGCGACGCCCTGGCTGATGTGGCGATCGTCGCCATCGTCGTCTTGAGCTTCTCGGTGTCGGCGTCGGCCAGGAACTGCGCGGACTCCGCCTGCGCCAGGATCACCGCCAGCGAGTGCCCCACGACGTCGTGCACGTCGCGGGCCAGCCGGGTCTGGTCCTCGCGGAGTCGCGCGATCTCGCGCGCCTGGTCGGCCTCGCGGGCGGCGCGCTCAGCGTCCTCCTCGGCGGCGGTCTGGGAGACCTTCGAGGCCTGCGCCCGGGCGCCGAGCCGCACCGCGAGCCCGGCCAGCCAGGGCGCACCGAGGGCGAACATGCCGAAGACGGCCGCACCGATCTGCCACGTCCCGGTGAAGCGGTAGGCCAGGTCGAGGAGGTTGCGGTTGCTGAGGCCGCCGAGAAGAGGGAGCGCGGCGTCGAACGTCATGAAGGCGACGCCGACCACCGCGGCGGCCGGGATGGACAGCCCGCTGAGCCACAGCACCGCCGTGCTGCCCCAACGGGCGGTGCCGAAGGCGACGAACGCCACCGCGAACTCGATGAGGAGAACCTGGGTCCCGCTGAGCAGCTGGACCGTCCCCGTTGCCCAGATCAGCGCGAGCGCGGCCCCGGGCAGGTGGCGGCTCAGGCCGACGGCGACGGCGATCGTGAGGGCCACCAGGACCAGCGGCATCCGGTTGTCGTCGTAGGAGGAGCCGGTGGTGAACGCCTCCACCAGCCCGAGGAACAGGATTGCGGCCCCCGCCGCGGCATCGGGCACCCACTGCCGCCAGTCCGGGGTCATGCGGGCACCGCCTGTCGGGAGCGCAGCTGACGGGGCCGCTCGACGAGCCGCCAGCTCAGGGCCGCCGCCACCAGGGTGAGCGCGGCGGCCACCAGCCCGGGGGCGTGGTCGAGGTGCGGGCGCAGCCAGATCGTGAGGGGGTAGTTCCACAGGTACGCGCCGTACGACACGGTGCCGAGCCACACGAGCGCCCGCAGCCCGGGAGCGGTCACGTCCGACCAGGTGCGCCAGGCGAGCAGGAGCACCACAGTGAGCACGGCGATGGCGGGGCCTCCTGCCAGGTAGGTGAGGGCGTGTCCCCGCAATGGAATCACGCTCAACAGGCCCAGGGCGGCGAGTGCCGCGCTCGGCGCGCGGGCTGGTACGACGAGCCGGTGCTGGTGGACGCGCGCGGCGGCGCCGATCACGAAGCAGACCGCCCACGAGGTGGGCAGGGCGTAGGCCAGGTCGGGGGCACCGCGGAGCGACGCGAGGGTCGCCAGGCAGGCCAGCACGCAGACGGCGGCGGCCACCAGCAGCAGGCCGCCGACCCGGCGGCGGGCGAACCCGAGCGCGAGCAGGGCCGGCCAGAGCAGATAGAACTGTTCCTCCGTGGCGAGTGTCCACAGGTGGAAGGTGGCGTCACTGGCGTGGCCGAAGGGCAGGTCGCCGGTCCAGGTCAGCGCCACGACGACGATCTTGGCGAGCCGGTTACGGTCACCGATCGGGTCGAGCAGCAGGGTCACCGCCACGACCCCGGTCACGAGGGCCAGCAGCGCGGGGACGAGCCGTCGGGCGCGGCGCGCATAGAAGCGACGCAGGTCGAGCCGGCCGGTCTCCTCGAGCTCGGTGAGCAGCAGCCCGGTGATCAGGTAGCCGCTGAGGGCGAAGAACATCACCACCCCGACGACGCCGGCACCCGCGAAGGGGACCGGCAGCCCGTGGCGCAGCAGCACCAGCCCGATCGCGATGCCGCGCAGGGCGTCGATCCCGTCGATCCGCCGGAGTACGGTCGGGTCGAGCCCACTCACCGCGGCGTCACCAGCGCGTCGCGCACGAGCAGGTCGAGCAGGTCGGGGTAGGCGATCCCCGCAGCGGCGAACATCAGGGGCACCTGGGACCGGGCGGTGAACCCGGGCATCGTGTTGACCTCGTTGAGCACCGGACCCGCTTCGGTCACGAAGAAGTCGATCCGGGCCACCCCGGCGCAGCCGAGCGCGTCGTAGACGTCGAGGGCAGCCTGCTCGAGCTCCTTGCGCTCGACGTCGGTGAGCCGGGCCGGCAGCCGGAAGTCCGCGGACCCGTCGTACTTCGTGGCGTGGTCGAAGAGCCCGTCGACGACGGTCTCGAGCGCCGGCGCGACCAGGCGACTGCCGTCCGGGCGGCCGAGGACGGCGACGTCGATCTCGCGACCACGGACCAGGTCCTCGATCAGCACCCGGTCGTCCAGGGCGAACGCGGCGTCGAGGGCGGGCCCCAGCTGGGCCGCGGTCCGGACCAGGCCGACGCCGTGGCTGGAGCCGGCGGCGACCGGTTTCACCACGACCGGATGGGTGAAGCGCAGCGTGCGCGCACTCGCCGGCGTCACCAGGGTCGCCGGCGCGGTGGCGACCCCCAGGGCGTCCGCCACGAGCTTCGTGGCCCACTTGTCCATCGCCAGGGCACCCCGCGCCGACTCCGGAGCCGACGTAGGGCAGGCCGGCGAGCTCGCACAGGGCGGCGAGCGTGCCGTCCTCGCCGCGCGGTCCGTGCACGATCGGGAGCAGCACGGCGCAGGAGCGCAACACGTGCAGGGCGCCGACCAGGCCGATCGGCCGGCCGCCCGCGTCGCGCCAGGTGCCGTTGCGGTCGATCCGCAGGCTGACCACGTCGTACGACGCGGGGTCGAGCGCGGCGGCGACGGAGGCGGCTGAGGCCAGCGACACCTCGTGCTCGCAGCTCTGGCCGCCGCCCACCACCGCAATTCGCAGCCGGGCGGTCACGGCAGGCTCCGCAGGGTCGCCGCGCGCAGCTCGCGCGGCACGCGGTGGCCGATGCCGGTCACGATCTCGTGCTCGATCGTGCCCGCCCACGCGGCCCACTCGGCCACCGTGGGCTCGCCGGCAGCACCCGGCCCGAAGACGGTCACGCTCTCCCCGAGCGGGACCTCGGCACCGAGGTCGACCACGATCTGGTCCATCGAGATCCGGCCCACGACCGGCCGCCGACGCCCACGGACGTGCACCTCCGCGCGCCCGGAGGCGGCTCGAGGCAGCCCGTCGGCGTAGCCCAGCGGGACCAGACCGAGGTGGCTCGTGGCGGGCGAGGTCCAGCTGTGCGAGTAGCCGACCGGCGTCCCGGCACGGACGCGGCGCACGGTGACGACCGGCGCGGTGAGGGTCAGCGCCGGGTGCAGCGCCGTCGTGCCGGACGGGTCGATGCCCACGAGTCCGGCCCCGATCCGGACCATCGTGTGGTGGCTGCGGGGATCGGTGAGGGTGGCGGCGGTCGCGGCCAGGTGCCGCACCCCGGGGCGGAGCCCGGCGGCGCGGGCGATTTCGAGACCCCAGGCGAAGCGGGTGCGTCCGGTGGCGTTGCACGGGTCGGCCGGGTCGTCGGCGCAGCCCAGGTGGCCCATCATCCCGACCACCCGGACCCGACCCTGCCGCTCGGCGGCCCGGGCCGCCCGGCACAGATCGGGCCAGGTCGAGGGCGCGGCGCCGTCGCGGGCCATTCCGGTGTCGAGGTGCAGGTGGATCCGGGCGGCACCCCCGACGGCACCGCCGACGGCGGCGACCGCCTCGAGGTGCGCCCGGTCGGGGACCCCCAGGTCGATGCCGGTCGCAACGGCCGCGCCGTGGTCGGCGTCGACGGGGTTGAGCCAGCTGAGGATCGGCGCGCGCAGCCCGGCCGCCCGGAGCGGCAGCGCCTCCTCGATGCTCGTCACGCCGAGGGAGGTGGCGCCGTTGGCTAGGGCGGTGCGGGCGACGTCGACGGCGCCGTGGCCGAAGCCGTCGGCCTTGACGACCGCCATCACCGCGGCGTCGGTGCGGGCGGCGAACAGGCGGGTGTTCGCGCCGACGGCGGCCAGGTCCACCGCGAGCCGCGGACCCTGCCCGTGGTGGGCCACGGGGGCGAGGTCGCGGGCGCTCACGCCGCCACCTCGGCGAGGTCGGCGGGACCGTAGAGGGCGACTCCTGCGCCGGTGACCAGCGCCCAGTAGCGGTCGCCGTAGCTCCAGTGCCACCACTCGGTCGGGTAGTTGACCAGCCCCGCGCCCCCGAGCACCCGGGCCAACAGGCTCCGGTGCGCACGGGCGTCCGGGCCGATGCCGTCGGCCGCGAAGTAGCAGGCCCCGTCGCTCTGCTCCGGTGTGGCATCGATCGGGGTGCCGAGGTCCAGCTCCTCGCCGCAGACGTCGACCAGGGTCAGGTCGACAGCCGCGCCCGCCACGTGCGGGGCGACCGCGAGCGGCGCGACGTACCGGCTGGTGAGTCCCATCAGCTCGAGGTCGCTGGCGTCCGGGTGGGTGCGGCGCAGCTGCGCGGCGTACGACGTCACGATGGCCTGCTGGTCGGCCGCGCTGCGGTGCCCCTCGACCACCCGGAGCCGGATCCCGGGCGGCAGCTCGGCCGCGGCGCGCGCCAGTCGCGTCGCGAGGCCGGCCCGGACCGGGGCGCGTGCCGGTCCGAAGGAGGCGTCGAGCCGCACCAGCGGCTCCGGCCGGTCGAGCGTGGGGATCGCGGTGACCCGTGGATCCGAGAGGAGAATCGTCATGCCGCGACGCTAGGAGCGCCGGCGGTCCTCCTGCCTCAGCCTGAGGTGCCGACCACCGGTCCTCTGGTGCCGCTCACAGGGCGGCGACGACGCGGGTGCCCTGCTCGATGGCGCGCTTGGCGTCCAGCTCGGCGGCCACGTCGGCGCCGCCGATCAGGTGGGCGCGGCGGTCGCCGGAGCCGGCCCTGAGCAGCACCTCGTCGTAGACGTAACGGACCGACTCCTGGCCGGCGCAGAGCACCACGTGGTCGACGTCGAGCACCCGCGGCTCCCCGTCGACGGTGATGTGCAGCCCGTCGTCGTCGACCTTGACGTAGCTCACGCCGCTGACCTGGACGACCCCGGACTGCTTGAGCACGGCCCGGTGCGCCCAGCCGGAGGTCTTGCCGAGGTCGACCCCGATCGGCGTGGTCTTGCGCTGTAGGAGCGTGACCTCGCGGATCGGGGTGCGCGGCTTGCGCTCGGTGAGGCCGCCCGGGTGCAGCGTCGGGTCCCCGACGCCCCAGTGCGCCATCCAGTCGTCGAAGGTGTCGCTCGGGTCGTGGGTCAGGAAGTGGCTGACGTCCACGCCGATCCCGCCGGCCCCCATCACGGCCACCCTCTTGCCGGGGACGACCGCGCCGCTCAGCACGTCGGCGTACGACACGACCTTGTCGTGGTCGATCCCCTCGAGCTCCGGCACGCGGCCGGCGACACCGGTGGCGACGATGACCTCGTCGTACGACGCGAGGTCGGCCGCCGTGGCCGGGGTGTCGAGGCGGACGTCGACGCCGAGCACCTCGAGGCGGCGGGTGTAGTAGCGCAGCGTCTCGCGGAACTCCTCCTTGCCCGGAACCTGCATGGCCAGGCGGAACTGGCCGCCCAGGGTGTCGGACTTCTCGAAGAGCGTGACCGTGAAGCCGCGCTCTGCGGCCGAGACCGCGGCGGACAGTCCCGCCGGGCCCGCGCCGACGACGGCGACCGTTGCCGCGCGCTTGGTGGGGCCGAGGACCAACGTGGTCTCGCGGCAGGCCCGCGGGTTGACCAGGCAGGAGGCCTTCTGGTTCTTGAACACGTGGTCGAGGCAGGCCTGGTTGCAGGCGATGCAGGTGTTGATCTCGTCGGCGCGGCCGGCGGCGGCCTTGGCGACGAACTCCGGGTCGGCGAGCAGCGGCCGGGCCAGGGAGACCAGGTCGGCCTCGCCCGCGGCCAGGATCGACTCGGCCAGCTCGGGGGTGTTGATCCGGTTGGACGCGCAGACCGGGACCGACACCTCGGCCTTGAGCCGGGCCGTCGCGGAGCGCCAGGCGCCGCGGGGCACCTGGGTGATGATCGTCGGCACCCGCGCCTCGTGCCAGCCGATGCCGGTGTTGAGGATGGTCGCGCCGGCGGCCTCGATGGCCTTGGCCTGGGCGACGATCTCCTCCCAGCCCGAACCCTCCGGCACCAG
>JBKJLD010000052.1:0-58469 GCA_046597165.1 Nocardioides sp.
CCTTCACCGAGGCCACCTGGTCCCCGACACCCGCGACCACCCGCGACACCAGGTGCCGTGAGAAGGAGTGGGCCATCGCCGTCATGACCCCACACAATCACCCACGACCGACAGTCCGACCCCGAAACCCTGTGGACAACAGGGCCCTCCGATCACGACCCGATAACGAAATCTGGCGCCCATCCACAGGCAACTGAGGACACCGACCGCGCCGGGGTCTTGAATGGGGTGACCCCACAAGTCGAGAGAGCGGAGCGCACGTGAGCGACCAGAAGGCGACGCCGCGGACCGCCGTACGACGTCTCCCCGAGCTCCAGGTCGACGACCCGTCCGCGCTGCACGCGATCCTGGACGAGGCGCACCACGCGTCGGTCGGCATCCAGGTCGACGGCCAGCCGTTCGTGCTGCCGATGGCGTGTGCCCGCGACGGCGACCACTTGTTGCTGCACGGCTCGACCGGCAGTCGCCTGATGCGCGCCCTCGCGGGCGGGGCGCCGGCCTGCGTGAGCGTCACCCACCTCGACGGTCTCGTCTACGCTCGCTCGGCGTTCGAGTCGAGCATGAACTACCGAAGTGCCACGGTCCTGGGCGTCGCCGAGCAGGTGCCGGACGCCGACAAGCTCCGCGCTCTCGAGGTCCTCACCGAGCACCTCCTGCCCGGTCGCTGGGCCGAGCTTCGCGCGCCGCTGGCCAAGGAACTGGCCGCCACGACCATCCTGCGGGTCCCGCTGGCCGAGTGGTCGGTCAAGGTCAGCGCCGGGTTCTCCGACGACCCGCCCGAGGACCTCGAGCAACCCGTCTGGGCGGGTGTCGTCCCGCTCCGCCTGGTCGGGGGTCAACCCCTGGACGCGCCCGACCTCGGACCCGACCGCCCAGTGCCGGCACACGTCCGGGCTCAGGAGTAGCGGTGACTCTTCTCCTCGTGCCCGTGCTCGCGGGTGCAGGTCCGTCCGCTGATCGCGCGGTGTCCGCACAACCGTTCGCCCGAAGGCCCACCGACGACCGAGGCGGCGGCCGCCCGCGGAGTCGGCGCCGCCGGCGTACGTGATGCCTTGACCCGCTTCGGCTCGGCCGGCGCGGCCTTCGACTCCGTGGGGCGAGGCGACGCCTGCCCGAAGCGGGCCTCGCGCATGGCGCGCATGTCATCCATCTTGCTCATCGTCGGGTCACGGGGCCGAGCCTAGGGCCCGCCACCCCCCGTCGGTGCATGATGGCGCCATGAGCGATTCCCGCGCCGGACAGCCGGCCGAGCCCTCGGACCTCGTCGACATCGCCCACCTGGTGACGGCGTACTACACCGGGGTCCCCGATCCCGAGGACGTCGACCAGCAGGTGGCGTTCGGCACCAGTGGCCACCGCGGTTCGTCGCTGCGGACGGCGTTCAACGAGACCCACATCCTGGCCACGACCCAGGCGATCTGCGACTACCGCAAGCAGCAGGGGTACGACGGGCCGCTCTTCATCGGCCGCGACACCCACGGACTCTCCGAGCCCGCCTGGGCGACGGCGCTCGAGGTGCTCGCCGCCAACGACGTCACCGTGCTGGTCGACTACCGGGACCGCTACACACCGACCCCCGCTGTCTCCCACGCGATCATCCGCGCGAACGGCGGCCGAGCCTCGGGGCCGGGGCTGGCCGACGGGATCGTCGTCACGCCGTCGCACAACCCGCCGTCGGACGGCGGGTTCAAGTACAACCCGCCCCACGGCGGCCCCGCCGACTCCGACGCCACCTCGGTGATCGCGGCGCGGGCCAACGAGCTGATCAGGGCCGGGCTGGGCGACGTACGCCGGATCCCGTTCGCGCGGGCCCGCGCCGCCGCGTCGTCGTACGACTTCCTGGGGACCTACGTCGACGACCTGCCGCAGGTGGTCGACCTCGACGCGATCCGCCGGGCCGGGGTGCGGATCGGGGCCGACCCGCTGGGTGGGGCGAGCGTGGACTACTGGGGCGAGATCGCCGAGCGGCACCGGCTCGAGCTCACCGTTGTCAACCCGCTGGTCGACCCGACGTGGCGATTCATGACGCTGGACTGGGACGAGAAGATCCGGATGGACTGCTCCTCGCCGTTCGCGATGGCGTCGCTGATCGCGCGCAAGGACTCCTTCGACATCGCGACCGGCAACGACGCGGACGCCGACCGGCACGGGATCGTCACGCCCGACGGCGGGCTGATGAATCCCAACCACTTCCTCGCGGTCGCGATCGGCTACCTCTTCGGTGGCGCGCGGCCCGGCTGGCCGGACTCCGCACGGATCGGCAAAACGCTGGTGTCGTCGTCGATGATCGACCGGGTCGCCGCGTCCCTGGGCAAGCCGATGGTCGAGGTGCCCGTCGGGTTCAAGTGGTTCGTGCCGGGGCTGATCGACGGGTCGTTCGGCTTCGGCGGCGAGGAGTCGGCGGGGGCGTCGTTCCTGCGGATGGACGGGTCGACCTGGACCACCGACAAGGACGGGCTGATCCTGGCGCTGCTCGCCTCGGAGATCCTGGCGACGACCGGGAAGTCGCCGAGCGCGCACTACACCGAGCTGGTCGCCGAACACGGGGACCCGGCGTACGCCCGGATCGACGCGCCGGCCGACCGCGCCCAGAAGGCGGCGCTGGCCGCGCTGTCACCCGACGACGTGACGGCCACGAGCCTGGCCGGCGAGGAGATCACCGCCAAGCTCACCGAAGCACCCGGCAACGGGGCGAAGATCGGTGGGCTGAAGGTGACCACCGAGTCGGCCTGGTTCGCCGCGCGGCCCTCCGGCACCGAGGACGTCTACAAGATCTACGCCGAGTCCTTCCGAGGTCCCGAGCACCTCGCGCAGGTCCAGGCCGAGGCCCGCGAGGTCGTCACCGCCGCCCTGGGGTAGGTCGATTTCGGGGATAGTCCGTGACGGAATGCAGGAATTTCGGGTCGATTTCCTGCATTCCGTCACGGACTATCCCGAGATATCCACAGCCCCTCGCATGTGGGTTGGGGCCTCCGGGTAGACAGAACCCATGAGGACACGAGAGATCGGCAACGACACCGTCGGGCGCGTGCAGGTCGGTGCGATCGGCCTGGGGTTGATGACCTTCGACCAGACCGGCACCCAGCCCCGGGAACAGCTCGCGGCGACCGTGCGGACCGCCGTCGACTCAGGAGTCACCCTCTTCGACACCGCCGACGCCTACGGTCCAGGCGACGAGCGTGGCCAGGACGCGCAGGGCGCCAACGAGACCCTGATCGCCGGCCTGCTCGACGAGCTCGGTCTGCGCGACCACGTGTTCCTGGCGACCAAGGGCGGGCACGTACGCACCGAGGGCGGCGGCTGGGACACCGACAGCTCGGCCGCTCATCTGCGCGCGGCCGTCGACGCCAGCCTGGGGCGACTCGGCGTGCAGCAGATCGCACTGTGGCAGCACCACCGTCCCGACCCGGACGTCGACTACGGCGATGTCGTGACCACGCTGAAGGCGATCCACGACTCCGGCAAGGTCGCCCGGATCGGGCTCTCCAACGCCGACCCCGAGCAGATCCGGCTCGCCCACGATGTCCTCGGCGACGCGCTGGTCAGCGTGCAGAACCAGTTCTCCCCCGCCTTCCGCAGCAGCCGGCCCGAGATCGACGTCTGCGCCGAGCTGGGTTTGGCTTTCCTGCCCTGGAGCCCGTTGGGCGGCCTGGGCAACGCCAAGGAGCTCGCCGACAAGCACCCCGCCTTCGCCCGGGTGGCCGAGGCCCGCGGGGTCAGCGCCCAGCAGGTGGCGCTGGCGTGGGAGCTCGCCCAGTCGCCCGTCGTCATCCCGATCCCCGGCGCCAAGCGCCCACAGTCGATCGCCGACTCGGCCGCGGCGGCCGAACTGGAGCTGACCGCCGAGGAACTGGCCGACCTCGACGCCGACCGCAACGCCTGAGTCCACAAGGGCTCGCGCACCTTTGACATGCTGTCGTCGTGCGTTTCACCGAGAACGAGATGACCCAGGCGATGGCGGGGGCGGCCAAGTCGGTGCTCGCCACCCGCAAGGACGTCCGCAAGGGCAAGCAGGACGTCGACCAGCTGTGGGAGTCGATGGGCCGCCTCGAGCGCTACCAGCTGCTCCAGGGGCTGGGCACCCAGGTGCTGCCGGTGCTGGTCGCGCTGCCTGACGTCCAGGTTGCCCCGGGCACCCGCCCGACGTACACCGACCAGCAGGTGCTGGCCACGGTCGAGGAGCTGGTCGGCGACGAGCTCGGCCGGGTCCGCCGCGCCGTCCTGGTCCGGGCCCGGGTGGCGTTGGTGCAGGCCGCCCTCGCCCACGTGCCCACGCGGCTCGACCCCGACGCCCTTCTCGGTCCCCAGTGACGAGAGCGGTCAGCTCCCTGGTGGACGGCTGCCGAGCACGATCACGCCGCCGGTCCGCTGCGTCCCGCGCTGCCAGCTGTGGCTGTAGGACAGGTCCATCCCGGCGATCCTGACCCGACCCGGGTGCGCGTTTGTCACAGCCATCACGACCTGCTGCAGGGGCTGGGCGTTGAGCTCGACGCGCGCTCCCGTCGCCGGCACCAGGGTCTGGCAGTAGTCGTGGATCTCGTCCCCGCTCACCGACCCGATGGCGCCGCTGTCCGAACGCGTCGCGATGGTGCAGACGAAGAATTCCGCCGTCGCGCCCGAAGTGTTTCGCACGATGTGCGCGTGCACGTCGCGGATCGTGACGGTGCCGCGCTCGCCCTGCTGCTCGTAGGTCATCCCCACGTAGAGGGGGACACCCACCGGGAAGTTCCGGCTGCCCGTCCCCCAGCCGCCCGCCTCTGGGAAGACGGTCGGGTGCCGCCAACGATCCCCGAGGATCACCAGCGCGGCCACGACGATGGGGGCCAAGAGCCACAGCACGATCCACCTTGGTGTCCTGGGAAGGATCCGGTTCGCCAAGGTGCGCAAGATCGCGAGCATGGGCCGAGCCTATGACGTCGCCTCTCGTGACGTCGCGACCCTCCGGACCCAGGATCCCTGGGATGAGCCAGGAGAACCGGTCTCGGGCTTCGTCGGGCTGGCCGGCTCTCGCAATCATGGTCCCGGCCAGGGCCCACTCGACCAGGAGGTGAGGCCGGAGGAGGCCAAGGTCGCGAGGTGTGCCTTGCCGACCCGCGTCAGCTCAGCAGCTTCCTGACCTCGGCCGAAGCGTAGAACGGCTCGAGCTGCGCGCGCAGGATCCGTTCCAGATCGCCCGTCTCCCGCAGCGCCTCGACGACCACGGGGGCGAACCCGACGAGGTCGGCGACCAGCTCCTCGCGGCTGAGGTCGAGTTCGTCGAGCATCTCCGTCGGGGTGTAGCCCCCGAACCGCTCGAAGAAGGCGTCGACGATCACCTCCCCGAGGTGCGCGACGTGCTCGTTGAACATGGTGGTGACCGCCACGTCGTGAACTGCTCCGACCACGCCGGCGACCTCGTCGTACGTCGTGTAGGGGCGAAGTCCAGCGACGGGTTCCTGCGCGAGCAGGTCCCAGACGTCGAGAACCGCGGCCCGGGTGGTCGGGTCCTGCAGGGTCTCGATGACGATCCGGTTCAGGCGCCGCACGGCGAAGGTGCCGCCCTTCCCGACGGTGTCGCCGATCAATCCCTCGAACTGCTTGTCGGCCGCGCCCATGACCTTCGACGCCGCGCTCGTCCCGAATGACATCAGCGATCCGAGGCCGGGCACCTTGTCGGCGACGGCCTTGTTGGCCTGCAGCACCTCGCCCACGATGCGGCCCATGAACCGCGACGCCATCGTGCTGACCAGCGGGCTGTCGGTCAGCCGCTCCAGCGCACGCTCGAGCACGGGGCTCAGCGTCAGGAGCTCGTCGAGGAGCACCTCGACCCGGTCCCGGTCGACGAGCTCGCCCAGCGGGTAGGGCTCGGCCGGCCCGTCGTACACCACCCTGGTCGCCAGCTCGACGATTCCGCTGACCGCGGCGCTGCCCGGCACGGTCGCGAGCGCCCGGGTCACGATCGCCTTGATCGACTCGCGGTCGACGAGGTCCTCGAGTTGATGGCGGCCGGCCGCCGACATCAGGTCGTCGGCCAGGCCAGTGACGGTCGCCGCGAGCCGGTCTCCGGTCAGTCGGTCGAGGTGGTGTCGGACCTGAGCGTCGAGCAGCTGCTGGGCGATCGAGTCGGCTCGCGATGCGGTGGTGGGCACGCGATGACGGTACGGGACTCCCCGGTCTCCAGTGCGGCCCCGGGACGTCAGTCAGGCGGCCGGCAAGGTCACGGCGAACGTCGTACCCACGCCGAGGCGGGAGGCGACCTCCACCCGGCCACCGTGGCGCTCTGCGGTCGCGGCCGCTATCGCCAGCCCGAGACAGTCCGTGACGGAATGCAGGAAATTTCGGTCAATTTCCTGCATTCCGTCACGGACTATCCCCCGCTAGGGCCGACTTTCAGGCGGCGGTCTCGACCGCCTGGGCCTTGCGTGCCTGCTGGTTGAGGCGAGCCTGGGCGGCGCGACGGACCTTGGAGCCACCGGTGGTCATCTTGTAGAGCATCGCCACCTGCTGCGGCGCGTTCTTGACGTTGGTGGTCGCCAGCCAGCCGTTCGGCAGGGAGAGGCGGACCACCTTGTGCCAGGCGCTCGCGAGCTGCTTCGGGAACGGTGCTGCGTGGTAGTTCAGGTCGTACTTCTCGAAGAGCGCCTGCACCTTCGGGGCGATCTCGGCGTACCGGTTGCTCGGCAGGTCCGGGAAGAGGTGGTGCTCGATCTGGTGGGACAGGTTGCCCGACATCAGGTGCATCGCCTTGCTACCGGAGATGTTGGCCGAGCCGAGCATCTGGCGCAGGTACCACTCGCCGCGGGTCTCGCCCTCGATGGAGCGCTTCTCGAAGGTGGACACGCCCTCGGGGAAGTGGCCGCACATGATGATCGAGTGGGACCAGACGTTGCGGACCACGTTGGCGGTGAAGTTCGCCGCGAGGGTCGGCAGGAACGAGCCGGTCGGGATCGACAGCGCGGGGTGGACGACGTAGTCCTTGGTGGCCTGGTGGCGGATCTTCTTCAGCACCCCGGCGACCCGCGCCTTGAACTCGGGGTCCTTGGTCTTCTTGCGCTTTATGTTGGCGCCGAGCTCGAGGTCGTACGCCGCAATGCCGTACTCGAAGAAGCAGGCGTTGAGGAAGTTCCAGAACGGCTGGACCAGGAAGAACGGGTGCCACGGCTGGTCCTCGTCGACGCGCATGATGCCGTAGCCGAGGTCGTTGTCCTTGCCGATCACGTTCGTGTAGGTGTGGTGCAACTCGTTGTGCGAGTGCTGCCACTGCTTGGCCGGCGTGGCCATGTCCCACTCCCACGTCGTGGAGTGGATCTTCGGGTCGCGCATCCAGTCCCACTGGCCGTGCAGGATGTTGTGGCCGATCTCCATGTTCTCGAGGATCTTCGCGACGCTCAGGCCGGCGGTGCCGACGATCCACGCCGGCGGGAAGATGCTCGCGAGCAGGACGGCGCGCGAGCCGAGCTCGAGCTTGCGCTGGACCCCGATCACCTTGCGGATGTACGCCGCGTCGCCCTCGCCGCGGGCGTCGAGGATGTCCTGGCGAATCGCGTCGAGCTCGACACCGAGCTGCTCGATGTCCTCGAGGGTGAGGTGCGCGATCGGGCTGACGGGCTGCTTCTGGAGTGCGGTCATGGGGGTTCCCTTTCCTTGGTCTCGAGACGGCGCTGGCGCGCCTCCTCAACCAGCGGATGTGGTCAGTGGTCGATGTCGCAGGCGCCGGCGGCGGCGCTCACGCAGGTCTGGATCATCACGCCGTCGCCGGGGGCGGCGGTGGTGAGCTGGCCATTGCGCAGGTCGCGCACGGCGCCCTCCCTCAGCGGCAGCACGCAGCCGAAGCAGACGCCCATCCGGCAGCCGCTCGGCATCAGGACGCCAGCGCCTTCGGCGGCGTCGAGAATCGGGGTCGAGCCGTCAGCCTCGACGACGGCGCCGGTGCGGCCGAAGGTGACGGTGCCACCCTCGCCGGTCACCAGGACCGTCGTGCGGAACCGCTCGATGTGCAGCGGCAGGTCGCGCTCGGCATGGTGCGCCTCGAGGGCGTCGAGGAGGCCGACCGGCCCGCAGGCGTACGTCGTCCGCTCGGCGACGTCGGGCACGATCGTGTCCAGGTCGGCGACGTCGAGCATCCCGTCGACGTCCGTGTGCAGCTCGATCAGCCGCAGGCGGCCCTCGTCGGCGTACCGGCGCAGCTCCTCACCGAAGATCACCTCGGCGTGCGAGAGCGCGGAGTGGAGCAGCACGATGTCGGTGCGGACCCGCTCGGCGCGGGCGAAGAGGCTGCGCAGCATCCCGATCACCGGGGTGATGCCCGAGCCGGCGGTCACCATCAGCAGCTTGCCGGGCAGTGGGTCGGAGAGGACGAAGTCGCCCTCGGCCTGGCCGAGCTGGATCATCTGCCCGGCCTTGACCCGGCGGACCAGGTGGTTGGAGACAACGCCGTCCGGGATGCCCTTGACGGTGATGCTGATGCAGCGGTCCGCGCGGGGGCCGTGCGTCAAGGAGTAGGTGCGCCACAGGCGCACGCCCTCGACGTCGACGCCGACGCGGACGTACTGACCCGGCTTGTGACCGGCCCAGTCCTTGCCGGGCTTGATGATCAGCGTCGTGGCATCGGCGGTCTCGGGGTGGACCGCGACGATCTTGCCGCGCAGGTCGGCGCCCTTGCGCAACGGGTGGAAGACGTCCAGCACGTCGTCGAACTCCAGCGGGGTGACCGCGGCGTCGGCGAAGCGGCGCAGGCTCTCCCGCAGGGTCCGCCGAGTGGGGGCGGAGACGGCCCCGGCGGAGCGAGGCGTGGCAACGATGCTCATGTGTTCCACTGTCCTGCACCGGGAGCGTAAAGTCCTGTCCGGAAAACGTGAAGACGTACGTCATATTTGTTCGCTCAGAACAAAAGGAGCCATACATGGTCCGCCAGTCACCCCGTCGCACCGCCGGCCACGGGCTCGCCCTCGCGCCCGAGGTGGTCGCCGAGATGCGCAGCCGGCTGCCCGCGGTGGCCGAGGAGACGGTGACCGCGATCATCGAGGAGGTGCCCGGCTACGCCGGCGCACTCACCGGGCCGATGGGCGAGAACATCCGCAACGCGGTCCAGCTTGCGCTCGGCGGCTTCCTCTCCCTGGCCAGCGGCCGCCGCGGCACCGACCCGCGCACACCGACCGCGCCGGCCGTCGAGGGCGCCTACCAGCTCGGGCGCGGCGAGGCCCGCAGCGGGCGCAGCACCGAGGCCCTGCTCGCGGCCTACCGGATCGGCGCCCGCGTCTCCTGGCGCGAGATGTCGACGACCGCGGTCCGCGCCGGCGTGGACGCCGAGACACTGGTCCCCTTCGCCGAGCTGGTCTTCGCCTACATCGACGAGCTCTCGGCCGCGAGCGTGGCAGGCCACACCGACGAGCTCGCCACCACCGGCCGGGTACGGCAGCGCCTGCTCGAGCGGACCGCGCGCCAGCTCCTCGACGGGTCCCCCGCCGAGGAGGTGCTGGCCACCGCGGAGCAGGCCGGCTGGGAGCCGCCCACGACGCTGACCGCCGTGCTCGTCCCGGAGTCGCAGGTCCGACCGCTGCTGGCCTCGCTGCCGTCCGCCACCCTGCAGGCCGTCGACCGCCCCGAGCTCGAGGAGGGGCTGCTGCTGGTGCCGGACGCCCACGACCACCGCCGCGCGGCCCTGCTGCGCAGCCTGGCCGACAGGGGCTCGGTCGCCGGCCCCGCGCGGCCCTGGCTGGAGGTGCGGTCGTCGTACGACCGGGCCGTGCGGGCCCGCGCCCTGGGCATCGCCGACGACACCGAGGCCCACCTGCCGAGGCTGGTGCTCCGCGCCGACCCTGACGCACTGGCGGACCTGCGGGCCCAGGTCCTCGCCCCGCTCGCCGACCTGCGACCCGGCAGCGCCGAGAAGCTGGCGGCAACACTCCGCTCGTGGCTGCTGCACCAGGGAAGGCGCGACGACGTGGCCGCCGACCTCTTCGTGCACGCGCAGACGGTCCGCTACCGGATGGGACAGCTGCGCGAGCTGTACGGCGAGCGTCTCGACGACCCGGAGTTCGTGCTCGCCCTGGTCCTGGCCATGGGCGACGACTGAGGCCAGCCCGTCGAGCTGGTCAGGGTTGCAGCGCGGGCTCGTCCGGCAACGCCAGGGTCAGCACGGCGTCCTCGATCAGGTCGTTCTTCTCGATGTCGGCCTCGAGCCGGCGCAGCCGACGGGCCAGGTCGGACTCGGCGTCGTCACCGGTCAGGTCGACAGCCGCCACGACGAAGAGCTTCTGCGGGCCGACGTACTCCACGTGCAGGTAGGTGATCCGCTCGATCGCGTCGTGCGCGAGCAGCGCGGCCAGCACCCGCTTCCACATCTCGGTGCCGATGCCCTGGCCGAGGAGGTACTGCATGTTGCGGCGCATCAGGTAGACCGCGACGAATGCGAGCAGCACGCCCACCGCGATCGAGCCGGCGGCGTCCCAGGTCGCCTGGCCGGTCAGCTGGTGCAGCGCGATGCCGACACCGGCGATCACCAGCCCGAGCAGCGCCGCGAAGTCCTCGAAGAAGACCGCGCGCAGGGTCGGGTTGGAGGTGCGGTTGATGTAGCTCAGCGGGTGCAGTCCCCAGCGGCCCGCCTCGCCCTTCAGCTGGCGGCTGGCCTGGAAGAACGACGCACCCTCGAGCAGGAACGCGACCCCCAGGACCACGTAGTTGACGGTGTAGCTGACCTCCTCGCTGCTCTCCGCGAGCAGCGAGGTCACGCCGTGCCAGATCGACACGACGGCGCCGGCGGAGAAGAGGCCGAAGGCCGCGACGAGCGACCAGACGTACGTCGCCCGCCCGTAGCCGCGGGGGTGGGCGGCGTCGCGCGGACGCTCGCCGCGCTTCTCGGCGATCAGCAGGAAGACCTCATTGCCCGTGTCCGCCCACGAGTGCGCGGACTCGGCCGCCATCGACGCGGACCCGGTCAGGAAGGCGGCAAACGTCTTCGCGGCGGCCAGCAGACCGTTGGCCACCAGGGCCACCAGCACGGTGAAGGAGGACTCCTTCTTGCCGCCGGGCTCGGTCGGCATCGCCTCGTCGACCGCCTCGTCGCTGCGCAGGTCGGCGTCGGAGGGGGGCGGGGCATCGGCAGGATGGTGGTCGCTCACCCGCCAGTCGTACCCCATCGCGCCAATCGTGGTCACGCCTGGTCGGATCGGCTGTGGGGTGGACCGTACCGTTGCACCTCATGACGTCTCCGTGCCTCGCCGTCGCCACGGCGGTCCTCGCGTCCCTGGCTCTCGCCGGTTGCTCCTCCTCCGACAGCAGTACGCCGTCCGCAGGCCCGGCCAGCGCCACACCGTCGACGTCCAGCCCGGCGGCGCCGTCCTCGGGCTCCTCCCCGGCCGGCGACTCGGCGTACCCCGTCTACGTCGCGCTCGGGGACTCCTACACCGCGGCCCCGCTGGTGCCGACGACCGACACCGGCAACGGCTGCCTGCGCTCGGACCACAACTACCCGTCACTCGTCGCCGCGGCGATGCCGGGCACCGCGCTGACCGACGTGAGCTGCAGCGGCGCCGACAGCACCTCGATGATCGGCGTGCAGGAGACCGGCAACCAGACTCAGTCGCCGCAGTTCGACGCACTGAGCGACGCGACCGACCTGGTGACCGTGAGTGTCGGCGGCAACGACTTCAACCTCTTCGGCACGATCGTGGGCACCTGTACGTCGTTGCGCGACTCCGACCCGACCGGGTCACCGTGCCGGGACCGGTTGACCGGCGGGGGCAAGAACAAGCTCGCCGCCGACCTGCGCCAGATCCGCGGGCACGTCACCGCGATCGCGACCGGTATCGCGGACCGCGCGCCGAATGCGCGGGTGATCGTGGTCGGCTACCCCGCGATCCTGCCCCGGACCGGCGGTTGCCCCGACCGGCTCCCGCTCGCCACCGGCGACGTCGACTTCGTCCGCAGCATCACCCAGGGACTGGTGCGGGCCGTCAAGCAGGGCGCGCGAGCGGCCCACACGCAGTACGCCGACGTCTACGCGGCCACCCTGGGCCACGACCTGTGCTCGGACGACCCGTGGATCAACGGCAAGGACACCGATGTGGGCCAGGCGCTGGCGTTCCACCCCTTCGCCGCCGAGCAGCAGGCCGTGGCTGACCTCCTGCTGGGGATGCTGGCGCAGGACTGAACCGCGCCTCAGAGTGCCGTGTGGACGACCGATCCGTTGACCACGGTGAGGGCCACCGGCATCGTCCGCAGCGCCTGCGCCCAGGCGGCCGAGTCGGCCGGGTCCTCGGCGAGCCCGACTCCGCCGACCAGCGGGTCGCGGTCGAGGAGCACCAGGTCGCCGCGCGAGCCCGGCGCCACCATCGGCTGGGCGTCGACCGAGGCGGCCAGCGCCTCCTGCGGCGTCAGCGCCTGCTCGGGGTGCCACGGCGCCCGCTCGTCGCCGCTGCGGTGCACGGCGGCCGCGATCGCCTCCCAGGGATCCAGCGCGGAGACGGGGGCGTCGGAGCCCATCGCCAGCTCGACCCCGTCGTCGAGCATCCAGCGGAACGCGAAGCTGCGTGCGGACCGGTCCCCCCAGATCTTCTCGGTCAGGTCGCGGTCGTCGATCAGGTGGGCCGGCTGGATGCTGGCCCGGATCCCCAGCTCGGCCATCCGTCGTACGTCGTCGCGACCGACCAGCTGGGCGTGCTCGATCGAGCCGCGGGCTCCCGTCGCGGCGTAGGACGCCAGCGCCTCGGCCACGGCCGCGTCCCCGATCGCGTGGGTGGCGACGTCGAGCCCGAAGACGTGGGCGCGCGAGAGCAGGGCGCGCAACTCATCGCCGGAGAGGTTCGGCTGGCCGCAGGGGTACTCCAGCCGGTAGGCGTCGGCGTACGGCTCGCAGCACCAGGCGGTCCGGGTGTTGAGCGACCCGTCCGAGATGATCTTCAGCGGGCCCATCGTGGCGAGGTCGTCGCAGCCGGGGAGCGGGTCGCCGGTGCGCAGCCCGTCGGCGATCACGTCCTCGAGGGTGTCGGCGTAGGTCGCCATCCGGATCCGGAGGACGTCGCAGCCCTCGGCCCAACGCTCCGCCCACTCCTCGGCGCCACCACTGAACTCGAAGTCCGTGATGCCGACGATCCCCATCGAGGCGGCGTGGTCGAGGGTGCGGCGGTAGGCCTCGGGCGAGGTGCCGTCGTTGCCGACGAGGCTCGCCAGTCGGGGGTAGGCCGCAAACCACTCGGCCTCGCGGACCACCGAGTCGCGGACCGGCATGGCGAGGTGCATCAGGGCGATCGTGTTCAGCCAGGCGTGGTGGCCGTCGCCGCTGATGAGGACCACTGCCGTGTCTCCTGTGACGGCGTCGAGCTCGGAGACGGTGACGTCCCGGTCCCAGATGCCCGAGCGGTGGCCCCAGCCGATGACGGGGTGGCCGGGGTACTCCGCGACGCGCTCGGCGACGAGCCTGGTCACGTCCTCGGGGGAGCGCGCGAAGGCGAGATCGAGCCGTTGTGAGCTGAGGGTCCACTGGGCGAGGTGCACGTGCTGGTCCCACAGGCCCGGCACCACCCAACGGCCGGCGGCGTCGATCTCGTCGACGCCCTCGGGGCGGGTCAGGTTCGCGCCGACCGCGCTGACGACGCCGTGCTCGACCAGGACGTCGACCGGTTCGTCAGGTGCCTGGTCGCCGGACAGGAGCGGGACCAGGCGGGCACGGCGGATCAGTTGGCTCGTCACGGTCGCCACGCTAACCGGGCGCTGGTGGGCCGGCCCGACTCGCCCCCCGGCAGCCGAATCGGGGCATATGCGCCATTGCTGCTCCCCACCCGCCCCGATGAGGACCCGGACCGCGCATTTGCCCGGATTCAGTCGCCCACAGGCACAGGTGGGGACCGCAAGGGTTCACATGCGCCGCTTCGGTGGCCCGGCGCGGCCAGCAGACGAGCCTCAGACGTGCCGACGCGACTGCACGACCCGGAACCGGGAGGCGACGTACGCCCCGTCGGTGTACGACGCGTTGGCCGCCGGGTTGGCGCCGGTGCCGTGGAAGTCGGAGAAGGCGGCCGACTGGTTCACGAAGACCGCGCCCAGCAGGTTCTCCGACAGGGCGACCCCCGCGTCCAGGGCCGCGTCGCGCATCGACTCCAGCACGTCGGGCGAGGTCGAGTAGACCGCCGCCGTCATCGCACCCAGCCGCTGCACGGTGTCGCGGAAGATCGCAATCGACTCGGCGGTGTCCTCCGTCGAGATCAGGTAGGCCACCGGACCGAAGCACTCTGCCTCGTAGACGTCGCGGTCGGCCGCGCTGAGTCCGATCAGCGTGGGGGTCCGCACCGTCGCATCGGCGTACGCCGGGTGGGTCACCGTCCGCGACGCCACCAGCACGTCGCCGCGATCCGAGGAGGCCTCCAGACGCGCCAGCACGTCCTCACTGACCACGCCGCCCAGCAGCTCGACGGCCCGGGCGTCGTCACCGAGCAGCTTGCCGAGGGCTGCCTCGATCCCCGCCGCCACCTCGGCCGGGGACTTCACGCCGTCCTCGGTCTGGATCCCCGCCGCCGGAAGGTAGACGTTCTGCGGCGCGGTGCACATCTGCCCCGAGTAGAGGGAGAACGAGAACGCCAGGTTCTGGCACATCGCCGCGAAGCTCGACGTCGAGTCGATCACCACGGTGTTCACCCCGGCCTTCTCGGTGAAGACGGTGGCCTGGCGAGCGTGCTCCTCGAGCCAGTCGCCGAACGCGTTGCCACCGGTGAAGTCGATCAGCTTGACCTCGGGCCGCACGGCCAGGACCCCGGCGAGCCGGTCGGCCGGGTCCTCCGCGGCGAGCATCACGAGGTTGGCGTCGAAGCCGGCCTCGGTGAGCACCTCCTGGCAGACCTGCACGGTGATCGCGAGCGGCAGGACGGCGCCCGGGTGCGGCTTCACGACGACCGGGTTGCCGGTGACCAGCGAGGCGAAGAGACCGGGCCAGGAGTTCCAGGTCGGGAAGGTGTTGCAGCCGATCACCAGCGCGATCCCGCGCGGCACCACGGTGAAGGTCTTCTCCATCCGCAGCGGCTCACCGCGACCGGGCTTCTCCCACACCGCGGTCGCCGGAGTCCGCGACATCTCTGTCCACGCATAGGCGATCGCCTCGAGCGCCCGGTCCAGCGCGTGCGCGCCACCGGCCTGGAAGGCCATCACGAAGGCCTGCCCGCTCGTGTGCTGGACCGCATTGGCCAGCTCGAAGATCCGCGCGTGCAGCCGGTCGAGGATCTCCAGACAGACTCCGGTGCGCGCGTCGGGCCCGGCGTCGCGCCAGGCCTTCATCCCCGCGCCGGCCGCCGCCAGCAGGTCGTCGACACCGGCAGGCGTGACGCGCGGGTAGGAAACCCCGAGGTCAGGGCCGTAGGGCGACCGCTCGCCGGCGATCGTGCCCGAGGCGCCCGGGGTCGCCAGGGGGAACGCCTGCCCCAGCCACGCGTCGTACGCCGCCCTGCCCTCGGCGGCCGCGTTCTCGCCGTAGAGCCGAGGCGACGGAGACTCCTCGAAGGCCGAGTAGTAGGTCCGTCCGGCGGAGGCGGTGACGGCGGCGTCGAGGCGGTCCCGGGACTTGTCGAGGTACGGCGAGGTCATGGCGACACCCAAGCGCGCGGGACCACCGTGACGCAACTCTCACCCCGGGCGGATACCGTGGATCCATGAGCTTGCGCGGACTCGGGACGGCGCTCGCCCTCGCCGTGCTGGGCGGCGCCGGCGGCTACCTGGCCGCACAGGTCCTCGAACCCACGCCGATCGCCTTCAGCGCGGCCGCGCCCGTGCCCGCGTCGTCACCGTCGATCCCGGTCGACCCGAACCGGCCCTATGCCCAGGACATGGACTACCCCGCGCTGAGCGCCGGCCTGGAGTACCGCAAGCACACGCTCGGCAGCTTCCCCTACGAGTGGAAGTACCGCGCCCCGAAGGGGTGGGAGCCGTTCCAGGAGGGGGTCGACGAGATCCGCTGGCGGCCCGCCGACGAGCCGACCGTCGGTGGCTTCAGCATGCGGGTGAAGCTCTCCACCGAGCACAAGTCGACCGAGGCGATGGTCGCCCAGAAGGTGTCGGCGATGCTGGCCGGCTACCAGGACGTCACGATCATCGGCCGCACCGACGACCTGCTCGCCTTCACCTACCGCGACGCGGTTCGCAACGTGAAGCGCTACAACACCTTTCGGTGGTTCTCTCTCCCGGGCGACACGGAGGCCCGCTTCGAGATGTCGGTGGTCGGCCGCGAGGTGGACCGGGTCGGGCTCGACGACCTGCTCGAGCAGGTGGCCCGCGGCGTGACCAAGGTTTCGTGACCCCCCACGTCCTCGACTAGAGGCCGTGCGTGCTCACACTGTCGAGCACCTCGTTGGCGGTCGCCCGGTCGGCGCTGCGGACCTGGATCCAGAGCAACCGGTTCCCGGCCACCTGGACCACGCGCTCGACGGTCACCCCGCCCGGGCAGGAGGTGAAGACCACGGTGAGCGAGGCCCCCACACCGGCAACGTCGGTCACCGGCGACTGCGCGACTTCACATTCCGGGTGCTGCGGCACCTGTGAGGGCAGCTTGGTGCCGGGCAGGATGCCGAGGAAGACCCCCTGCTCCGTCGAGCCGGTCGTCGTCCAGAGCGCCGAGGTGCCGACCGACAGCGCGGCGTACTCGCCCGAGTCGTTGGGCGGACGCCAACCCTGCGGTGCCACCGCGCGGTCCCACCCACCCGGGACGGTCACCGACAGTGACCCGCTGTCGTCGCTGAGCGTCGCCTGGCGCGGCAGACGCTGCTCGACCACGTAGCCGCCGGCGCCCCCGGCGGCCAGCACCCCGAGCCCGACCAGCGCGCCGAACAGTCGGCGCCGGCGCCGCGGCGCCGGGAGATCCGGGGGCCGGACGGGGCCGTCCGCCGACCGCGGCGAGGGCGCCGCCCCCGCCTGGGTCAGCTCGGGGTCGAGGGGCAGCCACCGCTGGGCGAGCGACGGCGGGGCCTCGTGGCCCAGGGCTGCGGACAACGCGTCGACGTAGGCAGTCACGTCGGGCCAACGGTCCGCCCGGTCGGCCGAGAGCCCCCGGCGCACGACCGCCTCCACGTCCGCGGGGACCGGCCGGTCGGGGGTGGACATGGGCGGCACCGCGCCGGGTGCCGCGGCAGCCGACAGGGAGGCGTGGGCGTACGGCGCCCGCCCGGCGAGCAGGAGGTAGGACAACGCCGCGAGGGAGTACTGGTCGGAGCGGCCGTCAAGGCCTTCCCCCAGCGCCTGTTCGGGCGACACGAACGACGGGGTCCCGGCGATCATGGTCAGCCGCGACGACATGTCGAGCGCCTTGCCGAGCCCCAGGTCGCCCACCATGGCCTTGATCTCACCGGCGTCACCCGAACCGGTCACGGCGTCGACGGTGCGGAAGAGCACGTTGGCGGGCTTCACGTCCCGGTGCAGGATCCCGCGGCGGTGCAGCGCGTGCAGTCCGGCGCCGACCTGGCGGATGACCTCCATCGCCTGTCCCGTCGAGAGGCCCTCGATCTCGAGCCGGTCCGCGAGGGTGCCCTGGTCGGCGTACGACATGACGAGGTAGGGGCGTCCGTCCTCCAGCTCCCCGGCGTCGTAGACCGAGACCACGTGCGGCGACTCGACCTTGCGCAGGTAGCGGCCCTCCTCCAGGAACCGCTGGCGCACGTGGTGGTCCTCGGTCCAGTTGTCGGCGAGCACCTTGACGGCCACGGGCGAGTCGAGCTGCTCGTCGTAGGCCAGCCAGACGGTCGCGAAGCCGCCAGCGCCGATGCGGCGGCGCACTGCGTAGCGGCCGAGGCGGGAGGGCATGGACACCCGAGCAGTATGCCGCGCTCGCGGGCGAGTAACGATCCGTCAACGTCGAGCGCACCGGCGGCCTGCCGTCGGTGCGCTCGACTACTGTCGCGGTCACGGGGAAAGGAAGGTCGATGACGGGCAACACAACGAGCAACACGACCGGCAGCACGTGGGCGGAGACCCGCACGCCGGACGAGATCGACGAGCTGGCCCGGCGAGCGCAGGACGGTGACCGCGACGCCCTCGAGGCGCTGCTCACCTCGATCCGGCCGCGCGCGCTCAACGTCTGCCGCGGGGTCCTGCCGCACACCCCGGACGCCGA
This sequence comes from Nocardioides sp., assembly GCA_046597165.1. Lineage (GTDB taxonomy): Bacteria > Actinomycetota > Actinomycetes > Propionibacteriales > Nocardioidaceae > Nocardioides. The sequence goes on from JBKJLD010000052.1 coordinate 18,065, forward strand.
GGACGCCTGCCAGGAAGCGCTGATCAACATCGCGGGCAAGATCGGCTCGTGGGGCGGCCGCGGCCGCTTCACCACCTGGATGCACGTCGTGGCGGTCAACTCCGCGCGCTCGACCTACCGGCGGATGAAGAACCAGGCCGTGCCCACCGACCCCCAGCTGACCGGGGCGATGGAGCGGCCGGACCCGCGCACGACCAGCGTCATCGCCGGCACCCGGCTGGACCTGCTCGAAGCGATGGAGACGATCGAGCGCGACCATCCGCAGTTCGTCGAGCCGCTCCTGCTGCGCGACGTCTACGGCATGAGCTACGAAGAGATCGCCGAGCAGGTGGGCGCCCCGCTCGGGACGATCAAGGCGCAGATCCACCACGGTCGCAAGCTCGTCCGCCCGCTGCTGCGGGGTGGGGAATGACCCCTCGTCCGGTCCTCAACTGGGGACGGACGACCGGGCTGACCGGAGCACTCGCAGCGGTGCTCGCGGCTGGCCTGCTCCTGGGCGGCTGCACCTCGAGCGACGGCGGGTCCGCTCAGACGGGCCCTCCTGACCGCGTCGCCCCGGGTCCGGTGAGCCTCCAGCCCGCCGCCGACACCGGGGCCGACCCCGACGTGAACGACCCGGCGCTCGACGCCGCCCTCAGCACCCCCGTCGAGGACCGCGTCTACCCCGGGGTCGGCGATCCCAGTGTGGATGCGCTCTCCTACGACCTCAACCTCGCCTGGACCCCGGACACCCACACCCTCACCGCCGTCGAGACCCTGGTCTTCCGCGCCACTACCACCGGCGACTCGGTCCAGCTCGACCTCGGTCAGGCCCTGGTCGTGAGCTCGCTGCGCGTCGATGGGGCGAAGACGGCCTACGACCACACCGGCAAGGACCTCGTCGTGCACACCCCCGTGGTCGCCGACCGGCGCTACGTGCTGAGCCTGGCGTACGCCGGCGTCCCCCGCGCCGTGGCAGCCCCCACGACCCGTTCGGACTTCAGCACGCTGGGCTGGACGATCAACGACCGCGACGAGACCTGGACGATGCAGGAGCCGTTCGGGGCCTACAGCTACTACGCCGTCAACGACCAGCCGTCCGACAAGGCGCTCTATTCGTTCACCCTCAGCGCTCCGACGCCGATGGTGGGCGTGGCCAACGGCGTGCTGGAGTCCCGGACCACCAGCCACCTCACCACCGTGACCCGCTGGGTGCTCGACGAGCCGGCGTCGTCGTACCTCGTGACGGTCACGATCGCCGACCTGGAGATGATCCGCGAGCGGACGGTCGACGACGTGCCGGTCACCTACTGGGTTCCTCGCGCCGCCGGGTTCGCCGTGCGCGGGCTGCGGGTGACCCCCGACGCCATGAAGTGGCTCGAGGAGCGGCTCGGCCCCTTCCCGTTCTCGTCGCTGGGCATCGTGCTGGTCGACTCGCGCAGCGGCATGGAGACCCAGACCATGATCACCCTCGGGCTTGGCGACTACACGACCTCGCCGGGCGTGATCGTCCATGAGCTGGCGCACCAGTGGTACGGCGACGAGGTCACCCCGACGGACTGGCGCGACATGTGGATGAACGAGGGCATGGCCATGTTCCTGCAGGGGGTCTACCAGGCCGAGCAGGACCATCGACAGGTCGACGCGGTGATGGCCGACTGGGCCGCCTTCGAGCCGGACCTGCGCCGCGAGTCCGGACCACCCGCCGACTACGACCCGGCGACGTTCGGCGAGGGCAACGTCTACTACGGCCCCGCGCTGATGTGGAACGAGCTGCGTCATCGCCTCGGCGATGCCGAGTTCTGGCGGCTGGTGCGGGCCTGGCCGAGCGAGCACGCCTACGCCAACGCCGACTACGACGCGATCACCTCGTGGTGGTCCCGGGAGACCGGCCTGGACCTGACGTCGTTCTTCGACGACTGGCTCCTCGGCAAGACCACCCCGCCGCGCACGGGGGCGAGCCGCGGTCTGGTGGGCCCATGAAGCTTCTGGTCCTCGGCGGCACGGTCTTCCTCTCGCGCGCGGTGGTCGAGGAGGCGCTCCGTCGCGGGCACGACGTCACCGCGGCCTGCCGGGGTGAGTCCGGGTCGGTGCCCGCGGGCGCTCACCAGGTCGCCTGGGACCGGGCCGAGCCGGTGCCGGACGCGCTGGCCCCCACGGCGTACGACGCCGTGGTCGACGTCGCCCGGCAACCCTCCTGGATCCGCTCGGCCGTGGCCGCGCTGCCCACTGCCCACTGGGTCTTCGTGTCCACGATCAACGTCTACGCCGACGAGTCGGTGCCCGGCGGCCGGCCGGCGACGCGGCCGTTGCGCGAGCCACGGCACGAGGATGCGGACCTGCGCGAGGAGCCCGAGGCCTACGGTCCGATGAAGGTCGCCTGCGAGCAGCTCGTCGTGGCGGGCGCCGCCTCGGCGACCGTGGTCCGGCCGGGACTGATCGTGGGCCCGGGCGACCCGACGGGCCGCTTCACCTACTGGCCGCACCGGCTCGGCGAGCTCGCCGACGGCGACGAGGTCCTGGCCCCGGGAGCCCCGGAGGACTCCGTCCAGGTCATCGACGTCCGCGACCTGGCCGCGTGGCTGGTCACCGCGGCCGAGACCCGCACCACCGGGACCTACGACGGGGTCGGCCCCACGATGGCGATGGCCGACCTGCTCGGCCAGGCAGCCGAGGGCTGCGGGGTGAGCCCGGCCTGGACCTGGGTGCCGCAGGAGTTCCTGCTCGAGCACGAGGTCGCGCCCTGGGCAGGCCCGGGCTCGGTGCCGCTGTGGCTGCCCCGGCCGGAGTACGACGGCATGCTCGCCCACGACGTACGACCCTCTCTCGACGCGGGGCTGGTGACGCGGCCGATCGCTGCGACCACCCGCGACACGCTCGCATGGTTGAGGGCGAACCCCGAAGCCACCGTCAGTGGGATCGACCGCGCCCGGGAAACCGACCTGCTCGCCGCCTGGCAAGCGAAGGGCTGAGCCCCGGCAATACGCTGCCGCCATGACCCGCCTCAACGCCGCCCAGCTGATCGATCTGGTCCTCGACGCGGGCTCGTGGTCCTCGTGGGACACCCCACCCGAGCGCGGGACGATCACTCCCGACTACGCCGAGGCCCTGACGGAGGCGGCCGAGAAGAGTGGCGTCGACGAGTCGGTCCTCAGTGGCGAGGGACTGATGCACGGGCGCCGGGTCGCCGTCGTCGTGGGCGAGTTCGGCTTCCTGGCCGGCTCCATCGGCCGGGCAGCCGCCGACCGGCTGGTCACCGCGATCGAGCGCTCGACGGCCGAGGGCCTCCCCCTGCTGGCCGCCCCGGTCAGCGGCGGCACCCGCATGCAGGAGGGCACGCCCGCCTTCGTGCAGATGGTCCGCATCACCCAGGCCGTGGCCGCGCACAAGGTCGCCGGCCTGCCCTATCTGGTCTACCTGCGCCACCCCACGACCGGTGGCGTGATGGCCTCGTGGGGCTCCCTCGGTCACGTCACGGTCGCCGAGCCCGGCGCCCTGGTCGGGTTCCTCGGCCCCCGCGTCTATGAGGCGCTCTACGACAAGCCGTTCCCCGAGGGCGTGCAGACCTCCGAGAACCTCTACGCCCGCGGCATCATCGACGCCGTCGTCCCGCCGGAGGAGATCGCCGGGATCCTCGATCGCGCCCTCACGATCCTGCTGGCCCCGCGCCACGGCATCAAGCCGGTCCCTGCGCCCGTCCCGCTGACCCCGTTGCCCGACGTCGACACCTGGGACGCCGTCGTCCGGTCGCGCCGGCCGGACCGCCCCGGCGTACGCCGCCTGCTCAAGTACGCCGCCAGCGACGTCATCCCCCTCAACGGGACCGGGCAGGGCGAGCAGGACCCCGGGCTGCTGATCGCCCTGGTCCGCTTCGGCGAGGCGCCCTGCGTCTTCCTCGGCCAGGACCGTCGCGGCCAGACGCCCGACCACCCGATGGGGCCCGAGGCGCTGCGCGAGGCCCGCCGCGGCATGCGGCTCGCCTCCGAGCTCGGCCTGCCGCTGGTGACCGTGATCGACACCCAGGGCGCGGCGCTCTCGGCCGACGCCGAGAACGGCGGTCTGGCCGGCGAGATCGCCCGCTGCCTCTCCGACCTGGTCATGCTCGACGCCCCGACCCTGTGCCTGATGCTCGGCGAGGGCAACGGCGGTGGCGCGCTCGCCCTGCTGCCGGCCGACCGGGTGGTGGCCGCCCAGCACGCCTGGCTCTCCCCGCTGCCCCCCGAGGGCGCCAGCGCCATCGTGCACCGCGACCTCGACCACGCCCCCGAGATGGCGCGCGCCCAGCAGGTCCGCGCCCTCGACCTCTTCGAGCGCGGCATCGTCGACCGGATCGTGGCCGAGCTGCCCGACGCCGCCGATGAGGCCGAGGCATTCTGCCAGCGGGTCGGCGCGGTCCTCGAGCACGAGCTCGCCGCGCTGCTCGACTCGGGCCCCCGCACGCCGTACGAACGAGCGCAGCGCTACGCCTGACCGGGCAACTAGAACGCGTTACAGTTCCCGGATGAAGACGTACGTCGTGACCGGCGCGGCCTCCGGCATCGGAGCCGCCACCACCACCCACCTGCGCGCCGAGGGCCACCGGGTCATCACGGTGGACCAGCACGACGCCGACGTCGTTGCCGACCTGTCCACGGCGGCCGGGCGCGCGAGCGCCGTCGGGGGCGTGCAGGCCCTGGCCGACACCATCCACGGAGTCGTTCCCTGCGCCGGCATCGCCGGGCTCACCGGCGTCGACTCGGCCCTTGTCGTCTCGGTGAACTACTTCGGCGCCGTGGCCCTGGTGCGCGGGCTGCGCCCCCAGCTGGTCGCCGCCCGGGGCGCCGCAGTCGTCCTGCTCGCCTCGAACTCGATCACCGCCCAGCCCGGCTGGAGCTCCGACGTCGCCACCGCCTGCCTGCACGACGACGAGCCCGGCGCCCGGGCGGCAGCGGCGCAGGTCGACGCGGTCAACGTCTACCCCGCCACCAAGGCGGCGCTCGCCTACTGGGCGCGCCGCGAAGGGGTGAAGGCCGACTGGGCCGGCGCCGGCATCCGGCTCAACGCCGTGGCTCCGGGCCTGATCGCGACCCCGATGACCGACCAGCTGCGGCTCGACCCGCAGCTCGGCGTCTTCGCCGATGCCTACCCCAGCGCCCTGGGCCGGCCCGGCCGCCCTGAGGAGGTCGCCGCGACCATCGCCTTCCTGCTCTCCGACGCCGCCAGCCTCATTGTCGGCTCGGTCCTCTTCGTCGACGGTGGCACCGACGCGCTGCTCAACCCGCTCAAGCCCGAGGGGATGCAGGTCAGCCCGATCGTGCTCGGCGTGCTGGACAAGGTGGCCGGGGTCGCCTCGAAGATCTCGGCGATGCGCCGCCGCCAGGACTAGCCTCGGGCCCATGACTCAGGTCGACCGCCGCCACCTCGCCGAGTTGCTCGCCCGCGAGCGCGCGACGTACGCCGAACGCAGCCCGACCTCGGCCCGTCACTACGCCGAGGCCGCCCACCTGTTCGGCCGGGTGCCGATGACCTGGATGAACAAGAACGCCGCCGGCTTCCCGCTCTACGCCGAGCGTGCCCGCGGCAACCGGGTCTGGGACGTCGACGGCCACGAGTACCTCGACCTCGCCCTCGGCGACACCGGCGCGATGGCGGGTCACTCCCCGCAGCCGGTCGTGGACGCCGTCACCCGCCAGATCTCCGAGCTCGGCGGCTTCACCACGATGCTGCCGACCGCGGACGCCGCCTGGGTGGGCGCGGAGCTGACCCGACGCTTCGGCCTGACCCGCTGGAGCTTCTCGCTGACCGCCACCGACGCCAACCGCTGGGCGATCAGGCTGGTGCGCGCGCTGACCGGCCGGCCCAAGATCTTGGTCAACAGCTACTGCTACCACGGCAGCGTCGACGAGTCCCTGATCGTGGTCGGCCCGGACGGCGAGGGCCGCTCCCGGCCCGGCAACGTCGGCGAGCCGGTCGAGGTCACCCTCACCAGCAGGGTGGCGGAGTTCAACGACCTGGCCGGCCTGGAGCGCCAGTTGGCCCACGGCGACGTGGCCGCCGTACTCATGGAGCCGGCGCTCACCAACATCGGCATCGTGCTCCCCGAGCCCGGCTATCTCGCCGGCGTCCGCGAGCTCACCCGGCAGTACGGCGCGTTGCTGATCAACGACGAGACCCACACCTTCTCCGCAGGCCCGGGCGGCGCGACCGCCCTGTGGGGACTCGAGCCCGATGTACTGGTCATCGGCAAGGCGATCGGTGGCGGCGTGCCGTGCGGTGCCTACGGGCTGTCCGAGGAGCTGGCCGACCGGGCCGAGGCTCGCACCGACCTGGACCTGGTCGACATGGGTGGCGTCGGCGGCACCCTGGCCGGAAACCCGGTCTCGGTCGCCGCCATGCGCGCGACCCTCGAGCACGTGCTCACCGAGGACGCGTTCGACGGCATGCTCGAGGTCGCCACTCTCTTCGCCGACGGGGTCCGCGACACGATCGACGCCCACGGGCTGCCGTGGTCGGTCAGCCAGCTCGGCGCCCGCGCGGAGTACCGCTTCACCTCGCCCGCGCCCCGCGACGGCACTTCCTCGATGCTCGCCGCCGACGAGGACCTGGAGGACTACCTCCACGTCCACCTGGCCAACCGCGGCATCCTGCTGACGCCGTTCCACAACATGGCCCTGATGTCACCGGTCACGACGAAGGGCGACGTCGAACACCATCACGCGGTGTTCGGCGCCGCCCTCGACGAGCTGGTCGGCTGAGCCGGCCTCAGAAGAGCAGGGCCGAGGCCGGGTCCTCCAGGATGCCGGCGACGTCGGCGAGGAAGCGCGAGCCCTTCTCCCCGTCGACGTGGCGGTGGTCGAAGGAGAGCGCCAGCGTCGTGATCTGACGCGGCACGATCTCGTCCACCCCGTCGCGGGTCACGACCCACGGCTGCTTGCGGATCGCTCCGAAGCAGAGGATGGCCGCCTCGCCCGGGTTGATGATCGGCGTGCCGGAGTCGACCCCGAAGACCCCCACGTTGGTGATCGTGAAGGTGCCGCCGCTCATCTCGGCCGGCTGGGTCTTCCCCTCGCGGGCCGTCGCCGTGAGCTGGTTGAGCGCGCCCGCGAGCTCGAGCAGCGAGTGCTCCTGGGCGTCCTTGACGTTGGGCACGACCAGCCCCCGCGGGGTCGCCGCGGCGATCCCGAGGTTCACGTAGTGCTTGTAGACGACCTCCTGGGCGGCCTCGTCCCAGAAGGAGTTGATCTCCGGCGTACGCCGCATCGCCAGCATCACCGCGCGCGAGAGCACCAGCAGCGGGCTGACCTTGACGTCGCGGAACTCGCGGCGGGCCTTGAGCCGGTCGACGAACTCCATCGTGCGGGTGACGTCGACGGTGACCCACTCGGTGACGTGGGGTGCGGAGAAGGCCGAGGAGACCATGGCCTGGGCCATCATCTTGCGGACGCCCTTCACTGGCTCGCGGGTCTCCCGCTGACCCCCCGAGCGGTCGGACGGACGGGGCGAGGGACTGCTCCCACCGGAAGACGTTGCAGCAGCGCCGGACGCCACCGCCTCGACGTCCGCCCGGGTCACGGTGCCGTCGGGGCCGGTCGGGGTGCAGGACCCGAGGTCCACCCCGAGGTCCTTGGCCAGCTTGCGGACCGGCGGCTTGGCCAGGGCCCTGGCCTCCGACGGCGAGGTGGCCTTCGCGGGGACGAACTCCGAGACCACGACGGGCGCCTCGGCCCGGGCCGAGGTCGCCGGGACCGCCGGCTCGTCGGACTCGGCGACGTCACTGGACATCGCCCCACCCGGCGTGAAGGCACCCTGGACCTGCATCTGCGTGTTGGCGGCAGACTCCGAGGACGGCGAGGCCGACCCCTTGCGGGCGCGGCGGATCGGGCCACGGTCGGCCTTGTTGCGACCGACCAGGCTCTCGCCCTCGCCGCCACCGCTGGCGGCGGGGTTGGAGAGGTCGATCTCCATCTCGGGGATCGACGGGGCCGGGGCCTCGTTCGGGTCGCCGACCGAGATGATCGGGGTCCCGACCTCGACGGTCTCGCCCTCGCTCACCATCAGGGCCAGCACGGTCCCGGCGTACGGCGAGGGCAGCTCGACCAGCGACTTGGCCGTCTCGATCTCGACGATGATGTCGTTGACGACGATGACGTCTCCGACCTTGACCTTCCAGGACACGATCTCGGCCTCGGTGAGGCCCTCACCGACGTCGGGCAGCTTGAACTCAGACATTGACGTGCTCCTCAGTAGCTCAGCGAGCGGTCGACGGCGTCCAGGACCCGGTCGAGGTCGGGGAGGTAGTCCTCCTCGATCCGCGACGGGGGGTACGGCGTGTCGAAGGCACCGACCCGCAGGACCGGAGCCTCCAGGGAGTAGAAGCACTGCTCGGTGATCCGGGCGGAGACCTCCGCACCCATGCCGAGGTTGACGTGCGCCTCGTGGGTGATCACGGCGCGCCCGGTGCGGCGTACCGACTCGAGGACCGGCCCCATGTCGAGCGGGGAGAGGGTGCGCAGGTCGATGACCTCGAGCGAGCGGCCCTCGGTCGCGGCAGCCTCGGCCGCCTTCAGCGCGGTCTTCACCGTCGGCCCGTAGGCGAGCAGGGTGAGGTCGGTGCCGGCCCGCACGACCCGCGAGGTGAACAGCGGGTCGGGGGTGGCGTTCTCGTCCAGCTCGGCCTTGTCGGCGTGGTACTGCCGCTTGGGCTCGAGGAAGATCACCGGGTCGTCGCAGGCGATCGCCTGCTGCATCATCCAGTAGCCGTCGACCGGGTTGGAGCAGGCGACGACCTTGAGCCCGGGGGTGTGCGCGAACTGCGCCTCCGGCGACTCGCTGTGGTGCTCGACCGCGCCGATGCCGCCGCCGAACGGGATCCGGATGACCATCGGCATCGGGACCTTGCCCTGGCTGCGGAAGTGGATCTTGGCCACCTGGCAGACGATCTGGTCGTAGGCGGGGTAGACGAAGCCGTCGAACTGGATCTCGACGACCGGACGGTAGCCCCGCATCGCCATCCCGACCGCGGTGCCGACGATGCCGGACTCGGCCAGCGGGCTGTCGATGACCCGGTCCTCACCGAAGTCCTTCTGCAGTCCGTCGGTGATCCGGAAGACGCCGCCGAGCTTGCCGACGTCCTCACCCATGATCAGGACCTTGGGGTCGTCCTCCATCGCGCGACGCAGCCCCATGTTGAGGCCCTTGGCGAGCGTGATCTTCTGCGTGGCCATCAGTGGTCACTCCCCTCGAAGGACTCGAGGTACGCCGCGAACCCGTCGCGCTGCTCCACGAGCTCCTCGGTGATCTCGGCATACACGTGGTCGAAGATGCCGAGCGGCTTCGGGTCCGGCAGGGCCTTGCAGCCCTCGCGCAGGCGCACGCCGAGGTCGTCGGCCTCCGCCTTGACCGCGTCCAGGAACGCGTCGTCGGCCAGGCCGTTGCGCTTCAGGTAGACCTTGACCCGCTCGATCGGGTCCTTGAGCTTCCAGCGCTCGACGTCGTCGGAGAGCCGGTAACGGGTCGGGTCATCGGTGGTCGTGTGGGCGCCCATCCGGTAGGTGTAGGCCTCCACGAGGGTCGGGCCCTGGCCGTCGCGAGCCCGCTGCAACGCGGCCTGCGTGACGGCGTACGTCGCGAGCACGTCGTTGCCGTCGACGCGGACGCCGGGGAAGCCGAAGCCCAGGGCCCGCTGGTAGAGCGGGATCCGCGTCTGGCGCTCGATCGGCTCCGAGATCGCCCACTGGTTGTTCTGGCAGAAGAAGACGACGGGCGCGTTGTAGGAGGCGGCGAAGATGAACGCCTCGTTGACGTCGCCCTGCGAGGAGGCACCGTCGCCGAAGTGCGCGACCACGGCCGCATCCCGCTCGGGCTCACCGGTGCCGACGTCGCCGTCACGCTGGATGCCCATGGCATAGCCCGTCGCGTGCAGGGTCTGGGCGCCGATCACGATCGTGTAGAGGCCGAAGTTGTTCTCGTTCGGGTCCCACGCACCCTGGTCGACCCCGCGGAAGAGGCCGAGCAGCTGGAGCGGGTCGACCCCGCGGCACCAGGCGACGCCGTGCTCGCGGTAGGTCGGGAAGACGAAGTCCTGCGGGCGCAGCGCGCGGCCGGCGCCGATCTGGGCGGCCTCCTGGCCGAGCAGCTGGGCCCAGATGCCGAGCTCACCGTGCCGCTGGAGCGCGGTGGCCTCGGTGTCGATCCGGCGGGTGAGCACCATGTCGCGGTAGAAACCGCGGACCTGCTCCGCCGTGAAGTCGAGGTCGAAGTCGGGGTGGTGGACCCGCTCGCCTTCGGGGGTCAGGAGCTGGATGAGCTCGGGGCCACCGTCCTGGTGCGACGGTCCGAAGACCTCCGCCAGGTCGGGGCCGAAGCCGGCTCCGGGTGAGGGCTGCTGGGTCACGTGCACTCCTTCGAGGTCACCGGCGTCGCGGGGTCTCCGCATGCCGCGTGGGGGAGTCGGGCCCGGCGGGCGAGAGGGTGGTCCGCCGCCTGGTCCGGTCCTTCTGTTACGGGCGCCACGACCAGGCACCCGAACAACCCCCGCCACCCTGGTCGGGGAGGCGTGACGGCTGTGACCGGCACCACATCGTGCATCGCCCAACCTACCGGGGGCCGGGGCCGGGTCGCCAATCTGGACCCGCAGCTACGACTCCCCCCCTATCGTGGTCACCCGTGGCCCGCCGGGCGGCGGACGACAGGAGCGAGGGAGGGGCCCCGTGCCCACGAGGAGTGTCCGCACACGCAGTTGCGCGGTCGTGGCCCTGCTGCTCGCCGTCGGCCTGGGCGGCGGTTGCAGCTGGATCAAGGATCCCGCCGTCGAGAACGCCCCGATCCCCGGACCGGGTCCGGCCGACGGGTCCACGCCGATGGCTGCCGCCCATCCGACCGCCCTACCCACCGCCTTCCTCAACAGCGAGTCGATCGCATTCCCGGAGGCGTACGTCGCCCACGCGGCCACCGGGGACGACGTGGTCCTCACCCAGACGGCATCGCTGGTCACCACCCGGTCCCTGCCCGGGCTCGACACGACGTACGTGCTCACGTCCAGCGACGGCAAGTTCACCGACCTCCACGTCGACCCGCGAGAGGGCCTGGGCTACACGCTCGAGGTGCAGACCGACTCGGGCGACGGAACCAGGGTGGGCCTGGACCAGTACACGGTGCAGCGCTTCGACCTGCAGACCGGCGAGATCTCCGAGGTGGCGATCGGCACGATCGCGCAGGACTCGCTCAACTCGGACAACGCCGTGACCGCCCGGATCGTCGCGGTCGAGGGCGACATCGTCCTGCTCGACTCGTGGGTGCCCGGCACCGGCGGTGCGCACAGCGTCATCGCGCTCGACCTGGCCCGAGAGTCCCTGGCCTGGCGGGCCCGACCGGCGCAGTTGCTGACGACCGCGGCCGACGTAGCGATCCTCGACACCGGGAGCCCCGAGAGCGCGGGCCAGATCGAGGCCCGCGCTCTCACCAACGGCCTGCGCCGCTGGGCCGCGCTCCCCGGCACCCTCGGGGCCACGGGGGTTGGCACCACCGACGACTCGGTGCTCCTCGCCCGCTCCGACAACCTCTTCGTGGACCCCACCGTCACGCGCCTGGACCTCGACACCGGCAAGGTCGTCGGCAAGCCACGTACCACCGACTCCTGGGACTGGTCCTGCACCGCCACGTCCGCAGGGATCGCGGTCTGCACCCTCGGCAACGGCAAGCGGGCGGCCAGCGACCGAGTGGTGGGCTGGGACCTGGCCCGCAACGAGCCGGTCTGGCAGCTGCCGACCAGCACCCGGTTCGCGCCGATCGTCACGCTCGTCGCCCACGACCTGGTCTGGGGCCTGCTCGGCTCGGGGAAGGGTGTCGTCCTGGACGCCGTCACCGGCGAGGACGTCGCGGCCGACACGGGTGCCGGCCCGATGGCCGTCAACGACTACGGCGGCGTGATCGTGTACTCCGGGCGGGCGGTGTTCCTGCCCTCTGGGACCTTCGCCAAAACCGGGACGGAGAGTCCGTCACCGTCGGCCACCCCGTAGGTTCAGGTCCATGAGCTCCCGCATCGTTTCGGCCAGCACGACGATCTCCGCGCCCGCCTCGGTCGTCTTCGCGATCCTCGCCGACCCGCTCCAGCACGCCCGGATCGACGGGTCCGGCTCCCTGGTGGGCCGGGTCAGCGGGCCGGAGCGCCTCTCCCGCGGCGCCGAGTTCGGCATGGACATGAAGATGTACGGCCTGCCCTACAAGATCCGCAACCGGGTGGTGGAGTTCGAGGAGGACCGGCTGATCGCGTGGCGCCACTTCGGCGGCCATCGCTGGCGCTACGAGCTGGAGCCGGTCGACGGCGGCACCCTGGTCACCGAGTCCTTCGACTACTCGACCTACAACGCGGCCGGGGCGGCCCTCATCCGCGTCGCCGGCTTCCCGGAGAAGAACAGGCGCGGCATCGAGGAGACCCTGGTCCGACTCTCCGCCGCGGCCGTCGAGGACGCCCAGCGCGGTTGAACGCCGGGCTCGTGACGTCAGTGGGTCTCGCCGAGATCCTCATGAGCCCGGTGGCTGACCGGCTCGACCTGGAAGGTCGCGTGCCGCACCCCGAAGTGCTCGGCCGTGCAGTGGCAGAGCAGGTCGAGCAGGGCACCGACCCCGTGCTCCTCGAGCGCCGCATCGGTCACCGTGACGTGTGCCGAGAGGCTCGGCATGCCGCTGGTGATCGTCCAGGCGTGCAGGTCGTGCACCTCGACGACGCCGGGCACCCCGGCCAGGTGCCGTCGTACCTCCTCGAGGTCCAGGCCGGCCGGTGCGATCTCCAGCAGCACGGCCGCGGAGTCGCGCAGGAGCACCAGCGAGCGCGGCAGGATCAGCACGGCGATCAGCAGTGAGGCGATCGGGTCGGCCTGCTGGAACCCGGTGAACCAGATGACGACCCCGGCCCCGAGGGCGAGCAGCGAGCCGACCAGGTCCGCGAAGACTTCGTTCGCGGCGCCACGCAGGTTGAGCGAGCCGGTCTCCGAGTGGCTCAGGATGAGCATGGAGACGGCGTTGGCCACCAGTCCGACCGCGGCGAAGGCCATCAGCGGCCCCGCCCGGACCGTGGTCGGGTCACCCAGCCGGTTGATCCCCGCATAGGCGAGATAGCCACAGACCACCAGCAGGACCAGGGCATTGGCCATCGCGGCCAGGATCTCGGCGCGGTGGTAGCCGAAGGTCGAGCGTGGACCGCTCGGTCGGGTGGCGACGTACGACGCGGCGAGCGCGAGCACGATCGCGGCCGAGTCGGTGGCCAGGTGACCGGCATCGGCCAGCAGGGCGAGCGAGCCGGCGACCCACGCTCCCACCAGCTCGACGACCAGCACGGTCAGGGTGATGGCCAGCACCAACCGCAACCGCGCGCGGTCCTCCGCGCGCCCGGTGGCGTGGTCGTGGTCGTGGCCCATGGTTCCCCTGGTCGGCTGCTCGTCGATCACCAGTCTGTCAGGGTTCATCGGCGCCGCCCCCATGGGGAAACTGGGGCCTGCTCGCGTGGGATGCCGGGGACGTCCACTTCCTGGTGACGATCGCGCCCGCGCTCAGCCCACGGTGGCAGGAGCTGGACCGGAGGGAGCCGGAACCAGCTTTGCCAGCTCGATGAGGCGGTCGTTGGCCTCGGGCTCGCCGATCGACACGCGGGCTCCCTCGCCGGCGAAGGGCCGCACGACGATGCCGAGCTCGTCGGCGGCCGCGGCGAAGTCGGCGGTCCGCTCCCCCAGCGCGAACCAGACGAAGTTGCCCTGCGCCTCCGGCACCTCCCAGCCGGCCGCCCGCAGCCCCGCGACCACCCGGGCACGCTCGGCGACCAGCGCCTCGACCCGCTCGAGCAGCTCCGTCTCGGCCGCCAGCGAGGCGATCGCGGCCGCCTGGCCGACGCTCGAGACCCCGAACGGCAGCGAGACCGCGCGCAGGGCGCCGGCGATCGGCGCCGGCCCCACGGCGTACCCCACCCGGAAGCCGGCGAGGCCGTAGGCCTTGGAGAAGGTCCGGGTCACCACGACGTTGTCGTGGGCTCGGTAGGTCGCGATGCCGTCGACCGCGTCGGCCATCCGCACGAACTCGACGTAGGCCTCGTCGACGACCACCAGGACGTTCGGCGGTACTGCCGCCAGGAAGGCGTCGAGCTCCGTCTGGGTCACGGCCGGGCCGGTCGGGTTGTTGGGCGTGCACACCAGCACGACCTTCGTGCGCTCGGTGATCGCGGCCGCCATCGCGGCCAGGTCGTGGCGCCCGTCGGGCAGCACCGGCACCCGGACCGAGACGGCGCCCGCCGCGGTGACCGCGATCGGGTAGGCCTCGAAGGAGCGCCAGGCGAAGACCACCTCGTCGCCGGGGTCGCAGAACGCCTGCACCAGCTGGTAGATCAGCCCGACCGAGCCGGTCGCCACCGAGAGGTGCTCCACCGGAACCCCGAACCGCTCCCCGAGGGCAGCGTAGAGGGCGCTCGAGCCCATGTCGGGGTAGCGGTTCATCTGGGCGACCGCGGCCTGCGCCGCCTCCACGACCCCGGGCAGCGGCGGGTAGGGGTTCTCGTTGGAGGAGAGCTTGTACGACGTCATCCCGGGTCGCACGGTGGGCGGCTTGCCCGCGACGTACACGGGGATCTCGCTGACATGGGGGCGCGGCTGCGGGGTGGTCATGGCGGTCAGGTTAGTGCCGGACCCGGCCGCGGTGTCGCCACGGCCGGAGGACCAGGGCGAGCAGGATCCCCGCAGCCACGCCGAAGGCCGCCCCGGTGACGTTGTCGATGACATCCGTGACGTCGCAGGCCCGGTCGATCCTGGCCAGCGAGAGCTGGGTCGCCTCGATGCCGACCGAGTAGCCCGCCAACGCCACCAGCCCCAGTGGGACCAGCACCCAGGCGGCCCGCCAGCGCGCGGCGACCAGGACGACCAGGGCACCGGACGGCACGAAGAGGACGGTGTTGAGCAGCCGCTGACCGCTCTGGAAGATCCAGAACCCGGTCGGCGCCGGCCCCCCGATGTCCCACGAGCAGGTGGTGAGCCGCCCCGCGGCCTGGACCAGCCCCGGGGCACCGTCGGCGGGGATGAGGGTCACCAGCCCGATGACGACGAGCGACCACAGCAGCCCGGCGCTCGAGAACGCGGCGACCGGACCGAACCGGCGGCGCAGCCCGAGCGCCAACAAGAAGCAGAGCAGCCCGGACGCGGCGGCGCCCAGCAGCATCACGCCCACACCACCGACCGGGAACACGTGGGCGAGGCTACCGACCCGGACCCTGGACTAGTCGACGACACCGGCTCCGGACGAACCCCGGCCCCGGACGGGATTGGTGGCTAGGGTCCGCGCCATGACCCTCCGCCGTACGGCGCCCGCGCTGCTGATCGCCCTCGTCCTGCTCGCCTCGCTGCTGCTCGCGCTGCATCCCGGACCCTCGAGCGCCGCACCGGCGGACCCGACCCCAGCGGCGGCCGCGCGGGCACCGAAGGTCGTCTACTTCAGCCTCGGCTCGGTGACGGTCCGGCCGAAGCGGATCTTCACGGCGTACAACTCCTCGCCCTACCTCAAGCGGCTGCACTGGTCGAAGTGGGGCGGGAAGAAGGCCGTCGCGACCGGGATCTACCTGAGCGACTGCGCCTCCTGCTACGGGCCGGACCGGCGCCACGGGGTGGTCACCCTGTCCCACCTGGTCACCTGCAGGAACGTCGACTACCGCACCTACCGACGTGCCTCGGTGACCGTGGACGTGCCCGACGAGGGCTTCACGGACACGACCTACCGGCTGCCCACCGGCTGCAGCCTCTACGTGCCGCACTGACCCAGCGCACCGAGCAGCGGGGCCGGCCGGTCAGCCGGCGGCCGGAAGGACGACCTCGCCGTACGACAGGGACGGCAGGTCGCGGCCGATGCGGACGTCGACGGGGTTGGTCAGGCAACGGATCGAGCCGCCGCCCTTGTGGAACTCGGAGACGTCGACCAGGACGACGTCGAAGCCCCACTCCTCGAGCTGCGCGCGCACCCGCTCGGGACAGGCCGGCATCACCACGGTCCGGCCGATGACGATCGAGTTCGCGCAGAAGGTGCTCAGTGCCTCCTCCTCGGTGAGGACCAGCGCGTCGGGCACGAGCGCCAGCAGGGCAGCGGCACTGGCGTCATCGAAGGCCGCCGGGCAGACCATCGCCCGCTCGGCGTCGAGCGGACAGAACGCGAGATCGAGGTGATACATCGCCGGGTGCGTGATCCGGACCCCGCGGACCCGGACCCCGAGCACGGTGGCGAGGTGCTTGAGGGCGAGCTCCTCGGTGCGGGGGCCGTAGCCCACGACCAGGGCGTCGCCGAACGCGAACGCGTCGCCGGCCTCGAGGTGAGCGCCGACCCCGTCGCTCCCGACGTACGACGTGCTGAAGCCGCGCGCGGCGAACCACGCCTGCGCGGAGGCGGTCTCCATCCGGCGTTCGGGGTGGCGCATGTGCGACAGCACGACGTGCGGACGACCGGCGTCGGGACTCTCGAGGCAGTCACGCACCAGACCGAGGCCGAGGTTCATCGCGTAGACCATGTCGGGGGCGTCGGGGCGCTGCTCGAGCGCGTCGACGGTTCCGCCGAGGTCCTCGATGACCGCGACGAGGTGACGCCACTGGGCCATGGCGAGGCCGGGATCGGGCTGGACCGCAGGATCCATGAAGGGGTTGATCCGGTAGTCGACCCGGAAGTGGCTCGGCTCGACCATGACGTAGCGGCGGCCCCACTGCAGTGCGCCCATCGCTGCCTCCCTCGCTCCCCCGCGGCGACTCGCCCGGGCTTTGTCTTGTTGTCAGACAACCTGACAACTGTCGAACAGTGTGGTGTCTCGGCGACGACACGGCAACTCCTGCACCACAATGGGGACGCACGAGGCTCCGCGTGGGAGCCTCGGAACACCAGCCGACCCGCAGCGAGGAGACCCGATGGGCGCACCGTTCGCCACGCTCAGGCTCGAGCACTCCTCCACCGTCGACCGGGTGGCCGGGGAGTTGCGCCGCGCGATCTTCGAGGGCGAGCTCGAGTCCGGCACCCCGCTGCGCGAGGTCGCGTTGGCCGACTCCCTCGGGGTCTCCAGGCCCACGATCCGCGAGGCGTTCACGGTGCTGGTCGCCGAGAGCCTCGCCGTCCGCGAGCCGCACCGCGGGGTCGCGGTGGCCACCCCCGACCCCGACTCGATCCGCGACGTCTGCCGCGCCCGGGCGGTCCTCGAGGGGGCCGGCGTTCACCGCTGGCCCGACGCCGACGAGAGCCAGCGCGACGAGGTGCGGAGCTCCCTGGCGGCCTACACCGACGCGGTCCGCTCCGGCGGCTCCTACCAGGAGCTCAACGCGCGCCACCTCGCCTTCCACGTCTCGCTGGTCGGCCTGACCGGCTCCCCGCGCCTGGTGCACATGGCCGACATCTTGATGGTCGAGCTGAAGCTCGCGCTGGCCCAGGTCGACCGGATCCGCCGCAACGCCCACGACCAGGCCGATTCGCACACCCAGCTGGTCCGGCTGCTCGAGAGCGGCGAGCAGGAGGAAGCCTCGGCCTACCTGGCCCAGCACCTGGTCGACGCCGAGTCCTCGATCCTGGCCGCCCTCGGACTGCACTGACTCGACGGGCCCGGCGCCGGGTCTCCTATGGTGGCCTCGTGCGCATACTCACCTGGCTGGTCACCAACGCCGTCGCCCTCGCCGTCGCAGCCTGGCTGTTGGACGGCATCCGGTTCACCGGGCCCACCCACGGGCAGGCCGAGCTCCAGCACAAGCTGGTGCCCCTCCTCGTCGTGGCGCTGATCCTCGGTGTGGTGACGGCGTTCGTGAAGCCGGTCCTCAAGCTGCTCAGCTTCCCCGTCATCATCGTGACCCTCGGCCTCTTCCTGCTCGTCATCAACGCCGCGATGCTGATGCTGACCAGCTGGGTGGCCGGTCAGATCGACATCGGCTTCCACGTCACGGGCTTCTGGACCGCCGTCTGGGGCGCCGTCATCATCACCGTGGTCACCTGGGTGGTCGACGGCCTGATCGGTTCAGACCAGGACCGCTGATGCCCCACGTGCCCGAGCCGCGCGCCGACGGTCCTGTGGGGCCGGAGCGGCCCTACCGCATCGCCTTGATCTGTCTGGGCAACATCTGCCGCTCGCCCATGGCCGACGTCGTGCTCGCGGCCCGCGTCGCCGAGGCGGGGCTGACCGACACGGTGCGGGTCTCCAGCTCCGGGACCGGCGACTGGCACGTCGGCAAGCCGATGGACCGGCGCGCGGCCGCAACCCTCACCGCCGCCGGGTACGACGCGTCGAGGCACCGGGCCCGCCACTTCGACGCCGGCTGGCTCGACGACCACGACCTGGTCCTGGTGATGGACCGGGACAACCTCGCCGACGTCGGCGGCGCCGGCCCCCGGGTGCGGCTCTTCCGCGACTTCGACCCGGTCGATCCCGGCGGCGAGGTACCAGACCCGTACTACGGTGGGGACGACGGCTTCGAGGAGGTGCTTGCCATGGTCGAACGCACGGTCGCGACCCTGGTCGCCCAGCTGCGCCAGGAGCGCGTCGCGTCATGACCCGACAGCCGCTGGTCGCCCGGCGAGCCGAGGAGCTCCTCGGCTCCGCCGTGGTGGCCACCGCGCCCATCGCCGGCGGCGACATCTCCACCGCCACCAGGCTGCGGCTGAGCAACGGCACGACCGCACTGATGAAGACCCACCCGCACGCCCCGCCGGACTTCTTCGAGGCCGAGGCACAGGGGCTGCGCTGGCTCGCTGAGACCGACGGCATCCGGCTCCCCGAGGTGCTCGCCGTCGACCACGAGTGCCTGATCCTGCGCTGGGTGGAGCCGGGCAAGAACACCGCAGACGGGGCGGCCGCGTTCGGCCGGGGCCTGGCCACCACGCACGCCGCCGGCGCACCGTCGTACGGCCTGGACCACGACGGCTACATCGGCAAGCTGCCGCTGCCCAACCGGCCCACCGAGACGTGGGCGGAGTTCTACGCCGTGCGCCGGTTGCTGCCCTACCTCAAGCTGGCCCGCGACCGGGGTGCGGTCACCGACGACGAGGCGGCCACGATCGAGGCCCTGGTGCCCCGGCTCGCGACGCTCGTGCCGGAGGAGCCCCCCGCGCGGCTGCACGGCGACCTGTGGAACGGCAACGTGCTGTGGGGCCTGGACGGCCACGTCTGGGTGATCGACCCGGCCGCGCACGCCGGGCACCGCGAGACCGACCTGGCGATGCTCGCCCTCTTCGGGCTCCCGCACCTGCCCCGGATGCTGGACGCCTACCTCGAGGTCTCGCCCCTGGCCGACGGCTGGCAGGACCGGGTCGGGCTGCACCAGGTCTTCCCGCTGCTCGTGCACGCCTGTCTGTTCGGCAGCGGGTACGGCGCCCGGGCGGCGGCCGTCGCGCGCCGGTACGCCTGAGGCGTTCTCAGTCCCGGCTCAGGCTCGGCTGGCAGAGTAGGAGCGTGAACGCCACTGCTCCGGGGAGCCCGCCGCGACCCCGTGTCCTCGTCGTCGACGACGACCGGGCCGTGCGCGAGTCCCTGCGGCGCTCGCTGGAGTTCAACGGCTACGACGTGGCTCTCGCGGCCGACGGCGCCGAGGCCCTGGCCCGCATCGCCGGCGTCGCGCCCGACGTGGTGATCATGGACGTGATGATGCCCAGGCTCGACGGCATCGAGGCAACCAGGGCGCTGCGCACGGCCGGCAACGACGTACCGATCCTGGTGCTGACCGCTCGCGACGCCGTCGGTGACCGGGTCGAGGGACTCGATGCCGGGGCCGACGACTACCTCACCAAGCCCTTCGCCCTCCAGGAGCTGCTCGCCCGTCTGCGGGCGCTGCTGCGCCGCGTCGGCCCGCCCGACAGCGCCGCCGACGAGATCCTCTCCTTCGCCGACCTGTCGATGGACGTGGCCACCCGCGAGGTGCGCCGCGGGCCGCGCGCGATGGAGCTGACCCGCACGGAGTTCACCCTGCTCGAGATGTTCCTGCGTCGTCCGCGGCGCGTCCTGGAGCGCTCATTCATCCTCGAGGAGGTCTGGGGCTACGACTTCCCGACCACGGCCAACTCGCTCGAGGTGTACGTCGGGTACCTGCGTCGCAAGACCGAGGCCGAGGACGAGCCGCGGCTGCTGCACACGGTCAGGGGCGTCGGCTACGTCCTGAAGGAGTCATGAGGACGCGGGTCCTGCCGCCGGTGCCGGAAGGCGGCCGCTGGCACTACCGCCGCTCCCTGGCCAGCCGGGTCACCCTGCTGACCACCATGGCGGTGGGGCTCGCGGTGGCGTTCGTCGCGGCCGGGGCCTTCGTGACCGTGCGGATGCAGCTGCAGTCGACGCTCGACGACTCCCTGCTCCAGCGCGCCCAGCAGGCCGCGGACGCCGGGCTGCTGGCCGACACCGCAGGTCAGGGCATTCCATCCGGCGTGCTCGGGGCCGCCGACGTCCGGATCATCTTCCTGACCGCCGGCCGGCAACCGGTCTCTGCCGACGCGGGTCCCACGTTGCAGCTCGGCAAGCCGGAGTTGCAGGTCCTCTCCGGCGCCTCCGCCAGCTCGATCCGCACCGTGACGGCAGAAGGAACGCACTGGCGGGTCGCCGCCGTGCCCAGCGGGACGGGACAGGCCCTGGTGATCGCCCAGTCGCTGGAGCCGCAGGAGCGGGTGCTCGCCAAGCTCGGCGGGGTGATGCTCCTCTTCGGGCTGGCCGGCGTGATCGCCGCGGCCCTGGCCGGGTGGGCGGTCGCTCGCAGCGGGCTGCGTCCGGTGCGCCGCCTCACCTCGTCGGTGGAGCACATCGCCCGCACCGAGGACCTCCGGCCGCTTCCGGTCGAGGGGGACGACGAGGTCGCCCGCCTCGCCCGCGCCTTCAACCAGATGCTCACCTCCCTGGCCGCCTCCCGGGACCGGCAGCGCCAGCTGGTCGCCGACGCCGGCCACGAGCTGCGCACCCCCCTGACCTCGCTGCGGACCAACCTGGACCTGCTCGCCCAGGTGGACGACCCCCGAAGCGGCTCAGCCGGGGGTGCGGGCGGGAGCCTGCCGCCCGGCGCCCGCGCCGAACTGCTGGACGACGTCCGCGCCCAGATCGAGGAGCTCACCACCCTGATCGGGGACCTGGTCGAGCTGGCCCGCGACGAACCGCTGACCCACGTCGTCGAGGCGGTCGACCTGTCGGAGATCCTGGACCGGGCCATCGTCCGGGTCCGCCGCCGAGCACCCGGAGTGACCATCGACGTCGCCGCCGAGTCCTGGTGGGTGGTCGGCGAACCGGCCGCCCTCGAGCGCGCCGCGACCAACCTCCTCGACAACGCCGCCAAGTGGAGCCCGCCCGGCGGCACCGTCACGGTGCGCCTGCACGACGGGGTCGTGACGATCGACGACCAGGGCTCCGGCATCGACCCGCGGGACCTGCCCCACGTCTTCGACCGGTTCTACCGCTCGCAGGAGTCCCGGTCGATGCCCGGCTCGGGCCTCGGCCTCTCGATCGTGCGTCAGATCGCGTCCCGGCACGCCGGCCAGGTGGAGGCGGGTTCGGCGCCCAGCGGCGGGGCCCGGTTGACCCTGTCGCTGCCCGGCACCGCCGAGCTGCCCGAGACCGTCTCGTGAGGGCGTCGCACCTCGCTGGGTACGCCGCCGCGGGGGCCCTGCTGCTGCCGCTGGGGGCGTGCGGTTCACCCGACCGCGCGGACCCGGCGTCGGACCCTGCGTCGGACCCTGCGTGGAACCCCTGCGGCGACGTGGAGCCCGCGACCGTCGGCGCGGCGCTGAGGGCCGACGTCACCCGGGAGACCGGCACGGCCGACAACCCGCGCTGCGCGTTCCTGCCCAAGCTCGACGGTGGCCCGACGCTCAACGTCACCTACTTGTGGTTCGACGGCAGCTTCGATCAGGCGTGGCGCTCCATGGGCACCCTCGACGGCACCGTCACCCAGCTCGACGTCCCGGGCGCCGACGCCGCCCGACTGGTGGTGAGCGCCAGCCGCAAGGCGGTGCTGGTCACCGGCTTCGTGCAGACCGGACGCCTGATCGAGACGGTGAACGCGATCGAGCTGGCGCCGTACGACCGAGCCCGGGTCGTCGGCGCGACCCGGGCCGTGCTGGCCACGTTGGCCAGCCACGCGCCGAGGTCCGAGGATGCCGCCGGCTGAGTCCCGGGCTCAGACATGGCTCAGACGTGCGGCGCACCGAAGACGCGCAGCAGCCGCTCGGCCTTTACGAGCGCCTCGGCGTACTCCTCGGCGAGGTCGGAGTGGACGGTGATCCCGCCCCCGGTGCCGAGACGCCACCGCCCGCCGCCGGCGCTCATCAGCGAGCGGATCACCACCCCGAGGTCGGCGCGTCCGTCGGCGGCGACCCAGCCGAACGCACCGGCGTAGGCGCCGCGCGGGGTCGCCTCCACCCGCTCGATGATCCGCATGGTGCGCAGCTTCGGCGCCCCGGTCATCGAACCCGCCGGGAAGAGGGCGCGCAGCGCGGCCATGGTCGAGACATCGTCGCGCAACCGGCCGCGCACGGTGGAGACGAGCTGGTGGACGCTCGCGTAGGACTCGACCTCCATGAGGACCGGCACCTCGACCGTGCCGGGCTCACAGACCATCGCGAGGTCATTGCGCAGCAGGTCGACGATCATCAGGTTCTCGCTGCGGAACTTCGGCTCGTCCGTGAGCCGCTCACGCAGGCGGGCGTCCTCGGCCGCAGTGACGCCGCGTGCGGTGGTGCCCTTGATCGGCTTGGTCTCCAGCGTTCGCCCGAGGCCGTCCGGGGCCGGAGCGATCACGGCGTACCTCTCCGGCGAGGAGCTGAGCAGCCACGCGCGGTGACCGGGCAGGTCGTGCTGGAGGAACCCGGCGTACGGCGCGGGGTTCAGCTCGCGCAGGCGCAGGTAGGCCGTGGCAGGGTCCAGCCCGTCGTCGACGACGAGGCGGTAGGTCTGGTTGACCTCGTAGGAGTTGCCGGCGTGCAGCTCCTCCTGGACCGCGGCGAAGGCGGTGGCGTAGTCGTCCGGGACCTCAGCGGGAGCCGGGTCCGGCGCCGGTCCCTCCAGTCGGGCCTCGGCTCCGGCCGGGTGGTCGAAGAGGCGCACGTTGCCGGCTCGCATCCAGACGGCGTCGGGCAGGTCGGGGTCCGGGGTCGCCGGCAGGTCGGCGCGCGCCGCGTAGCCGAGGTAGCCGAACCACTGGTCGCCCGGGCCCCCGGTCGCCAGCTCGCTCTCGAGGACCGTGAACACGTCGTCTCCGACGACCTCGGCCCGACCGCCGGTGTGGCGAGTGACCTCGCGTCGGGCGGCGGAGTAGGTGAGCGACACGTCGTCCTCGTCGAGCCACCCGATCAGGGAGCGCCGCCCGGACCACTCGCGGGCACCGCCACCGTCGAGCCAGAAGCAGCGCGGGTGCTGGGCGGCCACGTCGCGGAAGAAGCGCACCGGGTCCGCGCTCACACCCGCTCCAGGAAGTTCGCCACGAGGGCCGCACCGTGCTCGGACAGGATCGACTCGGGGTGGAACTGGACGCCGACCAGCGGCAGGGTGCGGTGCCGGACGGCCATCACCGTCGGGGCTCCGGACCCGTCGAGCGTGACCGGACCCGCGCAGGTGGCCGAGACCTCGAGGCAGTCGGGCAGCTCGAGCGCGGCCAGCGAGTGGTAGCGCACCACGCGGAACCCCTGGGGCAGCCCGGCGAAGAGACCGCGCCCGTCGTGGTCGATTGCCGCGATCTCACCGTGGGCCGGGGCGATCCGGTCGACCCGGCCGCCGTACGCCGTGACCAGGCCCTGCAGGCCGAGGCAGACGCCGAGCACCGGCCGGGTGCCGGCAAGGAGGACCTCACGCCCCACGGAGAAGTCGCGGCTGTCGTCGGGGTGGCCAGGTCCGGGCGAGAGCACGACGTACTCATGGGCGAGCACCTCGTCGACGGACACCTCGTCGTGCTGCACCACCACGGGCAGCGAGCCGGTGACGGCGGCGACGAGGTGGACGAGGTTCCAGGTGTAGGAGTCGTGGTGGTCCACGACCACGACGTCCGGTGCGGGCACCGGCTCAACCTAGCGGGCTCAGGGGCGTGGGCCCGATGGAACTGGGGGGCAGTTTCCACCGGACCCACAACCGAGGGCGACGCTACTCCGCAACAGGGTTGCTGGTCGATGGTTCCAGCAGAAGTTGACTCACGTAGTGGTGCAGCAGGTCGTAGCCGTGC
This sequence comes from Nocardioides sp., assembly GCA_046597165.1. Taxonomy (GTDB): domain Bacteria; phylum Actinomycetota; class Actinomycetes; order Propionibacteriales; family Nocardioidaceae; genus Nocardioides. Next base: position 42,187 of record JBKJLD010000052.1, read on the forward strand.
TCGGTGAGGATCGACTCGGCATGGAACTGGATGCCGGCGTAGTGCGGCCCGCGCAGGTGGTGGATGTCGCCGGTGGGGCCGTCGGCGGCCACGCTGACCCCGGGCGGGAGCTCGCCGTCGACCCGACCGACGAAGGTGTTGTAGAAGCCGACCCGCTCGGTGCGGCCGTCGAGCTCGACCGGCGACTGGGTGCCCTGGAAGACGATGTCCTTGTAGGCCAGGGTGATCCCGAGCTGGTGGCAGAGGGCCTGGTGGCCCAGGCAGATGGCGAGGAACGGCTGGCCGGACTCGAGCAGCGCCGCCACCGCCGCCCGCAGCTGGCCCATCTTCGGATCGTCGCCGTCACGCGGGTCGCCCGGGCCGGGGCCGACGATCACGAGGTCGAAGCCGTCGAGGATGCCCGGGACGTACTCCTCGTGGCGTACGACGCTGCTGCTCATGCCGAGCACCCGCAGCACGTGGCGCAGCATGTTCACGAAGTCGTCCTCGCCGTCGAGGATGACCGCGGTCCGGCCCTTGAGCCGCGGGTCGGGCGGCGAGCCGCCCTGGTCGGTCAGCCAGAACCTGCTGAGCCGGCGGTTGCGGTTGTTCAGCGCGAGCAGCACGTCCTCGTCGAGGACCAGCTCGGCCACGTCGGAGGTCGGGGTCGGCGCCGCCGGGACCAGGCCGAAGGCGCTGAGGATGCCGCCCGCCTTGGCGTGAGTCTCGGCGACCTCGTAGGCCGCGTCCGAGTCGCGCACCAGCGTCGCGCCGGCCGTCACCTTGAGATTGCCGGCCCGGTCGACGTCGGCGGTGCGGATCACGATCGGGCTGTCCACGACCGGGCCGCCGGTGGCGTCGCGGCCCAGGATCGCCAGGGCGGCGCCGTAGTAGCCGCGCCCCTCGGTCTCGTACTGCTTGATCAGCCGGCAGGCGTTCTCGACGGGGCTGCCCGTCACCGTCGCGGCGTACATCGTGTCGCGCAGGACCTCGCGGGGGTCGCGGGTGGTGCGGCCGGCGAGGAGGTACTCGGTGTGGACCAGGCGGCTCATCGGCTTGAGGAAGGGGCCGAGCACCTGGCCGCCCTCGTTGCAGATGTCGCACATCATCTTGAGCTCCTCGTCGACGACCATGAAGAGCTCGTAGATCTCCTTCTCGTCATGGAGGAAGTCGAGGAGCTGGGCCTTGGTGTCGCCGCCCGAGGGGATCCGGAAGGTGCCGCTGATCGGGTTCATCCGGACGTCGCCGCCGTGGATGGAGACGTGCCGCTCGGGACTGGCACCGATCAGGTAGCGGTCCCCGGTGAAGAAGACGTAGGTCCAGTAGGCGCCGCGCTCGCGCTCCAGGAGGCGCCGGAAGACGGTGAGCGCCTTGGCCGCGTCCCAGTCCTCGACGACCGCGCGGTAATGGCGGCCGACGACCAGGTTGGCGCCCTCGCCCTGGCCGATCTCGTCGCGGATGATCTGCTCGACCACGGTCGCGTAGTGCTCGTCGTCGGTGTCGAAGCCGCCGCGGTCCGCGAACGTTAGTCCGGTGTCGTCGATCGCGTCGATCACCTCGGCGACGGAGAACTCCTGCTCGCTCTCGATGTCGACCACGACCAGCGGGGTGCCGTCGTCGTGGGCCTCGAAACCGCGCTCGGCCACCTGGCGGAACGGGATCGCGAGCAGCCGGTCGGCGATGTGCCCGTCGGCGGGCACACCCTCCTCGAGGGGTACGTCGAGGAGCGACTCGACGACGCTGCGCCGACCGCCGATCAGGCCGACGGTGTCGCGGTCACCCGCGCGGGTGGACCGCCGGATGATCGCCCACGCCTCGTGCCCCTGGAGCGCCTCGATCGCGGCCCGGGCATCGGTCGTGGTGGTCATGGGCGAAGCCTAGTTGGCTCCGTCGCGGGTCGTTCGTCGCGGCGTACTGTCGTGGTACGGCCAAGAAGCCGTCCCTCAGGCGGAGCCTGACTCCTCGCGGAGCCGCGGCAGCTGACCGGTGCGCAACCGGTGGCTGATCCGGGCCAGGGCGCGGTACAGCTCGTCATCGCCGACGAGGGCGTTGCAGTCGTCTTCGGTGAGGTGGTGGGTGCCGTGGTGGTCGACGATGCGGTGTTGGCCATGCGGCGTGCGCCAGACCATCTCGCCGGTCGGCAGGGGAGTGACCTGGTAGCCCAGGTGGGTCTTCGCCCGGTGGCCGGTGCGGCCGAGCGGCTGGGAGCGGTGACTGTGGGTCTGGCCGGGTGGACCACCGGGGTCGTAGGGCACGGGGTGGTCGAGGTCGACGTTGCGTGAGGTGCGTGAGGCGTGGGGGAAGGCATCGACGGGGCGGAACAGGTGGATGCGTTCCTTGATCGCCTCGGGGTGTTCGTAGCTGTTCACGTTGACCGCGTCGTGGAGGTCGATGACCGGCTTCACGACCACGTGGGCGTGGGCGAGCAGGTCGCGGACCTGGGTCAGGACGTGGGGTCCGAGGCCCTCGACGCGGGCGACGCCCTGGGCCAGCCCGGACAGTGCGGCCTCGTGGACGTGGACGTAGACACACGCCCGTGGCCGCAGCCGGGTCAGGTCGAGGGCCCGCAGGGCCGGCAACAGGTCGGTGGGCAGCGCGACGGCCCGTGACTGCGAGACCGGCTCCCCTCCCTCGTCTGCGTCTTCGTCGACCTCGCCGACCCCAGCGGGCACGTCATTGGCCTCCAGCAGCAACGTGAGCAGGTCGGCGGGCCGGGCGAGCCAGCCCAGGGCGAGGGAGCGGAGCAGGTCGCGTGAGGCGCCGTCGTGCTCGGGACGCACCGCGAGGATCTCGGCGACCCGGGTCAGCATGGCGTCGATCCAGGCAGCATCACCTGCGCTGACGCGGGCGATGACATTGCGCAGCCCGGTCGCGTCGGGGCGGGTCAACGAGACGTGGCGGCGTTGCTGTTCGGCGCGGCGACGGCGCTCGTGGCCGGCCTGGTCGGCCTCGATGACCTTCGCCTCCGCGATCGTCAGAACCCGTGAGGGCGCCTCTCCCGAGATAGCGGCGGCCACGGCGTTGTCGACGACGTGGACGACCTCGACTGAGAGGTGCCGCGACAGCGAGGCGACCTTGCGGGCGACCCACGGCTCGGCCTCCAGCGAGCACACCCGCGCCCACGTCCGGGGCAGCCGGTGCCGCAGGTCGAGGACGTCGGCCACCACAGCACGCGCGGCGAGGGTGTGGACACCTCGGGCGATGCCGAGCTCGCACAGCGACAGCTCGCGCACCTTCTGCGTGCCTTCCCCACCGATCTGGTCGAGCCGGTCACCGCCTGGCGGGCGTGGCAGACCGGGCACCGGACGCGGGTCGAGCCGCGGATCGCTCGCGTGGAGATCAGCCCAGTGCGCCACCAGCAACAGGTCCTCGACCTCGGCCTCACGCCGCCGGCGAACCCCCATCTCGAGCGACGCCAGCGTGCCGCTGGCGTCGAGCTCGTCGATCGGAGAGTTGACCATGACTCATGATATTCGAACTCCTGTTCGAACGCAAGAGCCGTTTTGGAACGCCGCCGGCTGTGTCGCTACGAGTCAGCGGCCGTGCGGTCAGTCGCGAAGTAGATCACGCGGCTCACGGGGCCCCTACGTGAAGGCCGGCTGTCCCGACGCGGCGCGACGCAGCAACGCCACGGCCGACCACACCATCTGCTCGACCGCCTCGTCCGGGCTCATCCGGGCCAGATCGGTCAGCCAGACGAGCGGCTCGATCCCCGCCACCGCGCGCACCGCCACGGCCAACCGTCGTACGCCGTCGTCGCCGAGTTGGCCGACCAGTGGCTCCAGCGCCTCGGTGAACCAGCCGATCGCCCGCCCCTGCCGCAGCGGCAGGTCGGGCGCGTCGGGACCGGGCTCCAGCGAGAGGCGCAGCATCGTCCGCTGCTGGGCCTCGGTCTGCACCACCATTGCCAGGAAGCCGCGCACCGCAGCCTCGAGGCGTTCCTCGGGATCGTCGGACGCGTCGCTCGGCAGCATGGAGGTGGCCACCACCTCGGGATGCGCCGCGAGGAGCAGGTCGCGCTGCGTCGGGAAGTAGCGGTAGGCGGTGGTGCGCGAGATCGAGGCCGACTGCGCCGCATCGGCGACCGAGGGCGAGTGGTCGCCGCGCGCAATGAGGTCCCTGGCCGCCTCGATCAGCGCCTGACGGGTCCGCAGCTTTTGACCCGTCCGGCCGGTCGTCTCGTAGGCCTTCGCCGCGGAATCCATTGACACAGGCTACACGGTATCGTAGTTTCATCATGGGACTCCAGTCCCATATAGCCCACGGGAGGCAACCACCATGACCACTACCACCACCACCGTTGTGAGGAACACCGAGGAGCACGAGCGGCGCTGGTTCTGCGGAGGCGGGACCCACACCTGGCTCGCGCACGATCGGGAGACCGCGGACGGCTTCCTGCTCTTCGAGGACGCCGTGGAGGTGGGCAAGCGGACGCCGCTGCACGTCCACCCGGAGTCCGACGAGACCTTCTACGTCCTGGACGGCACGATCTCGCTGCACGTCGACGGCGACCAGCACGAGCTGCGCGCGGGCGGGGTCGCCTTCGTCCCACGCGGCGTCCCGCACGCCTTCCTGGTCACCTCTCAGCCCGGTGCCCGGCTGCTGTGCCTGCACACCCCCGGCGGCGGGGAGGAGTTCTACCGGCACGCGAGCGAGGCGGCCGTCGAGGGCGGAGCCCCCGCGGCGGTCGACTTCGACCGGGTCCGGGCCGCCGCGGAGGCCACCGGCACCATGCGCGTCGTCGGCCCGCCCCCGTTCTGAGGCGCTCTCCCCCGGGGCCCTCGGGTCAGGAGACGGTGGTCAGGAGCTGGGTGGCCCGGGTGAGTACGACGTAGAGGGTGGCGCGGCCGGTGACCGACTCGTCCTCGATCTCCTGGGGGCGGACCACGACGATCCCGTCGAACTCCAGCCCCTTGGTGTCGAGGCCCGTCAGGACGACGATCCGGTCCTCGCCCGAGGGCGCAACCGAGGAGTCGACCGCCGCACGGGCGCCCGCGGCGTCCCCGGCGAACTCCGACCAGGACGCCAGCCAGGCGTTGACCTCCGAGCGGCGCGCGACCGGCACCACGAGACCGACCGTGCCGCCGACCTGTCCAGCGATCTCGGCGACTGCCGAGCGGGTGGCCGCTTCGAGGTCGGGGACATCGGTGACGACCTGCGGCTCCGCACCGGTCGACCGCACGGCAGTCGGGAGGTCGGCGTCGAGACCGACCCGCTCGGCGTACGCCGCGGCGAACTCGTAGATCTCCGAGGAGTTGCGGTAGTTGGTCGACAGGTGGAACTCGTGGATCTCCTTGCCCTCCAGGGCGGCGGCGCGGGCGGCGGCCGACTCGGCGGGGATCGGCCACGACGACTGCGCGGGGTCGCCGACGATCGTCCACGACGCGGCGCGGCCCCGGCGACCGACCATCCGCCACTGCATGGGAGTCAGGTCCTGGGCCTCGTCGATGAGCACGTGGGCGTAGCCGTCGTCCTCGATCCGGTGGGTCGGCGGCGCCCACGCGCGGCCGGTGGGGGCGTACTCGCGGTCGGCGGCCGTCACCAGCTCCTGCATGTCGACACCACCGTCGGCCAGCGACATCGTGTCGTCGAGGTCGACCGCGTCCTCGGTCTTCGCCGGGACGTCTCCCAGGGCGTAGCGCAGCTCGTCGAGCAGCGGGATGTCCTCGACGCTGAGCGTCGGCTCGCCGCTCCAGGACTTCGTGAGGACCGCGACCTCGTCGTCGCTGAGCAGCCCCTCGGCGACCCGGCCCAGGAGCTCGGGATCGCGCAGCCAGGCCAGCACCTCGGGGGCGTCGAGCGGCGGCCACCAGGCGACCGCGAAGTCCACGAAACGCCGGTCGGTGAGCATCTCGTCGTTGAACGCCTCGCGCCCGCGATCGCGGCCGCGCTCGCCGCGGACCTGGCGCCACATGGCGTCGAGCAGGGTGTTGGCCACCCGCGGCAGCTGCCGATTTCGACGTCCCTGGGACATCAACTGGCGGCGCAGCCGGCCGAGGACGGCGCGGTCGAGCACGATCGTGTCGTCGCGCCAGAAGATGCGGAACTCCGCCGGGGTCCCGGGCGCCTGCTGGCGCGCCGTACGCCGCATCAGCTCGCCCATTCGCTCGGAGCCCTTGATGTCGGCGACCGCCGGCTCGTCGTGCCGGGTCGCGCGCATGCCGTTGACGACCTCGCCGAGCGAGCGCAGCGCCACCGCGGTCTCGCCGAGGGACGGCAGCACCCGCCCGATGTAGCGCATGAAGACCCCGCTGGGGCCGACGACGAGGACGCCGCCGGTCTCGTAGCGTCGCCGGTCGGTGTAGAGGAGGTACGCCGCGCGGTGCAGCGCGACGACCGTCTTGCCGGTGCCGGGGCCGCCGGAGATGGCCACGACACCCTTACCGGGCGCGCGGATCGCCTTGTCCTGCTCGGCCTGGATGGTGGCGACGATCGAGTGCATGGACCGGTCGCGGGCTCGGGAGAGCTGGGCCATCAGGGCGCCCTCGCCGACGATGGGGAGCGTCTCGGCGCCGGGGCTCTCGGGGTCGAGCAACTCGTCCTCGACACCGGTGACGCTGGCGCCGACGCAGCGCAGCACGCGGCGGCGTACGACGTTGTGCGGCTCTGCCGCCGTGGCCTGGTAGAACACGGCGGCGGCCGGCGCTCGCCAGTCGATCAGGAGGGAGTCGCGGTTGCCGTCGCGCAGGCCGATCCGGCCGACGTAGCGCGGCTCGGCGTCGAGCTCGGGGCGCAGGTCGAGGCGGCCGAAGACCAGCCCCTCGTGGGCGGCGTCGAGCTGGGCAATCCGCTTGGCCGCCTGGAAGACCATGGCGTCGCGCTCGACCAGGCCGCCCTCGTGGCCCAGCTTCCCGCGCTCGTGGCCCTCCAGGGCGAGCTGCTGCGCCGCCGCGGCGGAGGTCTTGAGCTGGACGTAGACCTTGTCGACGAAGGCCTGCTCCTGAGCGACCTCGTGCTCGACGAGCTCTTCAGACAACGCAATTTCCCCTCACACCGGAATTTTCCCCGAGCCGGCCCACAGACGAGGCTGGCGAGTCGACAAGCCTACCTGTTCGATTTGTGGCCGGTTCCAGAACCCGGCCACGGAAGCTGGGGACTGTTCACGCCGACTGGCGGGGAAGCTGGGGACTGTTCACGCCGACTCGCGGGGAAGCTGGGGCCTGCTCGGCTATTTCTTGCGGGACAGGAACGCGGTCATCGCCTCGCGGGCGGCATCCGAGGCGAAGAGCTGCGCACTCAGCGTGGCCATCTCCTCGCCATGGGCGTCGATCCGCGCGACCAGGTCGCGGTTGAGGATCCGCTTCGACTCGCGCAGCCCCTGGGGTGCACCCGTCGCGAGCGAGGCGCAGACCTTGGCGACCTCGGCGTCGAGGTCGTCGGCGGGGACCGCCTTCGTCACCAGGCCGTACGACGAAGCCTCACCGCCGGTGAACACCTCACCGCCCAGCGTGGTCAGGGCGGCCCCACGGGGGTTCATCCGATGGTGCACGGTCAGCGAGATGATCGCGGCAGCGAGGCCCAGCTTGACCTCGGTGAGCGCGAAGGTGGCGTCCTCCGCGGCGATCGCGATGTCGGAGGCGGCCACGATGCCGATGCCGCCCGCCCGCACGGCGCCGGACAGGCGGGTGACGACCGGCTTGTCCATGGTCACGATCAGCCGCTGCAGGTCGACGATCCGGCGCGCGCCCACTGCCATCCCCTCGGTGGTCGCCTCCGAGAGGTCGGCCCCGGAGCAGAAGACCCGCCCGGCGGCGCGGATCAGCACCGCGCGGACCTCGTCGTCGGCCTCGGCGCTCTCCAGGTGGGTGAAGAGCTCGGTCACGAGCTGGCGGGAGAGCGCGTTGCGGTTGTGCTGCGAGTCGAGGGTGATCGTCGCGACCGCGTCGGCGACGTCGTAGTGCACGAGCTCGGCAGGCACCTCGGGAGCGTCAGACATGGCCGCCATCCTGCCGCACGGACAATCCAGCAGTCCGCTCGCTCCGAACAACTCCCATGAGGAATCGACTGTCCTACCCCATCTTCGGCGTGCTCGCCACGCTCGTGGGCGTTGCCCTCGGCCATCTCGTCGCCGCACTCACCAACCCCGCGGCCTCCCCCGTGCTCGCCGTGGGGGCCAAGGTCATCGACCTGACGCCCACTTCGATGAAGGAGTGGGCGATCGCCCACTTCGGCACCAACGACAAGACGATCCTGATCGGCTCGGTCTTCGCCGGCGTCCTGCTGCTGGCCGCGCTCGCCGGGCTGCTCGCGCGCAGGCGCTTCGTGGTCGGTGCCGGTCTGCTGGTCGCTCTCGTCGCGATCGCGGCGTACACCGCCCTGACCCGCCCGGCAGCCTCCTTCACCGACGTCCTCCCCAGCCTCGCCGCCGCCGTTGCCGGAGTCGCCACCCTGTGGTGGCTCGACCGCCTGGCCCGCAGCAACGTGGCCGCCCACGACGGCGGCACCACCGGCAGCGGCCGGTTCGGCACCGGCCTGTTCGCCAGCCGCCGCGGCGTCCTCGTCGCGGGTGGCGCCCTCACCCTGGCCGCGGCTGCGATGGGCAGCGCGGGCCGCCTGATCGGCGACTACCGCACCCGCCTGACCAACATCGCCCTCCCCGCCCCGACCGACCCGGCCCCGGCGTTCCCGGCCGGGCTCGAGGCCAAGGTTCCCGGCATCTCGCCGTTCCGCACCAAGACCGCGGACTTCTACCGCGTCGACACCCGGCTCACGCTGCCGATCGTCGACGTCAACAGCTGGACGCTGACCATCGACGGGGACGTCGACCAGGAGGTCACCTTCACCTTCGACGACCTGGCCGCGATGGACCTGATCGAGCGCGACATCACGCTGACCTGCGTTTCCAACGACATCGGGGGCAAGTACGTCGGCTCCGCACGTTGGCTCGGCGTTCCCCTCAAGGATCTGCTCGACAAGGCCGGCATCGGATCGACCAAGTCCGACCAGATCCTCTCCACCGACGTCGACGGCATGACCATCGGCACCCCGTTCGACCTCGCGACCGACGGCCGCGACGCGATGATCGCGATCGGCATGAACGGCGAGTCCCTCCCCCGTGAGCACGGCTTCCCCGCCCGAATGGTGGTCCCCGGCCTCTACGGCTTCATCAGCGCCACCAAGTGGATCAGCCGGATCACGCTGACGACGTACGCCGAGACCGACTCCTACTGGACCCAGCGCAAGTGGGACACGGTCACCCCGATCAAGATGTCCAGCCGCATCGACACCCCCAAGCCGCTCTCCACCATCGACGCGGGACGCACCGTGATCGGTGGCGTGGCGTGGGCGCAGCACTCAGGCGGCGTCGACAAGGTCCAGGTCCGCATCGACGGCGGCGCCTGGGAGGATGCCCGGCTCGGTCCCTCGGCCGGCCAGGACTACTGGCGCCAGTGGTATCTGCCCTGGACCGCCGAGAAGGGCCAGCACAGCCTGGCCGTCCGCACCACCAACGGCGACCACGAGGAGCAGACCGCTGCCCGCACGACGCCGTTCCCGAACGGCTCCAGCGGCATCCAGGAAATCGTCGTCACCGTCCGCTGAGACGTCGGTCGAAAAAACTTTCGCCCAACCCAATCCGCCCCACCGGCGGCACCGAATCACTGATGTAAGCGACACCAACGGAAGGCATTCCCCATGAAGCTCAACACCCTCGCCAAGTCCACCGGCCTCGCCGCCGCCGCCCTCAGCCTGACCTTCGGTCTGGCCGCCTGTGGCAGCGACAGCAACACCGCCGCCACGGACAGCCCGACCACGGCGGCCGCCGCGCCGACCGAGTCGAGCCCGGCAGCGACCGACGCCAGCGCCGACACCTTCGGCCCCGGCTGCGCCTCGATCCCGACCTCGGGTGCCGGCTCCTTCAACGGCATGGCCACCGCCCCGGTCGCCTCCGCCGCCAGCGCCAACCCGCTGCTCAAGACCCTCGTTGCCGCCGTCACCAAGGCCGGCCTCGTCGACACGCTGAACTCGGCCGACGCCCTGACGGTGTTCGCCCCGACCGACGACGCCTTCGCCAAGATCCCCTCGAAGGACCTCAACGCGGTGCTCGCCGACAAGGCGCTGCTCACCAAGATCCTGACCCACCACGTCATCGCCGGGCAGCTCTCGCCCGACCAGCTCGCCGGCACGCACGACACGCTGGCCGGCGACACCCTGACGGTCAAGGGCTCCGGCGAGGACTTCACGGTCGAGGGCGACAACGCCGCGGTCCTGTGCGGAAACATCCCCACGGCCAACGCGACGGTGTACGTCATCGACACCGTCCTGATGCCTTCCTGACGCTTCCCACCCGGGCACAGACAAGCAAGGATCATCTTCGTGGATCAGATCCAGCCTGTTGTCCCCGACACCTCCTCCACACAGGGGGTGTCGGGGGCACCCGACCTCGCCGAGCTGCTCAGGCTCTCGGGTTGGGGGGACGAGTCGTCCTTCGCCCAGTTGTACGACGCCACCTCATCGCGGGCCTTCGGGCTGGCGCAGCGGGTGGTGCGGGACCCGGCCCAGGCCGAAGAGGTTCTGCAGGAGGCCTTCCTCGAGATCTGGCGGACCTCCACCAGGTTCGACCAGGACAAGGGCAGCGCGATCTCGTGGATCTTCACGATCGTCCACCGCAAGGCGGTCGACCGGGTCCGGTCCGCGGAGGCGTCCACCCGACGCGACACGACGTACCACCACAAGAACCAACCCGTGGAGCACGACACCACAGCAGAAGCAGTCCAGGCCTCGTTCGAGGCCCGCAGGGTTCGCGGAGCACTGGACTCCCTCACAGCAGTACAGCGAGAAGCACTCGAGCTGGCCTACTTCGGGGGATACACACATACGGAGGTGGCGAGCATGCTGGGACTTCCAGTCGGCACCGCCAAGACCCGAATACGAGATGGCCTGATCCGGCTACGAGACGCGATGGGAGTAGGAGCATGAACGAGATCCAGAACGACATCCACGCGTTGTCGGGTGCCTACGCCATCGACGCGCTCGACGACATCGAGCGGGCCCAGTTCGCCCGGCACCTGGCCAGCTGTGCCGAGTGCCAGGCCGAGGTCGAGAGCCTCCAGGAGACCGCCGGCCTGCTGGCCGAGACGACGGCCACCGCCCCCTCCCCCGAGCTCCGCAGCCGGATCCTGGACCAGATCAAGACGGTCCGACCCCTTCCCCCGATCACCCCCGAGCGCTCCCTGCCCGCCGAGACCGCGACCACCGTCGCCGGTCCCGCCGCGGCCCGGGCCCAGCGCCGGTGGCTTCGTCCTCTCGTGGCCGCCGCGGCCGTCGTCGCCGTCGTCGGCGTCGGCAGCACCGTGTGGCAGCCCTGGGACAACAGCTCCCCGCAGACGACGCAGATCAGTGCGGCCGACCGGGTGCTCGGTGCCCCCGACGCGGTCAAGGTCACCCAGAAGCTCGCGTCCGGTGGCGAGGCCACCGTCGTGGCCTCCAAGTCGCTCAACAGGTTCGTCGTCATGACCCGTGACCTGCCTCCGCTCGAGGCCGGCAAGATCTACGAGATGTGGCTCCAGGACGCCCAGGAGGGGATGGTCCCGGCCGGTCTGATGACCGCCGCCGACGCCACCGTCGTCCTCAACGGCAACGTGGCGAACGCGGTGGGTGCGGGGATCACCGTCGAGCCGGCCGGTGGCTCCACCGTCCCGACCTCGGACCCGATCGCTCTCTTCAGCTTCGAGACCGCCTGATGAAGATCCCCACCACACGACGGGTCGCCGTCGTCGGCTCCGGCGTGGCCGGACTCACCGCCGCCTACGTCGCCTCGAAGTCCGCCCACGTGACGCTCTTCGAGTCCGACGACCGGCTCGGCGGCCACGCCGACACCCACCTCGTCGACACCGCGTCGGGTCCGCTGGCCATCGACACCGGCTTCATCGTCCACAACGCACGCACCTACCCGACCCTGCTGAGACTCTTCGCCGAGCTGGGAGTGGCCACCCAGGACTCCGACATGTCGATGTCGGTCCGCGACGACGCGACCGGCCTGGAGTGGGCCGGCGCCCTGGGCGCCCGCGGCATCTTCCCCACCGCACGGAACCTCGCCCGGCCCCGCTACCTGCGGATGCTCGCCGAGATCCCCCGCTTCCACCGACGCGCCCGCGCGGTCCTCGCGGCCGAGACCCCCACGACCGGCACCGACGCGACCGCGGACCAGACCCTGCGCGAGTTCCTCGCCGAGGGCGGCTTCTCGGCGTACTTCGTGCGCCACTTCATGGAGCCCGTCGTCGCCGCCGTCTGGTCGTGCGACCCCGAGCTCTCGCTGGACTACCCGGCGCGTTACCTCTTCGCCTTCCTCCAGCACCACGGCATGCTCGCCATCTTCGGCTCCCCGCAGTGGCGCACCGTCACCGGTGGGTCGCGGGAGTACGTCGCCAAGCTGGCCGCCGCCCTCCCGGAGATCCGCACCGGCGCGAAGGTCACCTCGGTGCTCGAGACCGCGACCGGCGTGGAGATCACGGACGGCAACGGCCAGGTCACGTCGTACGACGCGGTCGTGATCGCGACGCACCCGAGCCAGGCGCTCGGGATGCTCGCCGAGCCGACCGTCGAGCAGCGCGAGGTGCTCGCGGCGATGCCCTACTCACCGAACACGGCCCTGCTGCACACCGACACCAGCCTGCTGCCGCTGGCGGCCGGCGCCCGGGCGTCGTGGAACTTCAAGCGGCCCATCGACACCATGGGCCAGGTCACGGTCACCTATGACCTGACCCGGCTGCAGACCCTCGAGACCGACAAGCGCTACCTGGTCACCCTCGGTGGCGAACACCTCGTCGACCCCGCGCTGGTGATCGACCGGATGGAGTACGAGCACCCGCTCTACACCCCCGAGTCCGTGGCGGCCCAGCGTCGCCTGCCGAGCATCAACACCGAGCGGGTCGCCTTCGCCGGCGCCTATCACGGGTGGGGCTTCCACGAGGACGGCGCGCGCTCCGGCCTGGTCGCCGCCGAGCACCTCGGTTTCGCCTGGCTCGACGACTCGTCGCCGACCGGCGCTGCTCCGCGCGTTCCGCAGCGGTCCACCGTCTACCGGACGACGATCCGGCACACCCGGCGCACCCCGTTTCGCCGTACCTTCGAAAACACCTCCCGCACCTGGCTGGTGGACCTCGACGACCTGCCCGACCATGGTTTCCTGGGCCGGTTCGAGGCCCGTGACCACCTCGGGGACCCCGGTCGCTCCATTCGCGCCAACGTCGAGGCGTTCCTCGCCGCGCAGGGTGTGGAGCTGGGCGGCGGCCGGATCCTGATGGCCGCCAACGCCCGCGCGCTGGGCTACTGCTTCAACCCGATCAGCGTCTTCTGGTGCTTCGACGAGACCGGTCGCCAGGCCGGCACCCTCGTGGAGGTCCACAACACCTACGGCGACCGGCACGCCTACCTCGTCCACCCCGACGAGCAGGGCCGGGCCACCACCGAGAAGCAGATGTACGTCTCGCCGTTCCACGGCACCGACGGCAGCTACGACCTCGCGGTCCCCGTGCCCGGCGAACGGCTGCACATCGCCGTCTCCCTGCGCAGCGACGAGACCGGCCGACCGGCCGTCTTCAGTGCCTCGCTGAGCGGCACCCGCAGCACCGAAGGCCCCCTGCGGGCCGCCCCCGCCGCCCTGCGCGGCGCCCTGCTCATCCGCGCCCACGGCATCTGGCTGTGGATTCGTCGCCTGCCCGTCCACATTCGGCCGCACCACCACCAGGAAGGTGTGTCATGACCCTCGCCCCGGCCCGTCCCCTCGTCAGTCCCTCGGCCACCACCTGGCCCGGTCTGGACGTCGTACCCTCCGGACCCCGCGCCGCCCTCTCGGCCGCAGTGGCCCGCCGGCTCTTCCACGCCGCCGTGAACCGCCTCGACGTGACCGTCGTGGTCAAGGCCGACGACGGCCCCGGCTCGCGACGCGCCGACGAGATTCTCGGCAAGGGTGGTCCGGTGATGACGATCCACCGGCCGGCCGAGTTCTACGCCCGCATCGGTCGCCACCAGCTGATCGGCTTCGGCGAGGCCTACCTCACCGGCGCCTTCGACGCGGAGGACCTCGCTGAGTTCCTGAGTGTGCTCGCCGCCGAGCTGCCGGAGCTGGTGCCGCAGAGCCTGCAGAAGCTCCGCGCCGCCGTCGTCCGGCGCCCGCCCAGCACCGAGGAGGGCACCGAGCAGAACACGCGCAACAACATCGCGCACCACTACGACCTCTCCAACGACCTCTTCAATCTCTTCCTCGACCCGACGCTGAGCTATTCCTCGGCCCTGTTCGAGGCCGAGCTCGTGGACCACGGGGACCACCTGGTGGCGCCCACTCCGAGCGACACCCACGACCTGACCGGTGCCCAGGAACGCAAGATCGAGCGGCTGCTCGACGAGGCGCAGGTCGGCGAGGGCACCCGGGTGCTCGAGATCGGCACCGGCTGGGGCGAGCTGGCCATCCGGGCCGCCCGCCGCGGCGCGCACGTCCACTCCGTCACCCTGTCCAGCGAGCAGCAGACGCTGGCGCGCGAGCGGATCGAAGCCGCTGGGTTCACCGACCAGGTCGAGGTCGAGCTGTGCGACTACCGCGCGGTCACCGGGACCTACGACGCCGTCGTCTCCGTCGAGATGATCGAGGCGGTCGGCCACCAGTTCTGGCCGACGTACTTCCGGACCATCGACCGGGTGCTTGCGCCCGGCGGTCGGGTCACGATCCAGGCGATCACGATGCCGCACGACCGGATGCTGGCCACGCGCAACACGTACACGTGGATCCACAAGTACATCTTCCCCGGTGGCTTCCTGCCGTCGGTGCGAGCGATCGACGAGGTGACCCGCGCGCACACCGAGCTGCGGGTGACCGGCCGGCTCTCCTTCGGCCAGCACTACGCCGAGACACTGCGCCAGTGGGACGAGCGGTTCCTCGCCGCCTCCGAGCAGGTGCTGGCGCTGGGCTTCGACGAGACCTTCCTGCGGATGTGGCACTTCTACCTGGACTACTCCCGCGCCGGCTTCGCCTCGGGGTATCTCGACGTGCAGCAGCTGACCCTGACCCGACCGGCCGACGCGCGATGAACGCTCCCCTGGTCAGGAACCGGGCCACCACCCAGGGCGTCGCGCACCGGCTGGCCCAGGCCGTCCATCCGTTCGTCGGAGGCGACCTCCCGGTCCGGCTGCGGGCGTGGGACGGCTCGGAGGCGGGACCCGCCGACGGCCCGGTCGTCGAGCTCCGCAGCCCCGACGCCGTACGCCGTCTGCTGTGGCGCCCGGGCGAGCTCGGCGCCGCACAGGCCTACGTGACCGGTGAGCTTGACGTGCACGAGACCGACGGCTGGGACCTCGGCGCTGCACTCACCCATGCGTTCTCGGTTGCTCGCGACCGAGGACTGAGCGGTGGGCGACCGTCCCCCGCGGCCCTAGTCCTGGCGGTACGAACGGCCGTGGGCATTGGTGCACTCGGTCGTCCACCCGCTCCCCCCGGGTCCCAGGCCCGGGTCCGTGGGCGGCTGCACAGCCCGCTGCGCGACCGGCGCTCCATCAGCCACCACTACGACCTCTCCAACGAGTTCTACTCACTGGTCCTGGAGGAGTCGATGGCCTACTCCTGCGGCTACCACGCTTCGCCCGAGACCTCTCTGGAGGACGCCCAGCGGGCCAAGCTGGACCTGGTCTGTCGCAAGCTGGGCCTGGAGGAAGGGATGACCCTGCTCGACATCGGCTGCGGTTGGGGGTCGCTCTCGTTGCATGCCGCCGAGCACTTCGGCGCCCGGGTGACCGGCGTGACGATCGCTGCGGAGCAGAAGAAGTTCATCGACGCGCGGATCGGCGAGCGCGGTCTGGGCGATCGGGTCGAGATCCGCCTGCAGGACTACCGCGACGTCCCGGAGCGCGGACACTTCGACGCCGTCGGGTCGCTCGAGATGGGCGAGCACGTCGGCGAGGCCAACTACCCGGCCTACGTCGAGGTGTTGCGCAACGCCGTCGTCCCCGGCGGCCGCGTCCTCGTCCAGCAGATGTCGCGGAGCGGTCGGCACCCCGGTGGCGGCCCCTTCATCGAGTCCTTCATCGCCCCCGACATGCACATGCGACCGGTCGGAGAGACGGTCGACTACCTTGAGCGCGGTGGACTCGAGGTGCGCGACGTGCATGCGCTCCGCGAGCACTACGTGCATACAGTGGCAGGATGGATCGAGCGCTTCGAGGCCAACCTGCCGCGGCTGACCGAGCTGGTCGGCGAAGAGGTCGTCCGCGTCTGGCGGCTCTACCTCGTCGGCGGCTCGATGGCCTTCCGAGACGGGCGCATGGGGGTCGACCAGATCCTCGCGGTGCGCCCGGGCGCGGCCCATTCGCTGCCG
>JBKJLD010000048.1:0-6589 GCA_046597165.1 Nocardioides sp.
AGCTGGTGGGCGACGCTGGAGGAGCTGGTCAGCCCGACCGCGTCGCCGATCTCGCGCATGCTGGGCGGGTAGCCGACCCGCTCGATCGAGTCCTTGATGTGCGCCAGGACGCGCAGCTGACGCGGGGTCAGCCCGGTGGCGTCCGGAGGGCCGTCGGGGAGCTCGTGGACCTTCGAGGGGGTCTTCTTCATGGCCATGCTCACACCGTAGCCATCACGGGCGATCTGTTCAAACATCTGTTCGAACGGCGTGTCGCCCCCGCGCCGGCGCGCCAAGGGGTCAGGCGTCCGCAGGCTCCGGGGGGAGCCAGAGGAACTGGGGCACGGTGCACACCGTGGTGAAGCCGAGCCGCTCGTAGACCGGCTTGCCCATCTCGGAGGCGTGCAGGATCGCCTGGCGGCAGCCCTGCTCCCGGGCCAGGTCGAGGAGTCGGGCGGTGAGCGCGAACCCGATCCCGCGGCCGCGAGCGGACTCGAGGGTGGCGATGTTGTAGAGGCCCCCGGTCGTGCCGCTGACCCAGAGGCTGCCGACCGCCACCGGCTCACCGTCGAGCTCGCCGATGACGTTGACGAGCCCGCCGGCCTCGAAGCAGGAGATCATCGCGAGTACGGGTGAGACGAGGTCGTCCGGCATGCCGTAGGCCCGGCACATGAGCTGCGCCCACGCCTGGGACTCGTCGGGGCGAGCGACCCGCAGCTCGAGCCCGGGGACGGGCGTGTCGGCCGCGACCGGCATCAGGTCGAGGTGCATGCCGGGGACGTCGTCGCGGAGCAGCCCGGCGGACTCCAGCGACTGCTCGAGCTTGGGGCTGGAGGTGGAGGGGGTCGTCCACCACAGGAAGGGTCGGGCCCGCGCGAGGAACGGCGCCAGCACCTCGGGGGCCCGGGTGCTGGCCTGCTCGGGGGCGAAGCGGGCCGCCGCAATCCCGTTGAAGAGCGGGAATGCGACCTCGCTGTGCCAGGTGGCGACATCGGCGTGGTCGTCGGAGTCGAAGCTTCCTGACGAGCAGACGACACGGATGAACTCGATCAGGTTGTCCTCGACCGGCGCGATGCGCGGGTCGGGCGCGAGGATGCTCACGCTCGCACGCTACGGCGCGGGCCGCGCGACCGTGGCGGGAATCCTCGGGTCTGGTTGACTCCCGCCATGTCCTCCACGCCCAAGATCGGTCCTGCTGCCACCAGCGTCGTCGTCACGGGCGGCGCCCGGGGCATCGGCCGCGGGATCGCTGAGCGGATGGTGGCCCGCGGCCACGCGGTGGTGATCACCGACGTCGACGGCGAGGGTGCCGCCCGCACCGCCGCCGAGATCGGGGCGGTCGCCGGCGTGGCCCACGACGTTCGCGACGCCGCCGGTCACGCCGCGGCCGCGGAGCTGGCGGCGCAGCACGGGCGCCTCGCGGTCTGGTTCAACAACGCCGGGGTGGGGGACGACGGCACCCTGGTCGCGCTCTCGGAGGAGGCGGTGCGCCGACTGGTCGAGGTGAACCTGCTCGGCACCCTGTGGGGGATGCGCGCCGCTCTCGCGGCCTTCGGCGAGGCCGGCGGCGACATCGTGAACACCGCGTCCCTGGCCGGCTTGGGCCCCGTTCCTGGCTACAGCGTGTACGCCGCCAGCAAGGCCGCGATCGTCTCGGCCACGATGTCGGTCGATGCGGAGTCCCCGCGTCGGGTGCAGGTCCACGCACTGTGCCCCGACGGGGTGCAGACCGCGATGCTCGACGCCCAGACGCCCGGCGGGCTGGGCTCGGCCCTGGTCCACTCCGGCGGCCCGATCCTCTCGATCGACGAGGTGGCCGACCGTGCGGTGGCGCTGGTCGGCAGCCGCCGCGTGGTCCGCAGCGTGCCGGCGCGGCGTGGCGCGGTGGTCCGGCTGGCGGCCCTGCTGCCCTCGGTGGCCGGGCGGGGGACCGCGCTCTTCGCCGCCCAGGGTCGGCGCGCGATCGCCAAGAAGGGCTGATCCTCCCGGTCGAGGCAGGCTTCGAACTTTTGTTCGTGTCGGATCTTGCATCGTTCGAACACCTGCTCTACTGTCGTACACATGTTCGATCGAACATGTGCTCGACCGGGAGCTGAAGTCGTGGTCCGCAGGGACTGTCGGTGGCTCCCGTTAGACATGGGTTCGACGGCAGGCACCCAGGCTGACCGCCACTTCCCCAGGAGGTCCCGATGAGCACGATGACGATGAGCACCATGGCGTTGGAGCCGATCGTGGTGACCGGCGTGACCCGCCGCCCCGCTGCGGTCCGCCCGCAGGTGCGGCTGACCCGCCGCGGCCGGCTGGCCGTGCTCCTCGTGGCACTCGCCGCCGTCCTCGTCATCGGCATCTCGCTGGGCTCGGTCTCGGTGGCCTCGGAGCGCCCGGGCACCCCTGAGCCCACCCGCGTGGTGATGGTCGGCTCCGGCGAGACCCTGTGGGGGATCGCCGCCGACATCGCCGCCGACGGCGACGTGCGGGCGATGGTCGACCGGATCGAGCGGCTCAACGCCCTCGACTCGGCCCTGGTCACCGCCGGTCAGCGCCTGCGGGTGCCACTCGCCGGCTGAGCCACACCAGACTTCTGCCAGCCGACTCGACCCCGGCTGGTGGGCCGGGGAAGACGGAGGGCGGGGCCTGGTGGCCCCGCCCTTCGCGGCGTCCGGGGCAGGTGTGCTGCCTCTACGCTGAGCGGATGGCCGGCTACTCCCAGACGCCGCTGGTGCGCAAGCTCGGAATCGTCGACCGGCACGTCGTACTGCTCGACTCCCTGCCGGGCTCGGTCGTGCTGGGCGACCTCGGCTCCGCGCACGTCGTACGACGCCTGCCGCACGCGATCGACGTGACCCTCACCTTCCACGCGCAGCTGGCGAGCCTGGCCCGCCGCCTGCCGGTGCTGTTCGAGCGCACCGTGCCCGCCGGGATGGTCTGGGTCTGCTGGCCGAAGAAGGCCGCCCAGCCGGCGCTGCTGGCCGCGGGTGTCGATTGCGACCTCGACGAGAGCAGGGTCCGGGCGCTCGGCCTTGAGCTCGGCTTCGTCGACGTCAAGGTCGCCGCGATCGACGAGGTGTGGTCCGGACTGAAGTTCGTGCGGCGGCTCGCGGACCGTTGACTCAGCGCGCTGCCCGGTGCCCGTGGCTGGTGGGCGGCGTCGTGACCGGGGCCTCGGGGACGGCCGGGCCGGAGGAGGTGAGGCCGGGGCCGCCGGTGATGCCCAGTCGTCGCAGCAGTCGGGCGACCAGCATCAGCCCCACGAAGAGGCAGGCGACGGCGCCCAGCGCGGCCAGCGCGAGGAACCACCAGGCGGCCGACTGGCCGCCGCGCGCGGTGGCGCCGAAGTCGATGGCTGCGTAGACGAGGTAGCCCCAGGCGACCACCGCCAGGGTCACGCCGAGGGCGAGCGCGAGCAGGGACGGCTGCAGCGACGGCGTCCTCTTCGGCCCCCGTCGCGATCCCGCCCGCTTCCCCTGCGTCCCCTGCGTCCCCACCGGGACATTGTGTCGGACCGGCCGACCGTGCGCCGGCAGACCCGCAGACCGCCTCGCCCGGGGTCCGCCTTCGAGCGCCCGAATACTCGCGGGGTTACCCTGAAATCGTGGTGGACGACGCGACGGCTCCGACGTCGGATTCGCGCGGGGCCGCTCCCCGGGAACCGCTGGGGCACCTCTCACGGCTCGGGTTCGCGTTGCGCAACGCCTCGAACCTCGACGAGGTGGTTCGCAGCGTGCTGGTCGACCTGGTCGGGCTCCCCGGTGTCCGCCGGGTCGGCGTCGCGCTGAGCGAGGGTGCTGGGCGCCGACTGCGCTTCATCGCCTCGGACGGGGTGGGCGAGCGGGGGGCTGCCGCGCTCGACTGGTGCCACATCGACGCCTACGACGACGTACCGCTGACTACCGTGGTCCGCACCGACCAGCCGGTGCACGGCAGCCTCGAGGAGCTGGCGGCTCGCTTCCCAGACGTGGTGGCCCACCAACGCGAACAGGGCATTTGCGCCGTTGCCGCGTGGCCGCTGCCGGGGATCGGGTCGCCGATCGGCGGGATCGTGCTCTTCTTCGACACCCCCCAGTCGTTCGGAGGTGCGCAGCGCCGACTCCTCGAGGCCACCGCCCGTCGGGTCTCCGAGGCGGTTGCGCGGTGCTGGGCGCAGCGGGAGCGGGAGCCGGCCCGCGCGGCGGCCCCGACGCCGCTGCCCGCACCGGAGCCCGACGAGGTGCGCGCCCGGGCACTTCTCGACGCGACGATGAAGGCACCCTCGGCCGCACGCCGGTTCCTGCGACGCTGGTTGTCCGAGCGCGGTCTCGACGCCGACACCATCGACTCCGCCGAGCTCGCCGTCTCCGAACTGGTCACCAACGTCGTCCTCCACGCGGGCACCCCCTCGGAGCTGAGTCTGCGCTGCACACCCTCCCTGCTCGCCGTAGCCGTGCGCGACGAGGGCGAGGCGTCCGGCATCGGCTCCACCAGGCCCGCCGCCGGGCCTGCCACCGAGTCTGCCACCGAGTCGGCCGACGAGGAGCGGCTCCTGCAGGTCTACGGTCGAGGGCTCGCGCTGGTCGAGGCAGTCTCGGACCGCTGTGGGACCTGGCAGGATGCCCGAGGGGTCACCGCGTGGTTCGAGCTGGACCTCAACCCTGACGATCAGAGCTCGCGCACGGCGTAGTCGCAGACCGGTCCAGACCAGTGAGGGCCGGCGCCCTGGGGTGTTTTGCCAGTCCCCGTTCGGTGCACGCTCTGGGAGACCCTTCGCGCGGCGATGGGCAGAGGTCGAGGGGGCGCTATGCGTTCAATGGCTCACAGGCTCGCGGCCGAGTTCGTCGGCACGTTCGTGCTGGTCTTCGGAGGATGCGGTGCCGCCGTCCTGGCCGGATCGGCGATCGGGGCCGCCGGGGTCGCCCTGGCCTTCGGACTGACGGTGCTCACCATGGCCTACGCCGTCGGCCACATCTCCGGGGGCCATTTCAACCCCGCGGTGACGGTCGGGCTGGCCACGGCCAAGAGATTCGCCTGGCGCGACGTCCCGGCCTATGCGGCGGCACAGGTGGCGGCCGCGATCAGCGCGGTGCTGGCGCTCTTCGTGATCGCCCATGGGCGGGCCGGCTTCGATGCCTCAGCCAGCGGCTTCGCGAGCAACGGGTACGGTGACCGCTCGCCGGCGGGCTACAACCTGCTGTCGGTCCTGATCGCCGAGACGCTGCTCACCGCCATCTTCCTGCTGGTCATCCTCGGCTCGACCGACACCAGGGCTCCTCGGGGCTTTGCGCCGATCGCGATCGGACTCGCCCTCACCCTGATCCACCTGGTCAGCATCCCGGTGAGCAACACCTCGGTGAACCCGGCCCGCTCGATCGGTCCTGCGCTCTTCGCCGGTGGCGACGCCATCGTCCAGCTCTGGGCCTTCATTCTCGCCCCGTTGACGGGCGCCCTGCTCGCCGGGGCGACCTATGCGTTGCTGCTCGGCGGCGGCGAGGATGTCGTCACGCTGGCCGAGGCCAGCGAGGCCTGAGGTCAGGTGCGACACACCACCCAGTTGGGCTATTTTCACCGGCCCGCAGGGCGCTGACCTGCGGTTTCTCGACGAGTGTGAGCCAGGTCGCAGGAATCTCGCGACGGCGCTTGCATCGCCCTCGGCAGCGGGCGTACGGTAACCACAACATCTAGTACTTACACGGATGTAGTTATCCACATCTAGCTCACAGGCGAGGGGCATAAGCCCCACAGGTTGCTGGTTGTTATCCACAGTGACACCGCCAGTTGTCCACAGGCCACCCACCCGGTGTCGGGTGTCAGTGGCGACCCCACGGAGAGGAGCGAGACCCAGATGCACTGCCCGTACTGCCGGCACATCGACACCCGGGTGCTCGACTCCCGCGTGGCTGACGACGGCGGGTCGATCCGCCGCCGCCGTACCTGCTCGGCGTGCACCAAGCGGTTCACGACCGTCGAGGCGATGCAGCTGACCGTGCTCAAGCGCTCCGGCGCCACCGAGCCGTTCACCCGCGAGAAGGCCGTCGCCGGGGTCCGCAAGGCCTGCAAGGGCCGCCCGGTCTCCGAGGACGACCTGGCCTGCCTGGGCCAGGCCGTCGAGGACCACTTGCGCAGCGAGGGGTACGCCGAGGTGCCCGCCCACGAGGTGGGCCTGGCGATCCTCGGACCGTTGCGCGTCCTCGACGAGGTCGCCTACCTCCGCTTCGCCAGCGTCTACCGCGCCTTCGAGTCGGCCGACGACTTCGTGGACGAGATCGCCCTGCTGAGAGCCGAGCGCACCGCCGCGGCCGACGAGCTGGCGACCCCCGCGGAGCTCGTCACCTCAGCCCCACCGGGCTGACCCCTGATCCGCCCGGGGTAGATCGTGGGGAAGCGATCTGCTCCGGGCGTACCACCACCGTCGGTGGTCGCGGCAAGACTGGAGACAGTCGCCGCTGGCCACCCGACGACGTCTTTCCCGCACCAGCATCAGCCAGGCACCAGACAGAGAAGCCAGCGACAGGAAACAGAGGAGATTTCATGACCGAGACGGTGAGCGGCGCAGCCGAGAGCGCCACCGCTGCGGGACTGACGATCGATCGGGTCTTCAGCACCGAGGGCGTCCACCCCTACGACGAGATCACGTGGG
>JBKJLD010000035.1:0-38937 GCA_046597165.1 Nocardioides sp.
ACCTTGTTGATGATGAGGATGACCGGCTTGTTCTGCTGCAGCGCCTTGCGCAGGACGAACCGGGTCTGCGGCAGCGGACCCTCGGACGCGTCCACCAGCAGGGCGACACCGTCGACCATGCTCAGCCCGCGCTCGACCTCGCCACCGAAGTCGGCGTGGCCGGGGGTGTCGATGATGTTGATGACCATCGGCTTCCCGCCGCCGGCGGGGCCGGCGTAGTGGATCGCGGTGTTCTTCGCGAGGATCGTGATCCCCTTCTCACGCTCCAGGTCGCCGGAGTCCATGATCCGTTCGCCCACGCCCTCGGCCTGGTGCTCGGTGAAGGCGCCACCCTGGCGCAGCATCGCGTCCACGAGGGTCGTCTTGCCGTGGTCGACGTGCGCGACGATCGCGACGTTGCGCAGATCGGTGCGTTCAGTGTTTCCAGACATGCGGAGCGGAGCTCACTTTCGATTGGGGATCTCGCCCATGTTATCGGCGGGAGACGCCTTTCCCCTCATCGAGAGCCCGCCCGAGACCTGGCGCACAGGGGGCTCAGGTTCGGTTTCCTACAGTGGAGTCATGGCCACCATTGCGACGACCGACCGGGTCGACCGGTCCCAGCTGCTCGACTTCGCCCGCACCCGTCACCAGCTCACGCTGGTCACCACCAGGCGCGACGGGCGTCCCCAGCTCTCCCCCGTGAGCGGCGGCGTGGACGCCGAGGGGCGGGTGGTCATCTCGACGTACCCCGACCGCGCCAAGGCCCACAACCTGCGCCGCGACCCCCGGGTCTCGGTGCTCGTGCACTCCGACGAGTGGAACGGCCCCTACGTGCAGGTCGACGGCACCGCCGAGGTCATCGACATGCCTGCGCAGGAGGCCGAGGACGGACTGGTGGAGTACTTCCGCTGCATCTCAGGTGAGCACCCCGACTGGGAGGAGTACCGCCAGGCGATGCGGCGTCAGGGCAAGTCCCTGATCCGGATCACCGTCGACTCCTGGGGTCCGATCGCCACCGGTGGCTTCCCGCCGGACCGGGCACCCGCATCCTGATCGCGTGGTCTGATCCAGCCATGGCCCGCGGGCGGCGCAGGTCATAGGCTCGGGACGTGGCCGAGACGGCGCGCGCCTGGCGCGCGCACCGCGCCGCGCCCCGCTCGGGGGGCCGGGCGCTGGTGCTGGTGCTGATCCTCGCGGGGCTCGGGGCCGCCGCTGTGTCGAGCGCCGGTGTGGCCGATGCGGTGGTGCCCGTCACCCGCCCGCTCGTCGGCGCCTCCACCCACCCCGTGGTCCCGCGCCCTGCACGCCTTGCGCGCCGAGCCGACGACCTGCCCACGGCGATCGCGGTCGACTCCGACGGCACGTCGTACGTCGGGTTCGCCTCCGCCTCCGCGCTGGTCCGGATCAGTGCGCGGGGGAACCTGCGGCACCGGGTGCCGCTGGACCTGCCCGGCGCGGTCGACGGGCTGGCGGTGACCGCCGCGCAGGAGATCTGGGTCGACTACGGCGACAGCGTCTCGCTGCTCGACCGGCGCGGGAACCTGTTGCGGCACTTCGACCACGACCCGGCGGTCGCGTGTGATCCCGCCGGGCACGACCCGTTGCGCTACGGCGGGATCGCGACCCACCACCAGTGGGTCTACGTCGCGAGCCGCTGCGACGACACCGTGCAGGTCTACCGGCGCACCGGTCAGCTCCACGCCACTCTCCAGCTGCCCGGGCACGGGGCGCCGCGCGGAATCGCCTACGGTGTCGCCCAGGGCGGGCGCGGGGCTCGGCTCTACGTCGCGCTGCCTGACCGGGGCCAGGTCGTCGCCTTCGAGGCGCGCGGGCTGAGCGACGACTCCACCCCCGTGGAGCGGCTGACCCCAGCCCGCCCGCGCGGTGGCTTCCGACCGGAGCCCGGCGGACTCGTCGCCGACCGGGGCGGTCAGCTGGTCGTCTCGGACCTGGCCAACCAGGCGCTCTACTTCTACGACACCAACCACGACTACTCCCTCTACCGCACCCTCGGGCACCCGCCGCGGCCCAGTCGCCGGGCGGGGTCGCTGAACCGGCCCGTCGCGCTGGCCCAGCACGCGCGCGACGGTGGCCCGCTGTCGAGCAACCTGTTCATCGCCGACGCCGACAACCAGCGCGTCCAGCGTTGGGAGACCGGCGGCTACACCTACTGGGCCCGGCGGGTGCGCCCCTGAGGGTCGGCGCGAAGCGCGAGCCTTGATCGGACGGGGTGTGTCGACTGTGATGGGGTTCATGACCTGCCAGTTCGTGCCGCCGTACCTGCTCGCCCGGATCGCCGCTTCCAGCTCTCCTGCTGCCTCGACCTGCGACCGGACCCTCGTCGTTGACGCCGGCGTGCGCTCCGCGCGGATGGCGAGACCCCCGGGCGCGCGCACCGGGCCGCTCACAGGCCTGGTCGCGGGCGGGCCCGCGTGGGTGGTGCACACCGCGGAGAACGGCACCTCCCTGCCGGGTCGGGTGGTGCGCTCGGTGGGGCAGCCGGAGTCGGGGGACCCGGCTGTCGACGAGGCGGCGGACGGCATCGCGGCGTCGTTGGCGCTCTTCGCCGACGTCTACGACCGGGCGTCGTACGACGGCAGCGGAGCGCCGGTGAGCCTGAGCGTGCACTACCGGGAGGGCTACGACAACGCGTTCTGGGACGGCACCCAGCTGGTCTTCGGGGACGGCGACGAGACGGTCTTCGGGCGGTTCACGCGTCCCGTCGACGTGCTGGGCCACGAGTTCACTCATGCGGTGACCGAGCACGCCGCGGGGCTGGAGTACGCCGGTCAGTCGGGGGCGCTGAACGAGTCGGTCTCCGACGTCTTTGCGGCCTGCCTCAAGCAGCGGTTGCTGGGCCAGACGGCGCTGGAAGCCGACTGGCTGATCGGGGAGGGGATCTTCGTGCCGGGCATCAAGGCGCGCGGGCTGCGGGACATGGCGGCGCCCGGGACGGCCTACGACGACCCCGTGCTGGGCCGCGACCCGCAGGCCGCGGACATGTCCGGCTATGTCGACACGACCGACGACAACGGCGGGGTCCACCTCAACTCGGGGATCCCGAACCGGGCCTTCGCGCTGGCCGCGACGGGCATCGGGGGGCACAGCTGGGACGGGGCCGGGGCGGTCTGGTACGCCGCGCTGGTGGGGGGTCAGGTGGGTGCCCGCACCGACTTCGCCGGGTTCGCCGCGGCCACGGTGGCCGCCGCGGGCGCGCACGCGGACGTCGTACGACGTGCCTGGGAGCAGGTCGGCGTCGTGCCGGGGACCCGCAGCTCAGGGGCGTCGGCCGAGGGCTCGGGCCTGGTGGCGACGCCGGCGCGGCTGGTGCAGGTGCGGCGTACCGGCGGGTTCGCCGGGCTGAGCGCCGAGGGCCGTCTCGATCTTGACGCCGACGACCCGAGGGCCGGTGAGGCCCGCGGCCTGGTGGAGCGCGTCGACCTGGCGGCCGTGCCGGGAGGGGCGCCGCAGCCGGACCGCTACGTCTACGCCTTCGACCTCTGCGGCACCCGAGCCACCGTCCCCGAGCAGCACCTCACCGAAGACCTCCGCCGCTTGGCGACCCTCCTCCTCGACCCCTGACCTCCGGGGGGCCTGTGGAAAACTTGGGATAGTCCGTGACGGACTGCAGGAAATTTCGTCCCAAAACCTGCAGTCCGTCACGGACTATCCCCCGAAGGCTGTTTCAGGCGAGGGCGCGGTCGAGCGCGGCAGCCACGTGCAGGGTGGTGCAGGGGAAGATCGGGAGCTCGACGTCGGCCTGTTTGACCAGCAGCTCCAGCTCGGTGCAGCCGAGGATGACGCCGCCGGCTCCCGCGTCCCACAGCTCCTCGAAGAGCCCGACGATGGTACGGCGCGAGGCGTCCAGCACCTTGCCGTGCACCAGCTCGTCGTAGATGACCCCGTTGATCGCGTCGTGGTGGCGCTCGTCGGGGACGTGCACCTCCAGACCGTGCGAGGCGATCCGGTCGGTGAAGAAGGAGCGTTCCATCGCGAACGAGGTGCCGATGAACGCCACCGACGTCAGCCGCTCCGCGAGGCAGGCCTGGGCCACCACGTCGGCGAGGTGCAGCAGCGGGATGTCCACGGCGGCCTCGACCTGCTCGGCCACCCGGTGGAACGTCGTGGTGCACAGCATCAGGAAGTCCGCACCCGCCGCCTCGACCCCCCGCGCCGCGGCGGTCAGGATCTCGGCGACCTCGTCCCAGCGTTCCTCGCGCTGCAGCGCCGTCACCTGCGCGAAGTCCACGGAGGTCATCACGGTCCTGGCCGAGCTGAGTCCGCCGACCCGCTTCTCGACCCCGAGGTTCAGGTTCTCGTAGTAGGCGGCACTGCTTTCCCAGCTCATCCCGCCGATGAGTCCAATGGTCTCCACGGGCGGCAGTCTGCCATCTCCGGTCCTCGGGGACAGGGGGCCGTCTCAGGTGCTGCGATGCACCTTGTGCTGCGCCGCCTGGGCGCGCGGCCGGATCACCAGTTCGTCGATGTTCACGTGGCTGGGTCGGGTCGCGATCCAGGCGATCGCGTCGGCGATGTCGGCGGCGACCAGCGGGTCGGGTACGCCGGCGTACACGGCGTCGGCCTTCGCCTGGTCGCCCTCGAAGCGGACCAGTGCGAACTCGTCGGTGCGCACCATCCCCGGGGCGATCTCGGAGATCCGGATCGGCTCCCCGCACAGCTCGAGGCGAAGCGTCTCGGTCACGACCTTGGTCCCGTGCTTGGCGGCGGTGTACCCGCCGCCGCCCTCGTAGGCGACCCGGCCGGCGGTCGAGCCGACGTTGACGATCAGGCCGTCGCCGCCGGCCCGCAGGGCGGGCAGCAGCGCCTGGGTCACGTGCAGGACACCGAGGACGTTGACGTCGTACATCGCCCGCCACTGCTCGGGGTCGGCCGCCTCGACCGTGGACGAGCCGAACGCCCCGCCGGCGTTGTTGACCAGCACGTGCAGCTCCTCGCCGACCGCGTGGACCAGCGCCAGCACCGAGTCGGGGGAGGTGACGTCGCAGGCGACGGCGACCCCGCCGATCTCCTCGGCGAGCGCCTCGACCCGGTCGCGGCGGCGGGCCGCGCAGATCACCCGGAACCCTTGGGCGGCGAGGGCGCGCGCGGTGGCCGCCCCGATCCCGCTGCTGGCTCCGGTCACGACGGCGGTGCGTGGGGTGCTCATGCCCCGATTCTGCCGGGGGCGTGGTCGCGGGCGGTGCCCCGGTGGCAGACTGGCCAGTCGACACCCGGGTCACCGACGTTGGAGCTCCATGGATCTGCACACCCTCGCGCGCACCGCGGGCCTCGTGGGAGGGCTCGCCTGGCTCGTTCGGCTCGTGCTCGACCTCGTCACCTCGAGCGCCGACGTGGCCGACGCGATCCTGCACTGGACCGGCCTCGTCCTGCTCGCCCTCGCCCTGATCGCCTCCGGCGCGGGCCTGGTCAGCCGCAGCGCGCCCTGGCTGCGCGCGATCGTCGCCGTCGCCCTCCCGCTGCTGGTGTGGTCGGTCCTCGAGGTGCTCCACCCGGCCGCGAACCCGGGGGTCGTCGACGGGATCTTCGGGGCCGTCATGGCGTTCCTCGCGGTCGTCGCGCTGGCCCGGGCGCGCCGCGAGTCGACCGCGCGGCCCCACCACGCCGGCACCCACGCCCGCTGACCCGTCGTACGACGTGCCGCGCACCGCAGGCGGCCGCCAGGTTCGGTCCCGCCCTCGGGGAATCGAATGGCATCGCGCGGGGTTCGCTTGGGTGGAGCATTGGAAGGAAAGGGACCACGTGGACCACATCAGGCGACTGGCGATGATCAGCCTGCACACCTCCCCGCTGGACCAGCCGGGGACCGGTGACGCGGGTGGGATGAACGTCTACGTCATCGAGCTCGCCAAGCGGCTGGCCCTGCAGGGCATCGAGGTCGACATCTTCACCCGCTCGACCGGCTCCTCGCTGCCCGCGGTCGTCGAGGCCGCCGAGGGGGTCCTGGTCCGCCACATCCACGCCGGCCCGTTCGAGGGGCTCACCAAGAGTGAGCTGCCCGGCCAGCTCTGTGTCTTCGCCCGCGAGGTGCTGCGCGCGGAGGCCGCCCACCCGGTCGGCCACTACGACGCCGTGCACTCCCACTACTGGCTCTCCGGCCAGGTCGGCGCCCTGGCCCGCGACCGCTGGGGTGTGCCGCTGGTCCACACGATGCACACGATGGCCAAGGTCAAGAACGACGCGCTGGCCGTTGGTGACACCCCCGAGCCCGCCGCGCGGATCATTGGCGAGCAGCAGGTGGTGGAGGCGGCCGACATGCTGATCGCCAACACCGACATCGAGGCCAAGCAGCTGATCAACCTGTACGACGCGGACCCCGGCCGCGTGGAGGTCGTCCACCCCGGGGTCGACCTGTCGGTCTTCCGCCCGCTCGACAAGGCCACCGCGCGGGCCGGCCTGGGACTGCCCCAAGATGCCCACGTCCTGCTGTTCGCCGGCCGGATCCAGCCGCTCAAGGCGCCCGACGTGCTGCTGCGGGCCGTCGCGGTGCTCCTCGAGCGCAACCCCGCCCTGCGCTCGCGGCTGGTGGTCCCGATCGTCGGCGGCCCCTCCGGTTCGGGGCTCGAGCACCCGGAGTCGCTCGCGCTGCTCTCGTCCGGGCTCGGCCTCGACGACGTGGTGCGCTTCGTGCCTCCGGTTGCCCAGCCCGAGCTGGCCCGGTGGTGCGCGGCGGCCACCCTGGTCGCCGTGCCGTCGTACAACGAGTCCTTCGGTCTGGTCGCCGCCGAGGCCCAGGCCACCGGCACCCCGGTCGTGGCCGCCGCGGTCGGGGGCCTGACCACCGTGGTCCGCCACGAACGCAGCGGCCTGCTGGTCGAGGGGCACGAGCCCGGCGCCTGGGCCGACGCGCTCGCCCGGGTCATCGGCGACGACGCACTCCGGCTGCGCCTGGAGGCGGGTGCCCTGGAGCAGGCGCGACAGTTTGCCTGGGAGCTGACCGCTGCCCGCACCCTGGAGGTCTACGAGCGCGCGCGGGCGGCCATGCGAGAGTCGGTGTCGTGACCGATCCCGCTGCCGTCATCCGCGAGCACCTCGCCGCATGCGAGATCGAGTTCGAGGAGACCGCCCCGGGCGTCTTCTCCTTCGCCCTGCCGGGCGAGAAGAAGCTCCAGACCGCGGTCCGGCTCGACGTCGGCCGTCATGCCCTGGGCGTGCACGCCTTCGTGTGCCGAAAGCCCGACGAGAACCACGAACGCGTCTACCGGTGGCTGCTCGAGCGGAACCTCAAGCTGTACGCCGTCTCGTTCGCCGTCGACCGGCTGGGTGACATCTACCTCGACGCCCGACTCCCGCTGGCCGTGGTCAGCCCCGAGGAGCTGGACCGGTTGCTGGGCTCGGTGCTCTCGACGGCCGACGAGTCTTTCAACGCGATCCTCGAGCTCGGCTTCTCCTCCTCGATCCGCAAGGAGTGGGAGTGGCGCAAGCTGCGCGGCGAGTCGACCCGCAACCTCGACGCGTTCCGGGGCTGGCTGGAGGCCGGCGTGGAGCCGGCGACCGAGGACTGAGCCGACTTCGATCGCGGGTTCAGGCAGGTCGCCGCGGGCTGTGGCGCCAGTCGTGTGCCGGGCCGCGCGCGGACCGCGGCGCCGCGACATCGTGGCGCAGCGTCGGCGTCACCAGCTCGGCGGGAGCCGGCCGGCCCAGGTGGTAGCCCTGTCCGTACTGGTAGCCCAGCTCACGCAGTGCCGTGAGCTGGTCGCTGCTCTCGACGCCCTCGGCCACGACCCGCACCGACATCACCGAAAGCAGCCGGGCCACGGCCCCGGCCAGCTCGTACTCCCGGGATGAGGACACCACCCCGGCCAGCAACGACCGGTCCACCTTCACGGTGTCGATTGGCAGCTCGCTGAGGTAGGCGATCGAGGAGTAGCCGGTCCCGAAGTCGTCGATGCCGACGCTGATACCGCGCTCGGTGAGCTGTTGGAGCGCCGCCACTGCGGGTCTGTGCCCCGTGACCGCGGCGCTCTCGGTGATCTCCAGCAACAGCCGCGAGGCCGGTACGCCGTGCCGGCCCAGCAGGTCCTCGACCCGGTCGACGTAGCCGGGGCTGCGCAGCTCGGTCGGGGAGACGTTCACGTGCAGACGGAACTCCGGGGCCACGACGGGAAGCCAGGCGGCCAGCTGGCGCAGCGCGAGGTCGAGGACCTTGTGCCCGAGCCGCCCCATCATCCCGCTGCGTTCGGCCGTCTCGACGGTGTCGAGGGCCGATTGGGTGCCGAGCCGCGGGTGCTGCCAGCGCAGCAGCGCCTCCGCCCCCATGACAGCCCCTCTGCGCAGTTCGCGCAGTGGCTGGAAGTGCAGGGTGAGCTGCTCGTCGTCGTCGAGGGCGGCCGCAAGGTCGTTGACCACGGCCATCCGGTTGTGCGCGTCGTCCTCGCCGCCCGGCTCCCACCAGCGCACTGTGCCGCTGCCGACCGACCGGGCCGTCGCGAGTGCGCCGTGAGCCTGCCGAGCGAGCCCGTCGAGCGGCACGGTCGGTCGGCAGATTCGGGCGCCGACACTCACCAGCGGCCAGACCTGGTGCCGGCCGATCAGCAACGGCTGGCGCAACCGCTCGGCGACCTCCGCGACCACCGCGGGCAGCCCGGCCTCCGTGTCGGCCGTGACGACGATCAGCATGCCTCCGGCGGAGGTGGCCCGGACAACCCGGGCCCGGTCGGCCATCCGGTAGACGTGGAGCTTCTGCTGCTGGCAGAGCAGGTCGAGTGCCGGGCGCTCGGTGAGCTCGGCGATCTCGATCGCGTTGTCGACCGAGGTGGCCAGGAGGGCGACCGACTTGCCCTCGGCATGGCACTGCTCGAGGTGGTTCGTGCTGCGGGTCCCGCTCGGGGCGGGTGGCACCGAGGATGCCATCGCGGGTTCCGTCCTGTTTGGAGGTTTCCCTCCCTCCCGGTGGTGCACAGTAGTAGCCGTGAGTCCAGAGCGACTGGAGTGACGATAATTTGTCTAGACCGTTGGGGATCTGATGGGCCGCCCTGGCGCCGGCCCCACGCCTGATTTCGAAGGCTTGCTCCGAGTCCGGGCAGCACCGCCCACGACACGCGCCGGGACACCGCGACGTCGGCGGGGGTGGCCCGTCATGATCGGGCCCGTGGAATCCCCAGTCGAGAAGCGCGAGGCACCGCTGCCCTCGAGCGGGCAACGGCGTACGGTCACGATCGCGGCGGCCACCGCCGAGCTGGCGGGCCTCGAGCTCGACCGGCTCCGCGACTACCGCCAGCGGCTGAGGGCGGAGGAGGAGAAGGTCTCCTACTGGCGTCGGCTCGTCCACGCCCGCCTCGACCTGCTGCGCGCCGGCTGCGACGCGGACGGTGCCCTGAGCCTTGCCGATCTGGTTCGCGTCCTCGGCGAGACCGGCTCCGGCCGGGCCAGGGCCGTCCTGGTCAGCATGCGCGCCGCCGAACCGCTGCCCGACCTGCCCGCGCTCGCCGACGTGTGGCTGGTCCCCGAGGACGACGCCCAGGTCACCGAGGCGCTCGCCCGGCTCGGGGAGGCGGAGGAGCAGCTCACGGCCTACCGGCGGGCCCTGCACGAGCGGATCGACGAGGCCACCGGGGAGCTGATCTCCCGCTACCGCGCGGACCCGACGGGCGCGCTGTCCGCCCTGATCGGTTGAGCTCCGGTGGTGAGCGCGGTCGGAGGGCTCAGCCGAGGCCGACCAGGTTGAGGTAGGCCACCGCCAACGGGGCGCCCGCGAAGAGCCCGACGCCGGCGCCGACCACCATGAACGGCCCGTGGGCAATCTGCGTACGACGTCCCGCCCGCCCCGAGGCCATCAGCACCAGCCCCACGACCGCTCCGAGGACGAAACCGGAGGCAACGCCGACCGCCGCCGCGGAGAGGCCGACCGCCCCGAGAACCAGCCCGAGCACCGGGGCCAGGGCGACGTCGCCCAATCCCATCCCGCGACCCAGGGTCGCCAGCCAGACCAGGGCATAGACCCCCAGCCAGAGCCCGCCTCCGACCAGCGGTGGCCAGACGCCGGCCCACAGGGCGCCCCCGCGGCCGGTCCCGGAGTCGAACCAGAGCCAGACCCACCCCGACAGCAGCGCGGCGCAGGCCAGCGCACCGGCGACACCGGTGATCGCGAACGGCAGCCGGCCGTGCTCCAGGTCGATGAGCGAGAGCGCCACGCCGGCCCCGGCCACGACCAGGCAGGCCGCCAGGGTCGGCGCGTCGGCCAGGCGCAGCGCCACCAGGACGAAAAGCCCGGCGGTCCCGGCCTCGACCGCGGGGTAGCGCACCGAGATCGGCGCCGCGCAGTCGCGGCAGCGGCCGCGCAGCAGCAGCCACGAGAGCACCGGCACGTTGTCCCGTTCGCGAACGGGGTGCTGACAGGCCGGGCAGGCCGAGCCCGGCCGCACCACCGAGAGACCCGCGGGAACGCGGTGGACCACGACGTTGAGGAACGAGCCGACGACCAGGCCGAGGGAGCCCACCAGCGTGAGGAGGAAGGGCATCGGGAGGACGGCGGTCATGTCAACGGCTCCGGCGCGAGGGACTCCTCGAGGCGGCTCGCCTCGTGGGGTTCGACGACCGTGCGCAGCACGGCGCGGGTCCGGCGTACCTCTCCGGCCAGGGGCAGCCGGCCCGGAGCCTGGTCGTGCTCGTGCAGGGCGGCAGCGGCGAGGTTGCGGCGCAGCTCGACGGAGACCAGTGAGGTGTCGCCGAAGCGGCGGGCCGACTCCAGCAGCACGGCGTCGAGGGCCGCCAGATCGGCCGCGCGCGCCTGGCGCCGCGCACCCTCCGGATCCTGACGGACCACCAGGGCAGCGAGCTCCATCAGCTCGACGGCCCGGCGCTGAAGCTCCTCGGGTGGCGTCGGCGCGGACGCGCCCCCGGTGCTCGGTCCGGGCAGCTCCGGGAGATGGTCGAGCGCGGGGAGCATCGGCGCGGCCGGCCACTCGAGCCCGGTGCCCGACATCAGGGAGGCGACCTCGCCCCGGGCCTGGTCCACGCAGTGCCGCGGGGACGATCCTTCGAGGTGCCCCAGCCGGTCCGGCAGACCGGCGGCGTCCTCGCTCAGGGCCGTCATGAGGGGGGCGAGCAGGCGCAGGTCGGCCGCCCACTGGGCCCGGGCCGCTGCGTCGCCGCGACCCAGGGCGGCGTACGACCGGGAGAGCTCGGCATAGCCGACCTCGCGCGACGGGGCACCCCGGTGCGAGGGCCGGTGCTGCGAGCACGACGCGGGTTGGATCGCCGGCTGGGCCACGAGAGGAGCCACGAGCCGGGGAGTGGCCGCGGGAACCCGAGGTGGCGCGGTCTCCTCGACCGGGACGGTGGCACTCAGCTCGTCGACGTCGACGGCCGGGGCCGAGGAGCGGCGGCGGCTCGTCAGCCACCAGAGGAGCACGGCGGCGACCACGGTGACGATCGATGCCAGGAGGAGCAGCGTCTGCAGGGAGAAGAGCGACGACGATGCGGGCATCAGTGGATTCCTTTGCGGGGGCGGTCGGTCGAGGAGGTATCGGCACCTCCGGGCCCGGGCTGTAGCCCCGGAACCTCCTCGAACCCCGGCCACCCGCGCGCCCAGGACTCGAGGTCGTCGAGCTCGAGGGGGATGCTGATCCAGAACCCCTGCAGGGCGTCCGCCCCCAACGCGCAGAGCTCGTGGGCGAGCGCTGCGGTCTCGACCCCCTCGGCCACGACCCGGACGCTGAGGCCGTGGGCGGCGCTGACCAGGGCACGCACCAGCCGCTCGGCCTGCGGGTCGTCGGCGGCGGCCCGCGCGATGGAGGGGTGGATCTTGATCTCGCGCACGGCGGGGTTGTGCCACAGCGAGGTGAGCGAGGCCTCGGCGGTGCCGAACTCCTGCACGCTCACCGGGCAGCCCAGACGCTTCAGGCCGGCGAAGAGCTCGAAGGCCTGGGCTCCACCGGTCGTCGACGACTCGCTGATCTCCAGCACCAGATCGCCCGGAGGTACGCCGGACGCGCACAGCCGGGCCGCCAGGTCCTCGACGAACGCGACGCCCAGCAGGCTCCGGGCTGACATGTTGACCGCGACGGTGGCCCCCGGTGCAAGCTCGGTGAGCCTCGGATGGTCGACGAGGATCTGGTCGAGCACGAAGGAGTTGATCCGCGCGGTGAGCCCGAACTGTTCGGCCAGTGGCAGGAACTCACTCGGCGCGAGGACCCCCAGCGTCGGGTGGTGCCAGCGGAGCAGGGCCTCGACGCCGACCACCGCTCCGGTCGAGCTGTGCACCTGCGGTTGGTAGTGCAGGACGAACTCGTTCCCGGTCAGCGCCCGGTGCAGCGCCTGTTCGGACTCGGCGTCGCCCTGGGTGGAGCTGAGCCGGCCGGAGCCACTTCGCCGCCAGTCGCCCGGGGCGTGGGCCTTGGCCTGGTACATCGCCTGGTCGGCGGCGCGCAGCAGCTCCTCGAGGGAGATGCCGGATCGGTCCTGGATCGCCAGGCCGGTGGAGGCGTGCACGGAGATGTCCAGATCGTCGATCCTGAAGGCCGGCGCCAGCTCAGCCTGGAACGCGGCGGCGAGCTGCTCGGCCTCGACGATCCCGGCACAGGTGGAGAGGACCACGAACTCGTCACCGCCCAGGCGGGCGGCCACGTCGCCGGGGTCCAGCACGGCCTGGAGACGTCGCGCCGTCTCCAGGAGCACCTGGTCGCCCGCGTGGTGGCCGAGGGAGTCGTTGATGCGCTTGAAGTCGTCCAGGTCGATGACCATGCAGACCGCCAGGCGACCGGTCCGCGCGACTCGGTCCAGGAGCCTGGTCCCGGCCTGGTGCAGCGCGCCGCGGTTGGTCAGGCCGGTCAGATCATCGATGCCGTGCCGTGCGCCCGGCGACCTGAGCTGCCGGGTCCGGCTGGCATCGACCGTCGCGATTGCCAGGAGGAGCACCGCCCCGGTCCCCACGACCAGCGCAGAGACCGCAACCCACCAGGCGTCCACCTCATCCGTCCGACGTCGTGGAGCCGAGGTCGGGCTGGGGGAGCGGGGGGGCGACGAAGGTGCTGCCGGTGATCGAGACGACCAGCTGGCCGGCGGTGGGGTCGCCGTTGACGGCGACCGAGGCGGTGAGGAACGAACGGTCCATCCGTTCGAGGTTGTGCAGCAGGTCGTGGGCCTGGGCGTACGACGCCTCCACCGTGATGGTGACCGTCTGGACCGCCAGCTGGGCCTGGGCCAGGGCGGTTGCCCGGTCCTCGGCGGTGGCCGGGGTGCCGGTGGTCAGGGCGACCGGGGCCGTGGGGCTGAGGGTGGTGATCGCCTTGGGTCCGATGCCGGCCCGGGTGGCCGCGGTGGTCACGGTCTCGAAGAAGCCCGGCTGGTCCGCGGTCGGAGGAAACATCACGGCGAGCTCATCGGCCTGGGCCCGGATCGCACCGAGGCCGTCGCGCTGCTGCTCCAGCCGCCGCAGCTGGTCGGTCATGGTCGTGTTCAGCACGGCGGCCTGGTCCGCCTTCGCCCTGACGTCGCCGAGGGCGCCGGTGGCGGGGCCCACCAGGAGGAGCCAGCCGAGCCCCGCGGTCAGCACCAGGACGCTGAGTCCGAGCGTGATGGTGGCAGCGGGTGTCTTGAGGTTCATCCCTGGGACTCCGGGTCCGGGAGCCCGACGATGTGGTCGTACCGCTTGGTGAACGCCTGCGGGGAGAGGCCCACCGAGCCGGAGAAGGTGACCGGTTGGTCGCCGCTCGTGGTGGTCGTCGAGACGAACGGTTCGACGAAGAGCCCGGCCCGGCCGAGCGCGATCACCAGCCGCCCGACGGTGGCCCGGTCCCGTGCGGAGCCGGTCAGGTTGAGGCAGCCGACGATCGGGCGAGTGGCGAAGGGGTCGGGCCCGGGACACTCCGCGACGATCCCGCGGCTCACGTCGATGGCCGCCGGGTCGGGCGGCGCTGACGGGTCGACCGGGCTGGGCAGCGTCACGGCGACGGTGTCGATCGTGGCGCCCGCCGGGGTCGCCTGGCGGAGTCCCGCCAGGACCCGGGAGAAGGCGACCTCCTGGTACATCGCCCGCTGGACGGTCCTGGCCTTGCGCTCGACGGCCGCGACGTAGTCGCTGACCGGGGCGAGCGCCGCGATCTGGTGAGAGAGGCCGGTGGCGACCGCCTGGTCGCCACGCAGGTCCTGCCGGGCCTCGTAGAGGCGCAGGTGCTGGCCCGCCCAGCCAACGGCGACGAGCAGCCCCAGCCCCGCCAGCCCCGCGGCGAAGCCTCGGCGCAGTCGCACGACGCGCAGCTGTTCGAAGACCCAGGGGGAGAGCAGGTTGACCGAGGCCACTGGCTCGGCACCGCGCTCACGGCGGGCCGCCCGTCTCACGAGGCCGCACCGAGACAGAGGCCGAGCGGCACGTTCAGACCCGGGTCGCCTTCCAGTGTCCGCACGGGGATCCCGAGCGCGGCCTCGAAGTGCTCCAGCAGCCCCGGAAGCAGGCTCCCGTTTCCGGTGAGCACGGCGCGTACGGGCGCGGTCTCGGGATCGCTCTGGGCGTGGAAGTCGAGGGTCGCTCGCAGTTCCTCCACGAGCCGGCGGGCGGCCTCCAGGAGCACCTCGCCGTCGCGGTCCAGCGGCCGGTCGCCCGGCGTCGCGAGGGCGCTCGCCGAGCGCTTGAACAGCTCGGCGTCGACCCAGGTGCGCCCGGTCTGCTCCACGAGCACCCTGGTGAGCAGCCCACCGCCCACGCCGGGGACCACTCGGACGAAGTGGGGGCGCCCGTCGGTGTGGACCGCGACCGCGACCTTGTCGACCCCCACGTCGATCACCGCCTCGACACCGGAGTCGACACCGGCCTCCTGGGTCCGGCGGCGGGCCAGCCGGATCAGGGCGAACGGCGCCAGGTCGGCCGCGACCGTGTGCAGTCGTGCGGCGTGGACGCATCGGACCAGGTCGTCCACCGCGGTGCGGGCCGTGGCCACCAGGAGGATCCGGACGAGTCGACGGGTCTGTCCGTGCTCGTCGACGCCCTCGCTCTCGCCGAGCAGGACGTGATCGAGGTTGGCGTCCGCGATCGGGACCGGGAGCAGGTCGCCCACCTGGTAGCGCAGCGACCGCCTCAGGTCGTCGGCCGGCATCCAGTCCAGCTCGAGCTGGCGCACGAGGACCGAGCCGCTGCCGATGCCCAGGTGGACGGCCCGGTTGGAGATCTTCGTCTCCGCCCACAGCTGGCGCAGCGCCTGGGTGACGGCGGCGGGATCGCGGACCAGGCCACCCTCCACAGCGCCGGCGGGCAGCGCGACGCTTCCGCTGCGACGTGGCTGCACCGACCGGGAGCCCGCACGGAGCTCCACGGCGCGCACCGCGGAGCTGCCGATGTCGAGGCCGACGACGGTTCTCGGCATGTGAGTCCTCTCCGGTGGCTGCGAGCTCGGGCGATGCCCGTCCAGCTAGACCATCGGGACGGCGGACGGTCGACTTGACCCCCGGGAGCCGGGCCTACAGTCGCGGCCCCCGGGTGCCGAGAACCAGGAGGAACCTCCGGCGACGAAGTGGGGATGCACCGTGGGACAAGAGTGGGCCTGCCTGCTGCCGTTGCTCGAGGTCGTCGTGCGCCACGGGGCCTCGGACCTCCACCTGCGCGCCGACGCTCCCGCCAAGATCCGGGTGGCCGGTGAGCTGCTCGTCGTGAGCGACGAGGTGCTCTCGGCGGACCTGGTGAGCGCCATGGTCCGCGGCTCCATGCCCGCCGACGTTCTCACGGCGTACGACGCGTGCTTCGAGGCCGACTATGCCCTCGCGGTCCCGGGAGTGGGCCGGTTCAGGGCCAACGCGTTCCGCACCCGCGGCACCGATGGTTGCGTCCTGCGGCTGGTCGGGGACGAGCCGGTGCCACTGGAGTCGCTGGGCATGCCCGAGGCCGTCCGCACGCTCGCCCTGCGTCCGCGGGGCCTGGTGCTGGTCACCGGCCCCACCGGATCGGGCAAGACGACGACCCTGGCCGCCATGGTCGACGCGGTCAACCGGGAGCGGGCCGTGCACATCCTGACTCTCGAGGACCCCATCGAGGTGATCCACCTCAGCAAGCGGGCGACGGTCACGCAGCGCGAGCTCGGCAGCGACTCTCTCGGTTGGTCGGTCGCCCTGCGCGCCGCGATGCGCCAGGACCCGGACGTGATCCTGATCGGCGAGATGCGCGACGCGGACACCGTGCGGGCCGCGCTGTCGGCGGCCGAGACCGGGCACCTGGTGCTCTCCACCCTGCACACCACCGATGCCCTCGAGACCATCCATCGGGTCGTCGACTTCTTCCCGCCGCACGAGCAACGTCGGGTGCGGGCGGCTCTGTCGGCCTCCCTGGAGGGCATCGTGTGCCAGCGGCTGGTGCCCCGGGCGGACGCGGCCGGCCGGGTCTGCGTCATGGAGATCGCGGTGCGGGACGACCGACTCGCCGAGGCGGTGGGGGACGCGGAGAAGACCGACGCGATCCCCGAGATCATCGCGCAGGGGCAGTACTCCGGCATGCAGAGCTTCGACCAACACCTGCTGCGGCTTGCCCTGGAGGGCACGGTCAGCGACGTCACCGCGCAGCTGGCCGCCACGAACCCTCACGACTTCCGGGTCATGCTCAAGCGGGCGGGGTGGCGCCCGGCCGACAGCGCCGCCGACCTTCCGGTCACCGTCGCCCCGTGAGGACACCGCGACCCGGAGTCGTCCTCAAGTTCGGACCCCGCCGTGCCGAGACTCCCGGTGCCGGCGCTCCGCCGGCCGTGCGCACCCGATCGGAGGACCACCGGATGTCGGCGACCAGCCCGGGGACGACGACGCTCGATGCTCTCCTCGCGTCCGGCCGGGTCGACCCGCAGGCGGTGGCGGCCGCCCGCGCCGCGAGCGGCGGCGACGACGGACCTGTGCTGGAGACCCTGGTTGCCGACGGGGCCGTCGACCGACAGACCCTGCTGCAGATCGCGGCCGAGCTCGCCGGGATCGAGTACGTCGACCTGACCGAGCGGGGCGTGGACCCGCGGGCGGCCGCGCTGCTTCCCGCTGACTTCGCGAAGCGGGCGGGTGCCATCCCCTTCGGCTGGTCGGGCGCCGAGCTGCTGGTCGCCGTACCCCTGCGTCGCGTGAGCGACCTCGATCTCAAGGACGACATCGGTCGGCTGACCTCGCACCCGGTGCGGTTCGCGCTCGCCGGCCGGGCCGAGATCGAACAGCGGATCAACCAGAGCTACCGGGCCGAGGACGAGCTCGCCGGCCTCTCCTCCGACCTGGCCTCGGTCGAGGACGAGGAGCTCGAGGCGTTTGTCGAGGTCGCCGACGACGCGCCGGTGGTCCGGTTCGTGAACCTGCTCATCGCCCAGGCGATCTCTGACCGGGCCTCCGACATCCACCTCGAGCCCACCGAGCACGACCTGCGGGTGCGCTACCGCATCGACGGGGTGCTCCAGGACGCCCACCACGCCCCGCGCAGCATCGTCAACGGGGTCGTCTCCCGGCTCAAGATCATGGCCGGCATGAACATCGCCGAGCGCCGGGTGCCGCAGGACGGCCGGCTCAGCGTCACCCACCAGGGCGCCACGATGGACCTGCGGGTGGCGACCCTGCCCACGGTCTGGGGCGAGAAGATCGTGGCCCGGGTGCTCGACAACACCAACACCCGCCTCGGGCTGGACGACCTCGGTTTCAGTGGCAACAACCGGACCCGGTTCGCCGAGGCCTACGGCAAGCCCTACGGGATGATCCTGGCCACCGGCCCGACCGGGTCGGGGAAGTCGACGACGCTCTACGCGACGCTCAACATCCTCAACCAGCCGCAGGTCAACGTGATCACCGTCGAGGACCCCGTCGAGTACCGCCTGCCGGGGATCAACCAGGTGCAGACGAACCCGAAGGCGGGGCTGACCTTCGCGTCCGCCCTGCGCTCGATCCTCCGCTCGGACCCCGACATCGTCCTGATCGGCGAGATCCGCGACCACGAGACGGCCAACATCGCTGTCGAGGCCGCCCTGACCGGTCACCTGGTTCTCTCGACCCTGCACACCAACGACGCCCCCTCTGCGGTGACCCGTCTGGTCGAGATGGGGATCGAGCCCTTCCTCGTCGGGTCGGCGCTCGACTGCATCGTCGCCCAGCGCTTGTGCCGATGCCTGTGTCCCCGCTGCAAGGAGGAGTACGTGCCCAACCGCACCGAGCTGGCGCAGCTCAGGTTCACGATGCCGGAGGACGGCCCGACGCGGCTCTACCGGCCGGTCGGCTGCGCGGCGTGTGCGAAGACCGGCTACCGGGGCCGGATGGCGCTGCACGAGGTGCTGCCCGTGACCCACGAGATCGAGAAGCTGGCGGTGCACCGGGCTGCGACCGAGGAGATCGCCAGAACGGCCCGGGAGCAGGGGATGACGACCCTGCGTGACGACGGGTGGCAGAAAGTGCTCGCGGGGCGGACCTCGGTCGAGGAGGTGCTCCGTGTCGTGGGCTGACCCGTCGCCGGGCGCCCCGGCTGCGGAGCCGCCGCTGGCGCTGGACGAGCTGCTGATGCATGTCGTGGCCACTGGTGGCTCCGACCTGCACCTCACTCGCGGCGCACCGCCCACGGTCCGGGTCCGCGGCGAGATGCAGCCCGTGCCGGGGTACGCCGACCTGGAGCACCGGGGCCTCCAGGAGGCGCTCTACGCCGTGATGACCGGCCGCCAGCGCAAGGTGCTCGAGGAGGAGAAGGAGCTCGACTTCGCCTACGCCGTCCCCGGGCAGGCCCGGTTCCGGGTCAACGTCTTCTGGCAGCGCGAGTCGATCGGGGCCGTGCTTCGGTTGATCCCGTGGGAGATCAAGACCCTGGGCGACCTGGACCTGCCCCCCGTGGTGGCGACCTTCGCCGACCTGAAGCGCGGCCTGGTCCTGGTCACCGGGCCGACGGGGTCGGGCAAGTCCACGACCCTCGCGGCGGTCATCGACCAGGTGAACCGCACCCGGCGGGGGCACATCATGACCATCGAGGACCCGATCGAGTTCCTGCACGAGCACCGTGGCTGCCTGGTGAACCAGCGCGAGATCGGGCCGGACACCCACGGCTTTCGCACCGCCCTCAAGCACGTGCTGCGCCAGGACCCCGACGTGATCCTGGTCGGTGAGCTCCGGGACCTGGAGACCATCTCGGTGGCGCTCACGGCCGCCGAGACCGGCCACCTGGTCCTGGCCACCCTGCACACCCAGTCCGCCCAGGACACGGTCAGCCGCGTCGTCGACGTCTTCCCGGCCGAGCAGCAGCAGCAGGTCCGGGCCCAGATGGCGGCCACCCTCCAGGCGGTCGTGTGCCAGACCCTCGTGCCGACGGCCGACGGAAAGGGCCGCGTCGCGGCCGTCGAGGTGATGGTCTGCACGTCGGGGATCCGGGCGATGATCCGGGACGGGAAGCTGCAGCAGATCCCCGGCGCCCTCCAGTCGGGTGCCTCCCGTGGGATGCAGACCCTCAACGCCCACCTCGCCCAGCTCGTGCGCGACGCCCGGATCACCCGCGCCGCCGGCCTCGAGCACTGCTCGAACACCGAAGACTTCCTCGCCCTGGTCGACTCCGCGATGACCGGCACGGCGGCGAGCCGCCAGGGTGAGGCCGCCTGGTCACCGGCCGCGCGTCAGCAGGTCGCCGACGGACGGCTCGCGTGAGCACCAACCTGTACGACTATAAGGTCCGCGACGGGTCTGGACGTTTCCGCGAGGGCCGCGTGAAGGCGGCCTCCGAGGGAGCCGTCGCCGACAAGCTGATGACGATGGGCTACGTCCCGCTCGAGATCACCCGGGCCGGCGTCGGGATGCAGCGCGAGTTCCGGCTGGCCCGCAAACGGGTCAAGCCCAAGGACCTCGCACTCTTCGCCCGGCAGCTGGCCACGATGATCGACTCGGGGCTGACGCTGCTGCGGGCGCTGGCGATCCTGGCCGACCAGATGGAGAACCCCGAGCTGCGACGGGTCCTGGCCGAGGTCAAGCTGGCGGTGGAGTCGGGACACAGCCTGTCCGGAGCCTTCGCCGCCCACGGGGACCTCTTCCCGGCCCTGATGGTCAACATGACGAGGGCCGGCGAGGCGGGCGGCTTCCTCGACACCGCCATGCGCCAGATCGCGGAGACCTTCGAGGCCGACGTCCGGCTGCGGGGCAAGGTGAAGTCCGCGATGACCTACCCCGTCGTGGTCTTCTGCCTGGCCATCGTCATGTGCATGGGCATGCTGCTCTTCATCGTCCCGATCTTCGAGGAGATGTTCCGTGGCCTCGGCAGTGAGCTGCCCCTGCCCACGCGCGTGCTGGTCACGCTGTCGCGGGCCATGAAGTATGCCGTGCCGCTGGGTGGCGTGGGTGCCATGGTGGGTCTGGGCTGGTGGCGCAAGCACGGCCAGGACCCGCGGGTGCGCACCGTCGTCGACCCCCTCAAGCTCAAGGTGCCGGTCTTCGGGCCGCTGTTCGCCAAGATCGCCCTGGCCCGCTTCTCACGCAACCTCGGCACGCTGCTCGGCTCGGGGGTGCCGATCCTCCAGTCCCTCGACATCGTCGGGGCCACGACCGGGTCGATCGTGATCGGCCGGGCCCTGCAGGACGTCGCCCGGTCGGTCGCGCAGGGCGAGTCGGTGGCCGGCCCGCTCGCGCGGCATCCCGTCTTCCCGCCGATGGTCGTGCAGATGATCGCCTCGGGGGAGGAGACCGGGGCCATCGACCAGATGCTGCACCGGATCGCGATCTCCTACGACGACGAGATCGAGGCGACCACCGAGGCGCTCACCTCGCTGATCGAGCCGCTGATGATCGCCGGCCTCGGCATCGTGGTCGGCGGCATGATCATCGCGCTCTACCTGCCGATCTTCTCGGTCTTCGACCTCATCCAGTGAGTCAGCGGTCGATCTCGCGATAGGAGCCCTGGGTGGCCACCAGGAGGCTCGGGCTGAGGTTCGACATGAAGCAGGCGTCCAGTGACAGGTCGACGGTGCCGACCAGGTTCACGGTGTCCGCGTAGATGGTGCCGATGAAGCTGGCGGTCCCGTTGGCCTTGACCACCTCGCCGTACGGCGCCGTCGAGGTCAGCACGAGGTTTGCAGCCAGGCGCTGGTTGGAGTTCAGCTTGGCGTTGCCTCCCTCGATCACGATCAGCAGCGACCTGTCGAGACACTGCGGGCTGTTGGCGGCGAGCCCCGCGGTGCGGGCCCAGTTCGTGATCTGGTTCAGGTCGACCGTGCCGCCGGGGTCGGCGGCGGCCAGGTCGAAGAACATGACCGCGTGCGGGTTCACCGCCGGGTCGGGGCTGGTCCACCCGCTCGTGCTGGTGAAGTAGGAGCCCTGGCTGCGAGCCGTGGCCCGCAGGTCGTCGAGCTCCGCGGGGCTGAACGGCTGGCTGCGGATGCCGAAGAGCGCTCGCAGCGAGGCGTCGTCGCGCAGGTAGGAGCCGTTCACGTCGATCGAGCCTTCGCCATTGAGGTCGCGAGGGGCGTAGTACGCCGGGTAGCCGGTCTGGGTTGCGGCGCAGGCAGTCGAGGGGGTGGTGAGCGAGCCCCCCTGGACGTCCTGGTCGTGGGGGTACGACGTGTTGCACGGGCCGCTCTTGTGGATCGCCTTGCTGGACACGGCGCAGTTCTGGTTGTTGCCGTTGGTCTCGGAGATGTAGCGCGAGGAGTGCACGGCCACGGGGATGCCGTAGGCGGCGTCGATGTCGCTCGTGGACATCGCGAT
This sequence comes from Nocardioides sp., assembly GCA_046597165.1. Classification (GTDB taxonomy): domain Bacteria; phylum Actinomycetota; class Actinomycetes; order Propionibacteriales; family Nocardioidaceae; genus Nocardioides. The sequence continues at coordinate 21,601 of JBKJLD010000035.1, forward strand.
CTTGGACCGGTTGTAGACGCAGCCGGTGCTGAAGATGCTCTCGCGGGTGACGGTGGCGTTGCCACCTCCGTTGACGCTGCGCGCGAAGACCCCGAGGGGCAGGGAGGAGATCGACCCGAGTGCCACGTCCACCTCGACGGCGCGCACCCCCTCACCCCCCAGGCCCAGCGAGTGGATGCGGTAGCGACCGGGCTCCTGGCCCGCGGGTGCGCTCAGCTGCTCGATCCACGCGTGGTACGACTGGTGCGTGCCGGGCATGGTCTCGGACGCCGGAGCGGCACTGTTGCCCCACGGGTTGGCCGCGCAGGTCGGTGAGCAGGCCAGCGCATGGACCCCCGAATGGCGCAGATAGGCCAGCGCCTGGGCGACGCCGGCGTCCGCAGCGTCCAGCGCGAGGGCCGCGTCCTGGGATCGTCGGGCCGCACCGAGGTTGTTCACCGTGACGCTCATGATCGTCGTGCCGAGGACGACGACCAGGGCCACCACCATCATCGTGATCAGCAGGGCCGCTCCGTCGTCGCGGCCGGGGCGGGCGGTGCCCGTGTCCGTGTCCGTGCCCGTGCTCGTGCTCGTGCCCGGCATCCGGTTCTCCTTCGTGGTGGGCCCGATCGGTGTGGGCATGGTCAGTTCTGGTCCCGGTTGCGCAGGTCGACCTGCATGTAGAACTCCCGGGTCGAGGAGCCCTCGGTCACCGACAACGCCACCGCCACCAGGTCGATGCGGGTCAGCTCCACGTCCGGCAGTCCGTTGCCGTTGCCGACCGGGGCCCCGGCAGCGTCCAGCTCCTGCCAGGTGGTGGTGCCGTCCCCGTTCGCGTCGTACTCCCACAGGCTGCTGCGCAGCCGGAGATCGAAGTCGCTGACCACCTCGGCCAGCACCGGCCGAGTCACGGCGGTGCCGTCGGCGTCGTTCGCGGTGAGGGTGAGCCGACCGGTCGCCGGGTCCCATCTGTAGGTCAGCACCTCGGGGTCGGCCGCGCTGTTGTCCCGGACCCCGTTGCCGTTGAAGTCGCTCCAGATCGTCAGCGCGGTGGTGCTCGCGCCGCCGACAGAGCGGATCTCGGCCTGGTCGACCGAGGAGGCCTGGCGCAGCTCACGCGACATCCGCTCGACCGCGAGCCGCGACTCCTCGGTGACGTCGGCGGAGTCACGGATCTGGTTCGTGACGCCGGCGGTCGAGACGGCGAAGCCGAGCATGATCGTGGCGATCAGGCCGAAGAGGCCCATGGTCACCAGGACCTCGGCCATGCTCAGCCCGGCGTCGCGGGGCCGCGTGGTCGTCAAGTCGCGCCTCAACGCGCGTCCTGCGCGCTGCAGCCGAGGCTTCCGAGGCTCAGCGAGAGCGTCGACTGAGGATCGGGGACCGGTCGGTCGTCTGCGTCACGCACGACGGTGCCGTCGGCGTCGACCTGGTTGCGCAGCGGCTGGGTGAGGACGTTGAAGACGCCCGGCACCGTGACGGAGGCGATGCCTCCGGCGCTCACCCGCAGGACCTCCGCGGGCTGCACGGACGACCAAGAGTCGATCCAGTCAAGGAGCACGCCGTGCGTACCCACGGTCGTCGTGGCCAGCGAGGTCTGCCCGAGCTCGGTGGGCGACGAGGTCGGGGTGACGGTCGTGACGAGCACGTAGCCGGACGGGGTCCAGCGTTCGACGCGGGCGGCGTAGTCGTACGCAGTGGTGGCGGTGTGGGCGGTGCCCGTCACCGTGCAGCGGACCGAGGCACGGACCAGCTGCACCCTCAGCACCCCGTTCGGTGCCCATGAGGTGGGCAGCACGGCGATCGGTGAGGTGCGGGCGGTGCCGCAGGTCTCGACGCGGCTCGGGTCGGTGGTGTCGCTCGGTGCGGTGGTGCGCAGCCACCCACTGGCGCCGACCCGCACCGTGGTGCCGGTGGTCTGCACGGTGCAGGTGGTGGAGGTGGCCGAGCCGACGGCGGCCCCGTCGAGGCGGAGCAACGGGTTGGCGAGGTCGAGCGCGGTCCGGTAGCTGGCGCCGGAGCCCGACCCGAGGGCGAGGGCGACGCCGCCGGCGCTGGGCTCCTTGACGGTCGCCTCGAGCGGCGCGCCGGGCGAACCCGCGTTCGGCAGCCCACCCGTGGCCAGGACGCTCACGGGAGCCAGATGGGTGCCGCCCCAGCAAGCCAGGGCGCAGCCACTGGCCTCGAGTGCTCCACTTCCCTGGTCCACCGCCGCCGTGGTGAGGCTCGGCGGGGCGCCTGCCGAGGACGACGCCCCCGCCCCCTGCTGACCGGTGCCGAGCCCCGCCGATGCAGTGGCGAGGACGGCGTCTACCTCGGTGGCGTAGGTCAGGGAGCCGGCCACCTTCACCAGACCGCTGGCCAGGGTCAGGGGGATCGCGTCGCGCGTGGCCGTTCCGACGTCGAGGGCGGTCACGTCGACCGTGGCCCGGACCCGGGTCAGCGCGGCGTAGTGCCGGCTGATCCGCGTGTAGGTGGTCACCGGATGGCGGCCGCCGCGGTCCAGTGGCAGCACGGTCACGGTCACGCCGATCTGGGCCGCCGCGGGGGCGTCCCTCCCGACCTGCTGGGTGTTGTAGCCGCTCGGCGGAGTGACCGGCGTCGGTGGCGTCGTGTCGCTGAGGAACTGGGTGTCCACGACCACGGCGAAACCCACGAGATCGGCGTCGGTCTCTCCCGAACGCACCTGCCGGTAGAGCGCCCCGGTCGGCTCCCAGGCACAGCGGGGAGCCCCGGGGGCGACGTACCCGCGCGCACTCGTGGCGGGGGCCACGAGGCTGCCGTCCGCCGCGGTGCAGGCAGGTGTCGTCGTCGGTGCCGTGAGGTCGTGGAAGTAGCGGTCGAAGACGTCGATGTAGTTGCCGGCGTTGGGGGAGACATGGAAGGGCAGGTTGCGCATCCGCTCGAGCTCGGCCAGGGCGATCGACTTGGCCTGGGTGCTGCGCCGGGCCGCGTCGTTGGAGCGGATGCCCACGATCAGCTGGGGCAGCACGGCCACCACGAGCACGGCGAAGATGCCGATGGCCACGACGACCTCGATCAGCGAGAAGCCGGCGTCACCCGGCCGCCGGGAATCAGTGGGTCGAGACACGGCCGGTCAGCCCCTCCACGACCACCACGTGCACCGTGCTGCTGCCCTCGCGAGTGACCCGGACCTGCCCGGGGCTGGCCGTCCCGCGCGAGGTGAAGGTGACGCCGGGATACGTCGTACCGGTGGCGGCGACGAAGGCCGGGGCCGAGAGATGGATCCCAGACGAGCCGGTTGTCCCATGGCCCGGCAGCGCGGTCTTCGTGTCCGACTCGCAGCGTCCGCGGTAGAGCTGCCAGGAGTCGGTCGCGGTGTCGAAGAGGACGCACAGCGACGACGCCTCGGTCACTGCTCGCTGCTGGGTCTGGCGCAGCACCGCCTGGATGTCGAGGGCGACGCCCTCGTGCGCGCTCGCCCGGGACCAGGTGATCCAGCCGGTGACCGCGACCGTCATCAGCGAGGTGAGCAGGGCGACGGTGACGACCACCTCGATCAACGTGAAGCCCCGGTCGGGTCGCGCAGGAGCGGGCATCGCGCTGCCTCCGTCCTCCGGTTTGACGGGGAGCCCGGGTGGCGCATCCCCCAGGAGTCTCGGCGCCGCGCGTTGGTCACTTGAGGGCCAGAAAATTGTTGAGGTCGGGGGGTCAAGTCACGGTGACGGGGTGCCGAGGCCTCTGGGTGACAAGGCGTTGACCCCGATCTCGGGTGGGTGACACGCAGATTTTGCTCCCTCCCCACGATCCAGGAGAACGATCATGATTGCTCGTCTGCAGAAGTCCATGAAGGAACGCGACAAGGGCTTCACCCTCGTCGAGCTCCTCGTCGTCATCGTGATCATCGGCATCCTCGCCGGTATCGCGATCCCGCTCTTCCTCTCGCAGCGCAAGAAGGGCGTCGACGCCGGCGTCAAGTCTGACCTCAAGTCCGCAGCGACCATCGAGGAGACCTACTACGTCGACGCCAACAACTACACCGAGGCCGCGGCCGACTTCACCACCGAGAACTTCAAGCTCACCTCGGGCAACGTCATCGAGGTCGCGGCCGTGTCGTCGCCGGACGACGCCTACTGCCTGCGCGGCTCGAACCCGGACGGTGGCAAGACCGGATCCTCGGCCACCGATTACTGGTTCTACTCCTCGGACGGTGGCGGCCTGAGCGACACCGCCACCGGCGCCTGCTCTGGTGCGACGTTCAACGCCACACCGCTCAGCTGACCCTGATCCACCAGTAGGACCCGGGGATGGCGTGCCGCACTCGCGGCACGCCATCCATCCGTGCTCAACCACGTCTTGGGAGAAACCGATGAGCATCGAGGACTGGCACTCACAACGCACGCCGTGGTCGACGCCTCCTCCAGTGGCGCTGCCGGAGAGGCGTTCGCCGGAAGCTCCGAGTCGACTCTCCCAGGACCTCGCCGCCCTCACCCGGGTGCTCCTGGGGATCGCCGACGAGGAGCGCCCCGCTCCGGAGCCGCTGCCCGCCCAGGAGGAACCCGCCGCCCCCGCCTCCAGTGCCAAGACGCCACTGGTCGAACTGGCCCCGGTGGAGGCACCGGCGGTCCCGGACGGCCGTCAGCGGCTGCGCAGTGTGCTCTCCGAGCTCGCCTTCCTCGACGACTGAGCCGTATCGAATCGTGTCCGCGCCGTGCGGCGGTTCGGCGTGACAACCGCCCGTCCGGGCCCTTTCACTGCTCTGTGGGAGCACGGAGGGGCACAAGCGAAGAGGACCTCCGCGCCCATGAACGATCAGCACAGCAAGGCGACCCACCCAACCCTGGACCCGGCCCACGACCCGGTCCGGGACCTGTGGAAGGCCTACAAGGCCTCCGGCGACCTCGAGCTGCGCAACCGCCTGGTGCTGCAGTACTCACCCCTGGTGAAGTACGTCGCCGGACGCGTGCGGGCAGGGCTGCCCCAGGGCATCGACCACGCGGACCTCGTCTCCGAGGGCGTCATCGGACTGATGGATGCCATCGAGAAGTTCCAGCCCGAGAGGGGGCTGCAGTTCCAGACCTACGCGGTGCCCCGGATCCGGGGAGCGATCATCGACGGGGTCCGCGCCATCGACTGGGTGCCGCGGTCCGTGCGCAGCCGCACGCGCGACATCGAGCAGGCACGCACCCGGCTGGAGCACCGCCTGGCTCGGACCCCCACCGAGGAGGAGCTCGCCGCCGACCTCTCGTTCACGGTGCCGGAGCTGCGCGAGGCCGCGGCCCGGCCTTCGTACATCGGCCACGTCTCCGCGGACGAGCTCGAGGAGCTCGCGGACCTCGCAGAGCTCGCCCCCGGATTCTCCGAGGCCCTGGAGGACGAGGAGACTCGCGGCATGCTGATGGCGGCCGTCCGGGAACTGCCGGAACGGGACCGCATCATCATCGCGCTCTACTTCTTCGAGGGGCTGACCCTCGGGGAGATCGGGCTGGTGCTGGGTGTCACCGAGTCCCGGGTCAGCCAGCTGCGCTCGCGCGCGACCCGGGCGCTGCGGCAGCGGCTGCAGCTCGCCGAGGCCGTCTGAGCGACGGCCCCCTGCGTCAGCTGGCGAGGACGGCGACGGCGGCGAGCAGGGCAGGCAGCGCCTGCACGACGAGGATCCGTCGGTTGACCGTGGCGGCACCGTAGACCCCGGCCACCACCACGCATGCCAGGAAGAAGAGCTGTACGTCGTTGTGGTCGGCCACCAGGCCCCAGACCAGCCCGGCGGCGAGGAATCCGTTGTAGAGCCCCTGGTTTGCCGCGAGCCCCTTGCTGGCCTCGGCGAAGGCCGCGTCGGTCCCGAAGGTACGACGGCCGGTGGGGGTGGTCCACAGGAACATCTCGAGCACCAGGAAGTAGAGGTGCAGGGCGGCCACCAGGCCGACCAGCACGTTCGCGGGGACCGTCACCGGCTCAGCATGGCACCGGTCGAGACCAACCTCGGGTGCGGGCCGCGCCGTGTCGGCGGCCGGTCCAGACCGGCGCTCAGGCCGGGGCTCAGGCCGGGCAGGCGGGTTCGGCGGCCATCGTGCGGGGCTTGCGGCGCGCCACGGCGACGCCGACCAGCGCGAGCAGGCCCCCGGCGTACGCCATCGAGGGCGGCGCCTCGCCGAGGAAGACCAGGCCCAGGACGATCGTGATGGGCGGAACCAGGTAGGTGGTCACGCCGAGGCTGCTGGCGCTCATGTGCTGGAGCGCGAAGGCGTACGTCGTGAACGCGATCGCGGTCGGGAAGACGCCGAGGTAGACCACCCAGGCGACGGACGCGGCCGGGGCCCGGGCGGTCTCGTGCCACAGCTGGCCGGCGAACGGCAGGCAGGCGACCGCGCCGACCGTGCAGGCCAGCCAGACCACGTGAACGGCCTGGATCCGCGACATCAGCGGCTTCTGGATGATCAGGCTGATGGAGTAGACGACCGCGCTGACGATGCAGAGCAGGACACCGAGGACGTCGTTGTGGCCACCGGGGGAGGTGGACAGGGCGATCAGTGCGACGCCGCCGAAGGCCAGGGCCAGGCCGAGCGCGAGGTAGCGGGTGAACGGCTCGGAGAGGAAGAGTGCCGCGAGCAGCGCGATCAGCACGGGGGAGACCTGGATCAGCATGGCCGCCGTGCCGGCGTCGACGCGGCGCTCACCCTCGTTGAGGGCGATGTTGTAGACCCCGAACCACAGCACGCCGATGATCGCGATCGACACCAGGTCGCGCGCAGCGAGCCGGGGCAGGCCGCGCGGCAGCGCCACCGCCGCCAGGCAGAGCGCGCCGACCAACAGCCGGCCCAACGAGAGCGAGCCGGGAGAGAAGTCGTGGCCCAGGTGCCGGATCGCGACGAACGCGGAGGCCCACAGCAGCAGGGTCACGGCCACCGCCGCCACCGGGAGCCACGGGGCGATGGGCCGATCGGGCCCGGCGGCTGCGGTGGGCGTCTGGCCCGTCGTCGTACTCGTCACCGGCTCAGCCTAGGGACCGCCACCCCCGCACGACACGCGGGTTCCGGACCTCGATGCGCGACATCGCGCCAGCCGCCCGGGCCGGGGCGTCATAGGTCGAGCTTGTAGCCCAGGCCGCGCACGGTGACCAGGAACTTCGGCTCGCCCGGGTCCGGCTCCAGCTTGGCGCGCAGCCGCTTGACGTGGACGTCGAGGGTCTTGGTGTCACCGACGTAGTCCGAACCCCACACGCGGTCGATCAGCTGGCCGCGGGTCAGGACACGGCCCGGGTTGCGCAGGAACATCTCCAGCAGCTCGAACTCCTTGAGCGGCAGCCGCTGCTCCTGGCCGTCGACGGTCACGACGTGCCGCTCGACGTCCATCCGGACCGGTCCGGCCTCGAGGGTCGCAGGGGCCAGGTCAGGGTCGGTGCCGCGACGGAGGACCGCGCGGATCCGGGCCACGAGCTCGCGCGGGGAGTAGGGCTTGGTGACGTAGTCGTCGGCGCCGAGCTCGAGGCCCACGACCTTGTCGACCTCGTCGTCCTTCGCGCTCACCATGATCACCGGGACGTTGGACGTCTGGCGGATCTGGCGGCAGACCTCGGTGCCGGGCAGACCGGGAAGCATCAGGTCGAGCAGCACGATGTCCGCGCCGTTGCGGTCGAACTCCGTCAGCGCGTCCGGGCCGGTGGCCGCGATCGCGACCTCGAAGCCTTCCTTGCGGAGCATGTAGGCGAGCGCGTCGCTGTAGCTCTCTTCGTCCTCGACAACGAGTACCCGGGTCACCGGCTTGCCTCCTGGTTTCTGCGGGGGAGAGACAGGGTGAACGTAGACCCCTGACCCTCGATCGACCACACGCGGACGTCGCCGCCGTGCGTGGCCGCCACGTGTTTGACGATGGACAGGCCGAGCCCGGTGCCGCCGGTGGAACGGTGGCGGGCCGGGTCGACCCGGTAGAAGCGTTCGAAGATCCGGTCGATCTCCTGCTGGGGGATTCCGATGCCCTGGTCGACCACCGAGATCTCGACCTGGTTGTCGTCGGCCTTGGTGCTCACCAGGACGGTGGAGTCGGGCTCGGAGTAGGAGACGGCGTTGGCCACCAGGTTCGCGACCGCAGCCGTGACCTGCTCCTCACTGCCGAAGACCTCGAGCCCGGTCGCACCCCCGGTCACGACCGAGATCCGCTTGGAGTCGGCGTCGATGGCGCTGGTGTCGACGGCGGTCGCGATCACGTCGTCCATCCGCACCACCATCGGTGTCTCCAGCGGGTCGTCGCCCTGGAGGCGGGAGAGCTCGATGACCTGCTGGACCAGGCGGGAGAGCCGGTCGCTCTCGGTGAGCATCCGACCGGCGAACCGCTTGACGGCCTCGGGGTCGTCCGCCGCGTCGCTGACCGCCTCCGAGAGCAGCCGGATGGCGCCGACGGGGGTCTTGAGCTCGTGGCTGACGTTGGCGACGAAGTCACGGCGTACCGCCTCGACGCGGCGTTCACGGGTGCGGTCCTCGACCAGGGCGAGCACCAGCCGTGACCCCAGCGGGGCCACCCGGGCGGTCACGTGGCGCGAGGGCATCCCCGGGCGCGACATCAGGATCTCGGTCTCGCGGATCTGGCCGTCGCGGCGCACCTGGCGGACCATCTCGGCGAGCTCCTCGGACACCAGCGCGGTGCCGCGGACCAGGCCGAGGGCGTACGCCGGGGCGGAGGCCTTGAGGACCACGTCGCCGTCGTCGACGACGACCGCGCTGCTGCGCAGGACCGAGAGCACGGTCGCGACCCCGACGGGGACCACGGGCTCCTCGACGGCGGGCACCTGCTGCTGCTGGCGCTCGCTCACCGACCACGCGATGACGGCACCCCCGGCAACGACGGCCCCGATGAGCGCAGCAAGGAACGCTTGCGTAGTCGGGTCCACAAACTCAGAATACGCAGGGTTTCACCTCGAGTTCGCCCAGGAGGCCCGACCTTCCGACTGTTCACGCCTCGTTCACCACATGTCCCCGGTCTGTCCCCAGTTGCTCCTAGAGTGTCCCCATGCGCGAGGCCTTCCATGAGCAACTTGATTCAGTCTTCGACGACCTGGCCGGCATCTGCCGCAGCGTCGAGGCCGCCGTCCGACTCGCCACCGAGGCGTTGCTGACCGGCGACGCCGAGATCGCCGAGCGGGTGATCAGTGCCGACGTGGAGATCGACCGGGCCCGGGAACGGGTCGAGGACAAGGCGTTCTCGCTGCTCTCGTTGCAGCAGCCGGTCGCGGGTGACCTGCGCACGGTCGTCTCGGCGCTGCGGATGGTCAGCGAGCTGGAGCGGATGGGGGACCTCTCGGTCCACGTCGCCAAGATCGCGCGGCTGCGGGTGCCCAACACCGCGGTGCCGGACGAGATCAAGCCCACGATGACCCGGATGGCCGAGGTCGCTGAGGACATGGTGAGCCGGGTCAGCCAGATCATCACCAAGCGCGACGTCGAGGCGGCGATCGCCCTGGGTCGCGACGACGAGGTGATGGACCAGCTGCGGCGCACCAGCTTCCTGCAGCTGCTGTCCGAGGACTGGACCCACGGGGTCGAGGCCGCCGTCGACATCGCGCTGCTCGGTCGCTACTACGAGCGGATCGCCGACCACGCGGTCTCGGTCGCCAACCGGATCGTCTTCGTCGTCACCGGCCAGAACCCGAACTCAGTCGACGCCTGAGCCGCGGCGTCCGGGGCCAGACAGGTCAGAGGGATCCGGTCAGCGACCCTGGTTGGCGACGGCTGCGGCTGCGGCTGCGGCGGCCTCGGGGTCGAGGTACTCCCCGCCGGGGACGGTGGGCTGGAGGTTCGCGTCCAGCCGGTAGACCAGGGGCATCCCGGTGGGGATGTTGAGGCCGGCGATGTCGGCGTCGCTGATGCCGTCGAGGTGCTTGACGATGCCGCGCAGGCTGTTGCCGTGGGCCGCCACCAGCACGGTCCGGCCCGACCGCAGGTCGGCGGTGATGTCGGACTCCCAGTAGGGGAGCATCCGCGCGATGACGTCCTTGAGACACTCGGTGCGCGGCATCTCGGCGCCGAGGTCGGCGTAGCGCGGGTCGCCCACCTGGGAGAACTCCGCGTCGTCGGCCAGCGGGGGCGGAGGTACGTCGAAGCTGCGGCGCCAGGTCATAAACTGTTCCTCGCCGTACTCCGCGAGGGTCTGCTTCTTGTCCTTGCCCTGCAGGGCGCCGTAGTGACGCTCGTTGAGCCGCCACGACCGCTTGACCGGGATCCAGTGACGGTCGGCGGCGTCGAGGGCCAGCGCGGCGGTGTTGATCGCCCGGCGCTGCAGCGAGGTGTGGACGATGTCGGGGAGCAGGCCGGCTTCCTTGAGCTGCTCACCGCCGCGGACCGCCTCGGCGCGGCCCTTCTCCGTCAGGGCGACGTCGACCCACCCGGTGAAGAGGTTCTTGGCGTTCCACTCGCTCTCGCCGTGGCGGAGCAGGATCAGGGTGTGGGCCATCGTCGCGGGCACCGTCACTGGCTCGGCGTGGCGGCGCTGATGTCCAGCCCCGCGTAGTCGCCACCGTCCACGACCACGGGAACCTTGAGGCTGACTCGCTCGCCGTTGGCGAAGGTGAGGGTCACCGGGACGAAGTTGCCGGCCTCGAAGGAGCCGGAGACCGGGACGCCGCCATCGATGGCGAGGTTCACGAAGCCGCCGGCCGGAATGGTCAACGGGGCGAAGGAGCCCGGCTGGATCGTGTTGCCGCCGGCGCCGGCCAGCGACTCGAAGGTCGCGGTCGCGCTCTGGTCGTTGTTGGACAGCGAGGCGATGAAGGTGCCGGAGTCCTTCTGCGCGGAGACGATGATCGCGTTCAGCACGTCAACCGAGGCGTCCCGGTTGTTGGCGCCCGCGCCGATGGTGGAGATCCGGTCGGTCGCGTAGTTGAAGCCGCACGACGACAGGGTCGGCGCGGCGAGGAGGACGGCGCCCAGGGCGAGGGCGGTGTTGCGTCGCAGGTGCATCTTCAGGGCCTTCGCAGGTCGTCGGCGGACGCCCGGTCAACAGGTGGGCGACGGTGCCGGTACGGCGGTGTGCGGTGCACGGGTTGGCGACAGCCTAGCGGGCGCGTCGACCGGTCAGCGGGCCAGTCCCACGGCGTTGCCGGCGGCGAGCAGGGCCGCTACGACCAGGCCCGTGTAGATCGCCGCGAGCAGCAGCAACCGGGGGGCTCCCGTCCTCAGCGCGAGCCGCAGGGGGAGGTGACGCAAACCGTCCTCGTGGTCCGGCACCAACCCCGGCAGTGCGACCAGGATGTGGACGCCGATACCGAGCAGGGCGGCCAGTGCGCAGACCAGTGTCTGGGGCGGGTTGCCGAGGGCGTCGCCGCCCCAGCCGCCGTACGACAAGAAGGCCGGGTAGAGCGCGTAGGAGGCCGCCCACGGCAGCCAGGAGAGGAGGCCGCGGCGCAGGAAGACGTTGCCGAGCAGGCCGATGCCCAGCGCCATCAGGTAGATGCTGCCGGCGGTGATCCCGTTGGACATCGAGAGCGGGACGACGAGCAGCACCGCGCACAGCAGCGTGAACCAGACCGTCGAGGGGTCCAGGAACCCCTGGGCCACAGGCTTGCCGCGACGTCCGTGGGCCAGGTCGCGCCTGCGGTCCACCAGGTCGTTGTGCCAGCCGATGATCGCCTGTCCCACGAGAACGGTGCCCAGGACCAGGCCGAGCTCGCGGACGCTGCGCCCGGCGAGGGCGGCCGCAACGGTGACGCCCAGCGCGGTCAGCAGGGCCTGGCGGGGGTGTGCCGCCCGCAGGATCAGCACCGGGCCGAGGTTTGTGATCGACAGGCGCCGGCGGGCCCGGCGCTGGGGCGCGGGCGCGGCCAGGGTGCCCACAACGGGCTCCGGAGCTGCCTGCTGCTGGCGCGAACGCTTGGTGATCCCCATGTCCCGCAGTATCAACCACGGGCCGCCTCGGGACCGGGATTCCACGGGTTTCGGCCGTCGTGGTCGGGGTCGCGGGCCGCTCCCAGCACTGCGCCACCATATGAAGGCGCGATCTGTCAAGCCGGGATTGTGGCTCTGACCTGCGCAAACGCAAAAGGCGCCGGTTCAGACGCGTGTTAGAATGGTCACCTAGGAAGGGGTACCTGACACATGACTTTCACCGTCGGCGAAACGGTTGTTTACCCGAACCACGGGGCCGCGATCATCGAGGACATCGAGATGCGGACCATCAAGGGAGAAGACAGGGAATACCTCGTTCTTCGTATTGTCGCCCAGCAGGACCTGGTCGTTCGCGTCCCGGCCTGCAACCTCGATCTGGTCGGGGTGCGCGACGTGGTCGACAAGGAGGGCCTCGACCGCGTGTTCGACGTCCTGCGTGCCGCTCACGTCGAGGAGCCGACCAACTGGTCGCGACGCTACAAGGCGAACCTCGAGAAGCTCCACAGCGGCGACGTCATGAAGGTCGCCGAGGTCGTGCGCGACCTGTGGCGCCGCGAGCGGGACCGCGGTCTGTCCGCGGGGGAGAAGCGGATGCTGGCGAAGGCTCGCCAGATCCTCGTCTCCGAGTTGGCGCTGGCCGAGCACACCAACGAGGACAAGGCCGAGGCCATCCTCGACGAGGTCCTCGCCTCCTGATCGAAGCCTGATCTCAACGATGCCCCCGGGTCCACCCCGGGGGCATCGTGCATTTCCCGCGTCGGGGGCGTCGTAGGTTGGAGCCACCATGACTCACGACTCGTACGACGTCCCGGACGCGCCGCCTGCCCTCGGTTCGGTGGTGGAGCAGGACCGGGGAGCCCTGCCCTTCTCCCTCATCCACGGCGAGGCGCTGGTGGCCTGCGCCTCGTGGGCTCTCGGCGATGCGGGCGTGACGCCCGTCGATCTGGGCACCACCTGGGCCGGCCTGGTCGACTCCGGGGAGCCCTTCGTCCTGCACGACTCGCTGTGCCCGATGACGCCGGCATGGTTCCTGGTCGAGTGCCTCAACGCCGCGGTGGAGGGCGACACCGTGGTGGTCGGCGTCCGGCCGGTCACCGACACGGTGAAGCGGGTGAGTGACGGGTTCGTGGGTGCCACGGTGGACCGTTCCAGGCTCGTCGCCGTGGCCTCCCCGGTGGTCCTGCCGGCCTCGGTCGTCGCGGCCCTGGACGACCTGCCGAGCCGCGACTTCGCCGAGCTGGTGGCGATCCTGCGCGAACGGTTCCCCGTCGAGCTCCGCGAGGCCCCGCCCGAGGGCCGTCGGGTGACCAACCCCGACGACGTACTCCTCCTCGAGGCCCTGACCGCCAGCTGATTTTTCGGGATACTCCGTGACGTAACGCAGGTTTTTGGGGTCAATTTCCTGCATTCCGTCACGGACTATCCCGAAAACTCGACAAGCCGCTCGGCGAGGGAGACGTCCTCGGGGAAGGTGATCTTGAGGTTGCGGGAGGTGCTGGGGACCGCGGCGATGGGGAGGTCGGTGTACTTCTCGAGGCAGCTCGCGGTGTCGGTGCCCTCGAAGCCTTCGGCCTCGGCCTGACGGTACGACGCGAGCAGCGCAGCGCCCCGGAACACCTGCGGGGTCTGGACGCCGACCAGGTTTCCGGGCGCCTCGCCCCCCGTTCCGGGCTCGCGGGCCAGCAGCTGCTGGAGAGGTACGACGGGGATCGCGCCGCCGTGCTCGCGCGCGGCTGCGATCGTCTCCTCGAGGAGCTGAAGCCCCGCGAGCGGCCGGGCGCCGTCATGGATCGCGACGACGTCGACCTCCCCGGACTCGATCTCCGCGGCCAGCACCCGCAGGGCGTTCCACTCCGAGGCGTGGCGGGTGCCCCCGCCATCGACGACGAGGACCTCCCGCTCACCCAGGTGCGGGGCCACGGCCGCGGTGACCGCCTCGCGCTCGTCGGGGTGGACCACCAGCACCACCCGGGCTCCGCCTGCCACGGCGAGCGCGTCGCGCAGCGACCAGACCAGGACCGGCACCGGCCCCAGGGGGAGCAGCACCTTGTTGACGTCGGCGCCCACTCGGGTCCCGGAGCCGGCGGCGAGGATCACGACGGCGGCGGGCATGGCCGGAGTCTACGAGTGGGGCCGGAGCGGTGACGCCATCCGGTTGTCACGGCGCCAGATCCTGTGCGGCCGTGAGGGTTGTGAGGCCGTGAGGACAAGTTGACGTTTCCGAGACTGCGGGGCGGCGACCGCGAAACCTCGGCTGCCGAGAGTGATCCGGACAAGCCATCCGCGAAGGAGCCCACCCATGTCCGACACCACGCACCTCGAGCGCCGCACCGGCCGCTGGATCGACCACTGGCAGCCCGAGGACCCGGAGTTCTGGTCGTCGACCGGCGCGCCGGTGGCCCGACGCAACCTGATCTGGTCGATCTTCGCCGAGCACCTCGGTTTCTCCGTGTGGCTCTTCTGGAGCGTCAGTGCCGCACTGCTGATCAAGGTCGGCTTCGACTTCTCGGTCTCCCAGCTCTTCCTCCTGGTCGCGCTCCCCAACCTCGTCGGCTCGCTGCTGCGACTGCCCTACACCTTCGCGGTCCCCCGCTTCGGCGGCCGGAACTGGACGGTCGCCAGTGCGTCGCTGCTGCTGGTCCCGACGCTGCTCTTCGCCTACGCCGTGCAGCGACCGGGAACGCCGTACTGGGTCTTCCTCGTGATCGCCGCGACGGCCGGGCTCGGTGGCGGCAACTTCGCCTCGAGCATGGCCAACATCAACTTCTTCTACCCCGCCAAGCGCAAGGGCCTGGCGTTGGGACTCAACGCGGCCGGCGGGAACATCGGGGTCGCCGTCCTCCAGCTGGGGCTGCCCGTCGTCGTCGGTGGCGCCGGCCTCTTCGGCCTCGTCGCCGCCAGCACCGGGGGGATCCACCTCGAGCGGGCCGGCTACCTGTACGCCGGACTCGCGGTCGTGGCGGCCCTGGCGGCGTACTTCTTCATGGACAACCTGTCGACGGCGCGCTCCTCGGCCAAGGAGACCGCGGCAGTGCTGCGGCACAAGCACACCTGGGTCATGTCATTGCTCTACATCGGCACCTTCGGCTCGTTCATCGGCTACTCCGCGGCGATGCCGCTGCTGATCAAGCTCAACTTCTACGTCCCGACTCCCGCCCCGACCGGGACCGGCATCAACTTCGCCTACTACGCCTTCCTGGGTGCGCTGGTCGGCTCCATCACCCGTCCCTTCGGTGGCTGGCTCGCCGACAAGTACGGCGGGGCCCGGGTGACGCTCTGCACGTTTGCGGCGATGATCGCCGGCACCCTCGCGGTGCTCTGGTCCCTGTCGATGCTCACCCCCAACCCGACGCAGGACCCCGCGATCGCTCTGGACAACGAGTCGCTGTTCCCCTGGTTCCTGGGGGCCTTCCTGTTCGTCTTCGCCGCCACCGGCATCGGCAACGGCTCGACCTTCCGGATGATCCCCGTGCTCTGGCAGAACGCTGCGAAGAAGGCGACGCCGTCGGGCAGCGAGGAGCGCAAGGGGGCGCTGGCGAAGGCCACCAAGGAGGCCTCGGCGGTGATCGGCATCGTGTCGGCCGTCGGCGCCATCGGCGGCTTCCTGATCCCGCTCTCCTTCGGGGCGCCGTGGATCGACAACCCGGTCGACGCGGTCAAGACCTCGTTCGCGCTCTTCACGGCCTTCTACGCCGTCTGCCTGGGGACCACCTGGGCGGTCTACGTCCGCAAGGCGGGGGTGGCGAAGGTCGCCGGCCTGGCCGACGCCCGGATCTGAGGATGACCGAGACCCACTGTCCCTACTGCTCCCTGCAGTGCGGCATGCGCGTGACGGGACGCCGAGCGCTGGAGGTGGCGGCGTGGGAGGAGTTCCCGGTCAACCAGGGCGCGCTGTGCCGCAAGGGGTGGACCGCGACCGGGCTCTTCGCTCACCGCGAGCGGCTCACGACACCGCTGTTGCGCGACCGGACGACCGGTGAGTTCCGCGCCGTCTCCTGGGACGAGGCGCTGGATGTCGTGGCCGACCGGCTTCGCGGCCTGCGTGCCGAGCACGGCCCGGACACCGTGGCGGTCTTCGGGGGCGGTGGGCTGACCAACGAGAAGGCCTACCAGCTCGGCAAGTTCGCCCGGGTCGCGCTCGGCACCAGCCAGATCGACTACAACGGTCGTTGGTGCATGAGCTCGGCGGCCACGGCGGGCACCCGCGCCTTCGGGCTCGACCGTGGCCTGCCGTTCCCGCTGGCCGACCTCGAGCAGACCGACGTCCTCGTCCTGGTCGGCTCCAACCTGGCCGAGACCATGCCGCCCGCGGCCCGCCACCTCGACGCCCTGCGGGAGCGCGGCGGGCGGCTCGTGGTCATCGACCCGCGGCGGACCCCGACCGCCGAGCGCGCCGACCTGGTCATCCAGCCCGTCCCCGGCACCGACCTCGCCCTCGCGCTCGGCGTGCTGCACCTGCTGGTCGCCAACGGCGACGTCGACGAGGAGTACGTCGCGACCCGCACCTCCGGCTTCGACGACGTACGCCGCGCGGTCGCCGCCTGGTGGCCCGAGCGGGTCGAGCGGGTCACCGGTGTCCCCGTGTCGGAGCTCCACGATCTCGCTCGGCTGCTGGGCGAGGCACCCAAGGTCATCGTGCTCACTGCCCGTGGCGCCGAGCAGCACAGCCAGGGCACCGACACGGTTCTCGCCTGGATCGACGTCGCGCTCGCCCTCGGCCAGTGCGGCACGACGTACGGCGGCTACGGCTGCCTGACCGGCCAGGGCAACGGGCAGGGCGGGCGCGAGCACGGCCAGAAGGCCGACCAGCTGCCCGGCTACCGGATGATCGACGACCCCGCCGCCCGCGAGCACGTCGCGCGGGTGTGGGGCGTCGCGCCGGAGACGCTGCCCGGCAAGGGCCGTTCCGCCTACGAGCTGCTCGACGCGCTCGGTGTTGAGGACGGCCCGCGGGCGCTGCTCGTGTTCGGCAGCAACATCGTGGTCTCGGCGCCCAACGCCACCCATGTCACCGAGCGGCTGGAGTCGCTCGACCTGCTCGTCGTCGCCGACATGGTGATGTCGGAGACCGCGGCCATGGCTGACGTGGTACTCCCCGTGACCCAGTGGGCCGAGGAGACCGGCACCATGACCAACCTCGAGGGCCGGGTGATCCTGCGCGAGCGCGCCGTCGCGCCGCCCGAGGGGGTGCGCAGCGACCTCGAGGTGATGGCCGCGCTGGCCACGCGGCTCGGCTCGCCGGTGGCCTTCTCGACCGAGCCGGAGGAGATCTTCGCCGAGCTCGGCCGCGCCTCGTCCGGCGGCAAGGCCGACTACGCCGGCATCGACTACGCCCGGATCCGGCGCGAGCACGGGGTGTTCTGGCCGTGCCCGACGCCCGCGCACCCCGGGACGCCGCGGATGTTCGCCGACGCGTTCGCGACGCCGGACGGGCTCGCTCGGTGCATCGCGGTCGAGCACCGCGGGGCCGCCGAGGTGCCGTGCGACGACTACCCCGTGCACCTGACCACCGGCCGGGTGCTGGCGC